>CAZXVW010000159.1:0-10052 GCA_964644025.1 uncultured Solibacteraceae bacterium | reverse complement strand
TTTCTTCATCACGCACCTTCACGCGGATCACATCGGGCTGGTGACGTCGCTGGCATCCAGGGACGCGGTGGTGTATTTCAGCCGGCCGGACGCGGAACTGCTCGAGTCGATTTCCAGCCCGGGCGTGTTTCTGGAAATGCTGGTTGAGCGGGCCCGCAAAGCCGGGTATCCGGAAAGCGAAATCGAGGCTTCGGTGCGGCGGCATCCCGGCCTGAACTACATTCCGCCGCGGTACCCGCCGTTCACCTTCGTGAGCGACGGCCAGTTGCTGGAGATCGGAGAGTACCGTTTCGAGTGCCTGGCCACTCCCGGACACACCACCGGCCACTTCTGCCTGTATGAGCCGCACCGGAAGCTGCTGTTGTCCGGGGATCACATTCTGGGTGACATCACGCCGAACATCACGTTGTGGGAGGAAGAGTCGGACCCTCTGGGTGATTACCTGGCGAGTCTGGACAAGGTGGCCCGGCTCGAGGTGGAGCTGGTTCTGCCTGGACACCGGGGCGTGATTCGTGACTGCCGCCGCCGGATCGAAGAACTCAAGCAACACCACCAGGAGCGGCTGGAGGAGATTCTCAACATTTTGGCCGCCGGTCCGCAAACGATCTACCAGGTGGCCGCCCAGATGAGCTGGGACATCATTGCCGATTCCTGGAAAGGCTTCCCGCCGATGTCGAAGTGGTTTGCCGTGGGGGAAGCGGCCAGCCACCTGAGACGCCTGGAAGTGGAAGGCCGGGCGCGGAGGGAAGACCGTGACGGGGTGTGGCGTTTCTGGCCGGCCGAGACGGTGCTGAGCGATCCTGATTTCCACAAGCTATCTTGTTGATACGGTAGCTGGTTGCGTGAAATTGGGTTCGAATCGTCACTTTTTTTCGTCGCAAGAACCCTATTTCGCCGGCAGTGGTGCGGCGACCCGGAGCGCGGCGATATTCAGTTTTCAAATAACGATGGCCGGCGCAATCCGCGCCCTGGCCTGGCCGGGAGGCAGTGGCCCCCGGCGTGCCGGGCGCCGTTGGTTCAGTTCCGGAGGTGAAAAGTTCCGCGGCGCCGTGCAGCACCCGTTTCTGGTTTTAGCACGGTGCGAAGGGAAAGGTTCCGGCGGATGAAGCGCATCGCGAAGCTGGGAAGAGGGTTCCGGATTTGCAATGGCTGGTGACTACCTACTTCGCGTTCCGCCTTCGGTGTCACCCGCCTGGGCCCGGGCGGAGGCCCGGACAAAAGAGAAGGAAAGGGACATTTCTAACGAGGATTGATATTCAGCCGAATGAGACCTTGACGCCCAGCGGCCCGGACCATATAATGGCCTGCACAAGGCGGGGATCGTAGGCCGCCTTGTCTCAGTGTCCCGTAGGGAGACTCGGGCGTGAGACAAAGCAAGTTTAGAACACGCAGGCTCGCGTTCGCTTCAACGAATTCAAGGTCATTCCACTTGTGGCGCTGTTTCTCCGCCCGCTCGCAATCGTGTTGGCGAGAAGAATAACTTACAACAGGAGACAAACATGGGAAAGTTCATCATGGGAGCCCGGCCGGTTCTCATTGCTGTGGGACTGGCCGTGATTCTTTCTTCGTTTGCGCTCGCGCAAACTTCCCTGGGCCGGATCACTGGCCGGGTCACCGACCCGGATGGCGCCGTGATACCGGCCGTGGATGTGGTCGCGCTCAACCAGGAGACGGGCGTCAGCACCACCACGCAGACCAACGAGTCCGGGATGTACACATTTGCCGCCCTGCAACCGGGGACTTACACCATCTCGGCTACCCTGCAAGGGTTTAAGACGTTCAAGAGATCAGGCATCAAGCTGGAAACAGCCCAGGTGCTCGAACTCAATATCGGGATGGAACTCGGGGCAGTCACGGAGACGGTGACCGTGACCGGTGAGGCACCGCTGCTGGAGAGCACGACCAGCACGGTCAGCCAGATGATGGAACAGCGGGTAATGCAGGAAATGCCCCTGACGGACCGCCGTTCCTTGAACCTGGTTGCGCTGTCCGGGGCGGTAGTTTTCCTCCAGGGGGGACACCGAGCGAAGTTCAGCCTCGCCGGCGGCCGCTCGCGCAATCAGGCTTATATCTTCGACGGCGGAACCTTGCAGAACATGCGCCTGGGGGTCGGCCAGTCGCGCACCGATCCTCCAGTGACTGCCGTTCGTGAATTCCGCATCGTGGAGAACTCCTACGCGGCTGAGTATGGCGGTTCAGCGAGCGGCGTCATCGTCGCCTCCACCAAATCCGGCACCAATGAATTTCACGGGAGCGCCTACGAGTACTTCCGCAACGACAAACTCGATGCCGCCGGTTTCTTCGCTCCCATCAAGGACGGGAAAAAGCAGAAGACCGTTCGCCGCTATCACCTGTTTGGCGGAGCCGTGGGCGGACCCATCATCAAGAACCGAACCCACTTTTTCGTCGCCGTCGAGAAAACCAAGCACTCGATCGGGGCAACCCAGATTCTGACGGTGCCCTCGGATCTCCAACGGCAGGGAGACTTCTCTCAGACCTATGACACCAAGGGGAAACTCATCACCTTGTACGACCCGGCGACGAATGCGACCCAACCGGATGGGACGATCACCCGCACTCCGTTCCCTGGGAATGTGATACCGTCATCGCGGTTCGACCGCGTTACCAAGCAGCTCCTCGACTACTACCCGCGGCCGAACAGGCCGGCTGTAAACATCGCCGGGGCCCAGAACTTTGCGGGCAACAAGACGAACCTGCAACCGAGAGAGGCCGTCGTGGCCAGAGTCGACCACATGTTGACCAACAAGAACCATTTCTTTTTCCGTTACATCTATGGGGCAAACAATAACAGAAATGGCTCCGTCTACCCAGACAAAATTGCCGAACCATCAAGAATAGGCAACAATTCTCCGCAGCACACGCTGCTGTTCGCCGACACACACAACTGGACACCCACCTTGCTGATGGACGTGCGCTATACCTATGGCACCCGGAAACACCATTCGATATCCGGCGGTCTCGGCACCACGATCGTCGAAGATCTCGGGATGAAGGGGGTGCCCGGCGGCGCCTTTCCCGCGATCCGCGTCACAGGGTTCAGTAACCTGGGAAATAGTGGTGAGCGCGCCCAGTTCCCCATCGGCCAGCACCAGTGGGTGAATAACTGGACCTGGATCAAGGGCGACCACGTGCTGAAATTCGGCTGGCAGGCGCGCCAGAGCTGGAATTACGAAGTGAACCGCCCGATCATCTCGGGTCAGTACAATTTCGCTGACTCGGGCACCGGAATCCCTGCCGTGGGCAAGACTGGTTATGCCCTTGGCTCGTTCCTGCTGGGCTTTGTCAACAGTTTCCGCTTACAGGATCAGGAAGCCCTGGACAGGTATAACTGGTACCTGGCGGGCTTCGTGCAAGATGACTGGAGAGTGACGCGCGATTTCACCTTGAACCTCGGCATGCGGTGGGAGACCGATACCCCGATCACCGACCGGAACCTGCGGTTCAACAGCTTTGATTTGCACCAGATCAACCCGGTCTCCGGCACGCCCGGGGTGGTCAAGTTCGGCGGCGTCAACGGATTCCGCACCAACCCGTACGATACGGATTGGAACAACTTCGGCCCGCGCATCGGGTTTGCCTGGAAACCGATGGGCAGCCAGAAGTGGGTGGTGCGCGGCGGCTATGGCGTTTTCTACGCCCACCCGTTCGCTCACGGCGCTCCCGCATCGGCAGCTCTCGGCTTTCAGCGCTCGGCCTCGGATTCCACGCAAGATCAAGGAGCGACGCCCGCTTTCTACATGCAGAACGGGCCGCAAGGGGTGGAGCTAACCAAGCCGGAGCTCGGCGATGGCTTTGGCGCTGTCCCCGTTGGCAAGAAGCCCAAGCAGAGCCTGGAGTTCTACGAGTGGAACCGGAAGACCGGCTACTCGATGCAGTTCAACTTCGGCATTCAGCGCGAGTTACCGGGCAACATGCTGGTGGATCTGACGTATATGGGAAACCTTTCCCGGAAAATGCCCAACTCCGACCTGCAGATCAACTGCCTGCCGGTGGAACTGATGGGGCCGGGTAACAAGCAGCCGTTGCGGCCGTTCCCGCAGTTCAATAACGTTCAGATCAATCTGCCGACACTCGGAGTCTCGAACTACCATGCCGGGGTGATCAAACTGCAGAAACGGTTCTCCCATGGACTGAGTTTCCTGACCACTTACACCTGGTCGCGCAACATCGGCAACATCGACTATGCCAACTCCGGCGCTGTCGGCGACAACGCGCTGTACATGGACTATTACAACCGGAAGCTGGACAAAGGCCCGAATGCGATCGACATCGTCCATCGGTTCACCCTGAGTTCGGTCTATGACCTGCCGTTCGGAAGGAACCGCACGTGGGTGACCGGCGGGCCGCTGTCGCACCTCATCGGCGGATGGACCATCGGCACGATTGCTGTTTTGCAAAGCGGCGGACCGTTCGGGGTACGGGTCCAGAGTCCCAAGATCAATTATCCCGCCGGGACGCCACGAGCTAACATTGTCGGCGACCCGAACCTGCCGACCGGGGAGCGGACCGTCGAGCGCTGGTTCAATCTGGATGCCTTTGAGCGGCCGCCGGATTACACTTTCGGTAACTCGGGCCGGGGTGTCGTACGGGCCGATGGACGCATCAACTTCGATTTCTCGCTCAACAAGCGCTTCTACTTCAACGAGCAGATCTACCTGAAGTTCTCGGCGGAGTTCTTCAACGCATTCAACCACCCGGACTTCGGTGTGCCGAACCGCAACCTCGGGCATGCGAGCTTCGGGCGGATCAGCAGCGCCACGAGCGGCCGCTACATCCAGCTCGGCTTGCAGATAGTCTTCTGATTGGATTCGACCTGAGTCAAAGCCCGGCGTAGGGTCACTTGCGCCGGTAGCAGGGCGACGAGAAACGGCAGCGGTTCCCGCAGGGAGGGTGGAATGCCGACGGCTGCCTTACCGGCCGCGGCCGGTCCGAGGGCGGAGGCCCGTAGCCAAAGCCCGCCATGCTTGCCGGCCAGGCCGTCTTATGGTTTCGCCTATCCGGTGAAGATCGAGTTTGCCGGAACGATTCCCGGGATCGCCGGGAGACGGCAGAACCGGTAACCGTTCGCAGCGATCCATTCGCTCCAATCACTTCAAGCGAGCAGAAAGCCGCGGTGAAGGAGTATCATTGCCGGTTTAGCCGTGGTGGGCTCGGCTCGGGCCGCAGAGTGGAAAAACTGTTCAAGACGAGTTGCCTTCTGATGACCGGCCTCCCGGCTCCGGGCTGCGAGTGAATCTTATTGGGTTGTCTTCGTCTCGTTGTTGGAACCTGAGCCAGGCTGACCGACACTCCGGCTCAGCCGCGTGGCCTAACAGCGGTAGCAACGGGGGCCGGTGAAGGAAAGCTGATTCGGACAGCAGTGGAGGATCATGGAGCCTCCCAAGATCCCGCGGACGGGTTTGTGCGACACTCACGGTTTGCTCTTCCTGGTTTGCAGTGCAAATGAAATCATGCTGCGCCGCAGCCAGGCCAGAAGCTCAATGGCAAAGGGAGCAGCGCTGTAAAGTGTCCTCGATCGAAATCATCGCTGTCGCGGTTGCGCTTGCCATGGACGCTTTCGCGGTTTCCATTGCGGCGGGGGTGACGCTGCGGCGGATATCCGGCCGGCAGACTTTCCGGCTGTCGTGGCACTTCGGACTGTTTCAGGCGATGATGCCGGTCATCGGCTGGGGGGCCGGGCTGACGGTTCAGAAGCTGATTTCCTCGATCGACCATTGGCTCGCATTCGGCCTGCTCGCGCTCATTGGCGGACGAATGGTGATTGGGGCGATTCGTGATGGGGAACAGCAGATGCAAGGCGTTGAGCCGACCAGAGGGTGGCCTCTGGTGATGCTCTCGGTGGCGACGAGCATCGACGCGCTGGCGGTGGGGCTGACGCTAGCCATGCTGCGGGTCTCCGTCTGGGTTCCGGCTCTAGTGATCGGCCTCGTGGCCGGTGTGTTCACGGCTGGCGGGTTGCATCTGGGCGGATATGTCGGACGCCGCTTGCCCGTTGCCCGCTATGCGGCTTTGACCGGCGGTGTTGTTTTGCTGGTAATCGGCATCAGGATTCTCGGCGCGCACGGCGTGTTCTGACAGCCCCCGGCAGGACAACCACCGGAGGCCGCGGGCAAGGCTGCCGCAACGGGCGCGCCGGGGCGGCGAGCTCCGCAGGCCTCGGTTCCACGCTTGTCGAGTTCAGCGTGTTCATTCACCTTCATTCCTTCTCCGCTCTCGACAGTAATTTAGGCTGGGGAAGGTGTCTCACTCATGTTGGCACAGAGGGGGAGAACCGTTCTCCCGGCGGGGGCAACCGGCTGCGGACGGTCTGCTGCGCTATGAGCGGGCGGCCATCGAGCGCTGGGCGTGATGATTGCCTGTTTTCTCAGCCCCTCGTGATCTCCAGGCGAGCCTGGCCCGGTTGCGAGCCGTGTCAGCGAATCTCACCGCTGGCCTTGCCGGGGGCCTTCGGTCCAGCCACTTCTGCGACGCTCAGGTTCAAGATGGTTTCCAGCGCCCCGCGCCGGCCTCTACGCTGGCCGCCGGATGGCCTTTCGCCGGGATCCCATCCCCACGGTCTCCAACCCGGAACCGGGCGCCACATCCGTGTTTCTGTTGGGTGGATTGTTTCTCACACTCGTGGGGCTCCGCCGCCGAACGCCGCGACGAGCCTCGTCCAGCCGCGGGCGGGATCCGTGTCGCGGCCCTCAACCACATTTGCCGCCCATTCCAGCCACTGCTGCGGGCCGGCTTTCAGGAAGCCGCCGGAATGGACCGCCGTCATTGCCGCGCGAACCGCACCTTCTTGCTCACGGGTAAGCGAGTCTGGCAACGTCCGCCTGAGGAAGTCCTCCATCTTGCGAATGTGCAAGCGAAACAGACGGTCGCGGTTCCCTCCACCGCCGGTGGCAAGAGCCAGCAGCACATGAACGGTGGCCAGAATCCGTTCCGCTTCGGTGTCTCCAGGCATTCCGCCGTCGGCTTCCAGCCGGGCTACCAGATCCAGAAGGGTTTTGAAAGTCTCGTCTTCCGGTTCGGAGACCGGTGGCGCCGATTTTAGCAATCTCGATCTTCTCGCGGGGCGAGAAAGCGGAGCCGGAGTTGCAAGGGCAGAGACCTCCATCGTCCGGTCGGCGGAGAAGTCGACGGAGTACCGGGGTGTAACAGCAGCCATCGGTGGCGGGGGGCCGAAAACCCCTTCGAACTCCTCATCCTGCGGGAGTCCCACCGGAACCACCACCGTCTTTGGCGGTTCGCCGGGATGATCCCCCGCCCGCTCCACCACAGCCACCAAAGACATCGCCCGGCTGGCAAGGCCATAGCGTGTGCTGAGAGCTTCAAGCTTCTTGGTAATCCGGTCCCGATGGCGTTTTGCGAGCTTGCCTGTTTCTGTCTCCCCCTCGAAACGGGCTTCCAGGTCGGTGATCAGCCGTGCGCCCCGGAGCAATCGCACCGTGTCCGCCGACTGGTTGTCCTCGGCTTCCAGGGAAATTCTCCAGCGCCTGGTGCCGCTCCCGGAATCCCACTGCAGCACAATAGCCCCGCCGGCCGGCGATCCGCATTCGCCCCAAAGGACCAAGGGGGTCCCGGAGAAAACCATCTTCGGGGGATTGGGCTCGATGCGGATGTCCGCGGATTCTTCCGGGATGACCTTGAGATGGTTCACCACCGGGCGGCTCGCCGAAGCGAACAACTCGAGTGCGGCGGCGTCCACTCGTTCCCGCGGCGTGACAAAGCGGCTGATTCCACCTGTTTCGCGGGCCAACAGACCGAGGAAACGGTCCTGGCTGGCGCTTCCGATCCCAAGACAATGGAGACGGATTCCCGTCGCTTTTGCCCGGGCCAGGATTGGGCCGGCGCCGTACACTTGACCGTCGGTCAGGACGAAAAGCTCGCCTTCCCCACCCTTGAGCAGTTCCACCGCGGCTTCCACCCCGGCGGCAAGTTCGGTTCCACCCCGCGCGTCGATCCCTGCCAGGAATTCACCCGCCTGCTCACGATGTTCCAGCGTTGCCGGCATCAGCGCCGGAGCGAAGGTCTCAATCACACTGTCGAACGCCACCAGGCCGAACCGGTCCTCCGCGTTCAATGCGGACAGACAGGCGGCCAGGGCTTTGCGTGCCTGCTGAATCGGTTTCCCCGACATCGAACCCGAGCGGTCCAGCAGAAATACAACCGAGCGCGGCGTTTGAACAGCCTCCCCGAACCGCCCGGATGGTACGAGGACGGCAAAATGCCGCCGCCCGTCCGAGGTGGCGCCGCCGATCACCTTTTCCTGCTCATCCGGAGTGCGCACATCGAGAACCAGGTCGCGGTCCGGCACGTCGGAAGCCGCGGCCAGACGAACCCGCCGCGAACCGTCAGCCGCTTCCCGGATGTTGATCGTGTGGGAGGGAGAACCGATCTCCACCGGTCCCCCTCCGCCGTTCACCGTCAAGTCGAAACCAATCTCGTGAAGCCCGTGGGCATCGGCGTGAAAACGGGGCAGCAGCAGATCGCCGAATCCCTCTTCCGGCAACTCTACCTCGGCGACACCCTCTTCGATGACGGCCACGCGCGCCTTGGCGTGATAGGAAGGCGCCAGAGTGAACGGGAAACGGAACCGCAACCCATCATCGCGCAACTCCACGCCGGCCAGAATTTCCAGCCACACCGTCACCGTCTCCGAGGGCCGCAGGTTTCCCACGGCAAGATTGATCAAACCATCCTCGTATTGCCGGGCGAGGACCCCCAGATGCCTCGCTTCCATTGCTGCTTCGTAGCTTTCCACCGCCTGGGCGGTTGTCTTCAACTCCGAACGAACGGAGAACCCGTCACCAGCCACCCGGAACCGCCGCAACGCAGCGTCCCGTGGCAGAGCAAAACAGTAGACCACTTCGGCCGGCTCCGGCTCCGAGGAGCGAAACGAGTGCCGGACCAGAAGACGCGCCCCGGCCGGCAGCACCTGTCCGGTCAGATAGAGTTGCTGCATGGACAAACGTACGGTTTCCTCCCCGTGCGCCCGCATCGGGACGAATCCCATTCCTGGTGTGTCGATTTCGTTATGCATTATCATCATTCCTCTTGCTTCCTCCTGTTCCGGCAAGCCGGGATGCCAGCTCCTCCAGGGACTCGCGAATCTGCTTCATTCGCCACGGGCTGACTCCACTCCGCACGTTCACGGTGACGTCGTCGGCGATCGTGTAACTCTGCCAGGTCACCGGCCGCGCCAGTCGCACCCTGACATTCCCCTTCACAAGTTCCCGGCCGATTTCGGCCAGCGTCATTCCCTTGGCCTGCAACTGCTGAATCCGCCTCAATCGCTTAAGGTGGGTCCAATCATACGCCGAGTGCTTTCCAGCCTTCACCGGCCCCTCGATCAAGCCGCGGGAGATGTAAAACCGAATCGTGCGGCGCGGAATTCCGCTCTCTTGGGACAATTCAGCCAGCGTCAACAAATTCTTCGGTGAAGCTTTCACTGTCACTCCTCACCAAAAAGGATAGCTCACAATCTCGACAGTGTCAAGTACTGTCAATATAAAAAGTCACGCGGGCGCCTGACGGCGTGACCGCCCCGAATCCATTCAGAGCTGTATGGGAATGACGGGCTGCCCCGGCTGCAACTGTTCCAGATCAGCTCAGCGGCGCCCGCTGCTGACTAACCGGATGGTGGTGACCGACGGGGATGCCCAGAAGTGCACCGAAACCGAACCGGGGCTCCGGCTGAGCTTCAGGGGCTGCCCGGAAGGTATCTCTTCAGCGCCGGTGATTCCCTTCAGCACGCTGGTATCGATGGTGAGCCACGCTTCTTCCGGATAGGTCGCCAGTGCGGTGGGACGGGGCGCCGGGGCCGTCTCCCCGCCCAGATTGGTGCGGGAACCGGTGCTGTTATTGAACACGTACAGCAGCAGGTCGTTTCCCTTACGGTTCAGCACACAGGAGTAGTCGCGGCGGCCGGTTACCTTCACCGCCGGGGGGCCAATCAGCCGCCGGGCCAGCTCGCCCAGCACGTTGGGCGCGCCGCCGAAGCCGAGCTCCTCGCCGCTGAGGTAAATGCTCCGCCCCTTGCCGAA
>CAZXVW010000158.1:0-10064 GCA_964644025.1 uncultured Solibacteraceae bacterium | reverse complement strand
AGACGGACCTGAAGGCCGCGAACGTCGAGGTTGCCATCGCCGCCGGTTCCGGAGCGGGACAAAAGGCCACCATCGTGTGGCCCAAACGGCTCGGCCTGCATGGCTCCCGGCGCGGGCGCTGGACGGTGTATACGATTCCGGAGGTGGGGCCGCATGTCATGGTTGTTTTCGAATAAGCGGGCAGAGAGGGAAGGAATCACGCCCGGAGCGCGGCCGCGGCTTTACCGATGGAATTACGGAGGTTACCCATGACGTCGTCTTCGAACACCCGATCAACCGCCGTCCCGCCGGGGAAACTGTACCGGCGGGATCAGCCTGCGGCCATTTGCCGGCAGCGGTTTGTGCACGCCGAGGCCGGGCTCCAGTTTCTCGATTGCGCCGAGTACGAACTTCCGCCCGGCGGCGTCTCGCAACCGGTTAGCCTGCCCGGGCGCGAGAGCCTGCTGTTTCTGTGGAAGGGGTCCGCGATCTGCCGGGTGGAAGGCGCCGAGTACGCTCTCGCCCGCTATGACACTCTCTACGTTCCTCGCGGCGCGCCCTTCTCATTGCGCAACGATGCGGAGGAGCCGGCGCGCCTGTTTCAGACCTCGGCGCCCGCCGAGCGCGCGCATCCGGTGTTCCATTCCCCGTTCGCCGAATTCTCGCAACGGGAAGAGCGCATTCGCCGGCTGGCGGGCAAGACCGTTTACCTGATGTTCGACATCGGCGAAAGCGCCGACAAGCTGGTGGCCGGCTACACGTTCTTTGAGCCGTATGCCCGCTCCTGGCCGCCGCACAATCACACCGACCAGGAGGAGACGTACATTTTCATCGAAGGCCGCGGGGCCATGGAGGTCTACGAATCGCCGGAGACGCTCACGTTTGTCCACAGCGTGGAGGCGGGCGACCTGGTGACCATTCCGATGCTCAACTATCACCCGGTGTTCTCGCAACAGGAGCCGCTCGTCTTCATCTGGTGCATCGCCGGCGAGCGCTACTGGGTGGGCGACAAGAACAAGAGTTTCCTCACCGGTAAGACCGGTCCCCTGACGACGTGAGCCGTCCGTATCCTGCGCGTCAGATGCCCATCGTCTTGCGCAGGTGGAGGCGTGCCTTGCGCACGCGCTCGCGGCTGGAGACGCCGGCCACGCGATTGATCTCCACGATCGCCCACCCCGTCCAGCGCTTCTCGGCGAGCAGGCGCCCCAGGCCGCGGAAGTCAAACTCGCCGGCGCCCATTTCCACTTCCTTGTCTCCACGCACGTCGCGGAGGTGCAGGGCGGTGATGCGTCCGGCGTACTCCCGCACGAAAGGCAGCACCTGCATTCCGGCTCCCTGCGCGTGCGCCGCGTCGAAGCAGAGCCAGACGGCGGCCGGGTCGGTGGAGCGGAGGATTTCGCGGATCTCCGCTCCATTGTTGGCCGCCTGCTGGCCGTGATTGTGAACCGCCAGGCGCAGCCCCAGGCTCTGGCACATGCGCCCGGTTCTGTTCAGTTGCGCGGAGCGCCGGGCGAAAACCCGCTTTCGGGCTTCGCCGGCGGCTCCCTTCGGCAGCGCGTGCACGCTGAGCATCAGGTGAGTGCCGCCGAGGGCGGCGACGGCGCCGGCTACTTTCCGGATCTGCTCCTGTTCGGCTGCGATGGCCGCGGGCTCATACAGCTTCGCGCCCATGTGCAGGCCGATCAGGGGAACTCCGCGCTTCTCGATTTCCGCGCGCACCGGCGCCGGGTTCGGGAAGCTCGACTCCAGGCTCCGGAAATTCGTCTCGAATCCCTCGTAGCCGGTTTCGCGCAGGTCGTCGAGGACCGCCAGCAACTTTGCCCGGTCGCGGATCGGGGAGCCGTAGGCGCGCGTCTGGCAGCCGACGCGGATGCGGGAAGCGGCGGCGGCGGACGCCACGGCCGGGGCCATCGCCGCCGCCAGAAACTCTCGCCGGTAAATTTGGTGTTTCATCGTCTGAGTCTCACAAACCTGCTCCTGGGCGATTTCTGCGACTGTGTCTGCGTCAGGCCCGCTCAGTCCCGAAAGCGGACCGGGCTGGACCAGGCCCACTGGTTGTTATACTGCCGCACCCGTGCGTAGTAGTACGCCGGGCCGGAGAACTCGTCGGTGAACGCCCCGCTCACCTCGAGCGCCTCTTCCGGCACGGCCCGGTGAATCTGCACCGCCTCGCTCAGCCAGCCGCGCAGAAACGAACCGCGCGTTCCGTCGAGCAACTCGGCAAGCGTATGGCTCACGCGCACGCCGTTGGCCACCACGTTGACCCGTGCCGAAACCGGCATCTCCGCCTCGATGACCACCGAGCTGGTAGCCGGCGTCAGCGTGTTCGGATTGCCGTAGGTGTAGGAGTGGAAGTCGAAGCCTTTATCCGTACGGTTGCGGATGGTGTGGACGGGCGTGAACTGCTCCTGCCCCTTCTCGGAGGCCTGGCGCGGCGCCAGCAGGAGCTGGCCGCGGAAGTAGGGGACGACGTTGAGAATGCGCCCATCGGTGATGCGGCACCGCCCATCCCAGGTCAGCCGTTTCGACTTGTCACCCCAGCCCCACTCGACGCGGAATTTCACCCGCATGAGCTTGCGCTTGGGCGCGGCGCCGGGAAAGACGCCGTTGACGCGGCGGATCGGAATTCCGTTGCGAACGATGTCGACATAATCGATGAAGTCCTCGCCGCGGACGCGGAATGAGATTTCCTTCCTCCGCGCGTTGGGCAGCAGTCTACCCATAGCCTCGCCGTTGACGCCGAAGTGCAGTTCGATGCGGTCGCCCGTGGCGGCGTAGGTGCGGCGGTCGTTGATCGCCTCCCAGAGCCCGCTGACGGTGAGCGAGTCGGCGAACACGGCCAGGCGTCCTTCTCCATAGCAGCCCGGGAAGCCCGAGTGATTGTCCGTGGAGCCGGCGAAGCCGAAATGATAACCCCGCCGGAGACCTTCGAGCGCTGCGCCGTCGGCCACCCGCGGCCCCATGGTGTGCAGCATCGGGTACGGGGCGTAATCGGTTTCCGAGGTGCCGTGCTTAGAGGTGATCTCGACGATCGGGGAAAGCTTCGTGGTGTAGTAGTCCCAGTTGATGCCCCGGTAGCCGGTGGGATAGGCGATATGGTGTGGCACGACGATGGCGTGGCGGCCTTCCAGTTGCGCCTTCATCTCCTCCAGCGTGTCGGGCACGATCAGTTCGCCATCGAGATCGCGATAGACGATGGTCCGGTCGCCGTACTTCATGCTGTGCCACTCATAGGAGGCGAAGGTGATGAAGCGGCCGTCGTCGCGGTAGCGGGCCAGCATCTTGAGGAAAGCCGGCCAGCCGCGCCGGGCCTTGGCGAAGCCCTTCAGGTGATAGTCCCGCACCCAACTGAGGCGTCCGGGACCGGTCGGCATGTCCGGCCAGGCCGCGTGAGCGGTGATGGTGGCGAAGTCGAGATGTTCCCGCGCGGCCCGGATGCCGGTCTCCGGGTCACCCTCGCCGTAGCTCAGGTTGGAGTGACAGTGAAGGTCGCCCCAATAAATCTTCCGGTCCCGGCCGGCCGTGCTGGCGGCGGCCGGGGCCGCGGCGCCCATGGCGGCGACCGAGGTGCAAAAGTCACGGCGCGTCAGCGGCATCGAAATCCTCCTTGCTGGCATGATATCAGGCGATCTGGTCCTCTGCTTTGCTGGAAATACTCTTCGCGTGGCCCGCGGCGGCGATCCGTGCCGGCGGTCGGGCCCGTCACCAGGGCCACCACTGTTGCAGCTTCCTCTCCAGTTGTCGGCGCACACCGGCGTACTCGCTCTTACCGGCCACGTTTTCCCGTTCCCCGCATCCGCCGTCCAGCTTGTACAGCTCTGGCGGGCGGGATTCGTTCAGAATGAATTTCCATTCCCGCGTCCGGATCATCGAGGTCTTGAAGCCGGGGGAGATGTTCTGGTCGAGCACACGGGTATGGAGCGGCTTGGCCTTGCCGTCGGTGGGCGCCAGCGATGGGTGCAGCGATTCGGCGCTCAGCTCCCCGTAGGCGGCCGAGGTGAAGATGGCATGGTTGGGATCCGCGTCCGGCTCCCCCGTGAGAAACGGGCGCAGCGAGCGGCCCATCAGCCCTTCGGGCCGCTTGCCGCCGGTGAGATCGACGAGGGTGGGAAAGACGTCGATACCTTGCGCCAGCGCCTCGCTGCGGTGCCCAGCGGCGATCCGGCCGGGCGCGTACCAGATCATCGGCACATGGAGCAGATCGTCGTAAAGGAACATTCCTTTCCGCACCATGCGGTGATGGCCCATGAAGTCGCCATGGTCGGAGGAAAAGATTACTACCGTGCCCTCCAACAAGTTCCGCCGGCGCAGCCCGTCCAGCAGCCGCCCGACCTCCGAGTCGATCCACTCGATCTGGGCGTAGTAGTAGCGCATGGTTTCGGTGAGGTCAGCCTTCGTCATCCGGTCGAAACCCATGGCGCGGGCGTGATCGGCCAGCCGCCGGCTAAGCGCGTCCGGAGGCACGTAAGGCGGCAGCTCCATCCCGGCCGAGGTGTAGCGGCTGGTGAAACGGGCCGGCGCCATGTAAGGCGGATGGGGATCGAAGTAGCTCACGTGGAGGAAAAACGGCTCCCGGCCGCGCTCGTCCAGGAACCGCAGTGCTTCGTCAGTGTTGATGCGCGGATGGCAGTCCTCCTCCGGCCAGTAGACGTCGCCGTGCCACCAGGGGGGTACGAATCCGCTGTAGGCCCGGAACGGCTCCCGGCTGCGGATGTGGGCGGTGGCGAACTTCTCGAGCGCTGATTTCTCATAGGTGTGGTTCTTGCCCACGTAGCCGGTGCGATAGCCGCGCCCGGCGAAGTGTTCGGCCAGAGAACCTGCCCAGAACAGCAGCGGCTTTCCCCGATTCGTCAGCGAGCCGTGCTGGTGCGGGTAGCGGCCCGAGAACCACGACTTGCGGCTTGGCACGCAGACCGGGTTGTTCGAGAAGCAGTTCTCGAAAGCCACTCCGCCGCGCGCCATGCGGTCCAGGTTCGGTGTGCGGGCATTACCGGGGCCGAGAAAACTCAGCGCGTCGCCGCGCATTTGATCGCAAACGATGAAGAGCACGTTCGGCGGTGCGTCCGCGGTTCGCCCGCCGAGGATCGCGGGCGCCGAGGCGGCCGCCATGGCTCCAGCGACTGTCTTTCCGGCCGCGGACAGGAAGCCGCGCCTGCTCGTTGGCGCGTTGGTTCCTTGCTTCATCAACAAACCTCCAAGGTCTCGATTATCTCAGAGCCGGGCCGGGCCCGCCTCCGCTTCCGGGGGGCCTGGTTCCCAATCTTATTCAGATCGCCGGCCTCCCGCACCGGCGGCCTTGCCGGGACCCGCGCGTTGCCTTCATACTCTCGGTATGATGTTCACAGGTTCCGAGCGAGGCTCTCTCATGAAACATACGGCGATCCTGTTGTTGAGTTTCCTACCGGTGGCGGCATTTGCCCAGACGCTGCCTTACCAGAATCCGAAACTTCCCATCCACCAGCGTGTGGAAGATTTGCTCGGCCGGATGACGCTTGCGGAGCGGGTAGCACAGATGTGCCAGTACGTGGGGATCGAGCACATCCGCCAGTCCGAGGCCCGCATGAGCGCCGCGCGGATGAAGAAGAGCGACGCGGCGGGTTTCTATCCCGGCTTGCGCGTCGCCGACATCGAGCGGATGACCGAGCAGGGCAAGATCGGATCTTTCCTGCATGTGGTGACGCTGGAAGAGGCCAACGCCTTGCAAAAACTGGCGATGAAGAGCCGGTGGCGGATCCCGTTGCTGCTGGGCATCGACGCCATTCACGGCGATGGCCTGGTGCGGGGCGCCACGGTGTATCCCTCGCCGATCAGCCTGGCGAGCACTTTCGATCCGGCCCTGGCCGAACAAATCGCGCGGGCCACGGCCGAAGAGGTGCGCGCCAACGGGGCCCAGTGGACTTTTTCGCCGAACGTGGACGTGGCCCGCGACGCCCGCTGGGGGCGCGTGGGAGAAACCTTCGGCGAGGACCCGTTGCTGGTGTCGCGCATGGGCGCGGCCCTGGTCCGTGGCTACCAGGGCAAGGATCTGAGCGGGCCGAACGCGATCCTGGCCTGCGCCAAGCATTTCGCCGCCGGCGGCGATCCGCCGAACGGATTGAACGCGGCGCCGATGGACGTCTCCGAACGCACCGTCCGCGAGGTGTACCTGCCGCCGTTCAAGGCCGCCGTCGACGCGGGCGCCTATACGGTGATGACGGCCCACAACGAAATCAACGGCGTGCCGTGCCATGCCAACGGCTGGCTGATGAATGAAGTCCTGCGCCGCGAGTTCGGCTTCGTCGGCTTCGTTGTCAGCGACTGGATGGACATCGAGCGGCTGGCCACGCTGCATCACGTGGCCGCCAATCAAAAGGAGGCGGTCTACCAGACCGTGACCGCCGGCATGGACATGCACATGCACGGACCGAACTTTTTCGGGCCTCTGGTGCAACTGGTCCAGGCGGCGCGGATTTCCGAGGAACGGATCAACAGCTCGGCGCGGCGCATCCTCACGGCGAAGTTCCGGCTGGGGCTGTTCGAGAACGCGCTGGTGGACCCGGCGCGGGCGCGCGCGGTCACCTTCAACGACGCGCACCAGCAGTTGGCGCTGGAGGCGGCGCGCAAGGCGATCGTGCTGCTCAAGAACGACGGCGTGCTGCCGATCGACCCAAACAAAGTAAAGCGCGTCTTCGTCACGGGGCCTAATGCGAACACGCACGCGATTCTCGGCGACTGGGTGCTGGAGCAGCCCGAGGAGAACGTGACTACCATCGTCGAAGGTCTCCGCCAGATAGCCCCTCCAGGCGTGGCTATTGATTACTTCGATTGCGGCGCTTCGGTGAAGCACATCGAGGAGGCCCGCGTCCGTGAGGCGGCGCGGAAGGCGAAGGGCGCCGGCGTGGCCATCCTGGTGATGGGAGAGAATCCGCTGCGCTATGAGAACAAGGAAAAAACCAGCGGCGAGAACGTGGACCGTTCCCGGATCTCGCTGGCGGGCAACCAGCTCGACCTGGTGAAAAGCGTTTCCGCCACCGGCGTGCCCACCGTGGTGGTGCTGGTGGGCGGCCGCCCGCTGGGGGTGGAATGGATCGCCGGGCATGTGCCCGCGCTGGTCGAGGCCTGGGAGCCCGGTTGCAAAGGGGGCCAGGCGTTGGCCGAGGTGCTGTTCGGGAAGGTGAACCCGAGCGGCAAGCTCCCCATCAGCTTCCCGCGGAGCGCCGGTCATATCCAGACGATTTACAACCACAAGCCTTCGCAATATTTCCGGAAATACGTGATCGGGAAGACCAGTCCGCTGTTTACCTTCGGTGACGGCCTCAGCTACACCACGTTCCAGTACAGCAATCTGAAGGTCCCCGCGCGGATCGACAGGGGGCAGCCGATTCCGGTCAGCATCGACGTGAAAAACACGGGTGGCCGGACGGGCGATGAAGTAGTGATGGTTTTCCTTCATGACGTGGTCGCCAGCGTCACCCGGCCGGTAAGGGAACTGAAAGCCTTCCGCCGGATTTCGCTGGCGCCCGGGGAGACGAAGACCGTCCAGTTCAAGATCGATTACAATGAGCTGGCCTTTTACAACCGCGCCATGCGCCGCGTGGTCGAGCCCGGCCGCTTCGACGTCTTCGTCGGGGACCAGAAAGCGTCGTTCGAGATCCAGTAACCATCCAGCGGAAGCTCCGGCGGGAGGTTACGTTGCGGGCGGCAATTCGTTCGGGCTTTGCCGGCTGTCGGCGGGCGTCGAAACGACGCCCGTTATCCAGGGAGACTGATGGAATGAAAAGCCGAAGCAAAATATTTCCTTCCCTCGCGGGAACGGCCGCCGCGCTCCTGCTATTTACCCACGGAGCGTGCGGCGGCGAGGTCGAAATCATCCGCGACAACTGGGGTGTGCCGCACATCTACGCGGACAGCCAGGCGGACGCCGGCTTCGGGCTGGGCTACGCGCAGGCCGAGGACGGGGTTCAGCCGATCCTGCAGTACGTGATGCAGGCGCGCGGGCAAGCCGCCCGCCTTTCCGCCTCCCGCCAGGCGATCGAGCAGGACGTGCTGGTGCGGGCGTTTCGCGTGCCGGAGATTTCCGAAACGATTTACCAGGCCACGCCGGCGGAGGTGCGAGCCGTGCTGGATGCGTACGCGGCTGGGATCAACCGCTATCTGGAGAAGCACCCGGAGGCGAAACCGGCGTGGTTCGACCGGATGACGGGGCTGGACGAGATGAGGCTGCTCAAGTGGTTCCAGTTCAACCAGGAATGGGCCATCGCCCGGCAGGATCTCAGCGGCATCAGCCAGCAGAGCCGGGACACGGATCAGGCCAGCCCGCCCGCCGGCGCCTCGAACATGTGGGTGGTGGGACCGAAGAAATCGAGCCACGGTGAGGTGATGCTGCTGTCGGATCCGCACCTGCCCTGGGACGGGGTGACGCGGTGGCACGAGTACCAGCTCACGATCGGGAACCGCTGGATTTACGGCGCCGGGTTCTTTGGCTTCGCGAATGTCGGGATTGGATTCACGCCGGACGTGGCTTGGGGCGCCACCAACAACGCCGCCGATACCGCCGACATTTACCGCGAGAAGCTCAATCCCGATAACGCCGGCCAGTACCGCTATGACGGCCAATGGCGCAACATTGAGACGCGCAGCTTCGAAATCGAGGTCAAGGGACGCGGCAAGGTGCAGCGGAAGGTGCGCTTCACGCACCACGGGCCGATCGTCCGCGAGGACCGCGCCCGCCACGTTGCTTACGCGGCCAGGCTGGCCGGCCTGGAGACGGTGAACCTCGCGCTGCTGAGCAGCGAGTACTTCGAGGCCAACGACGTTCATGACATTTACCGGAGCAACCGCCGCGGCGACCATTTCAAATGGAACCGGATTGCGATCGACCGCCATGGCAACATCGCCTACTTCTACTTCGCGGCCACGCATCAGCGCGATGACCGCTTCGACTGGCGGCGGCCGGTGGACGGCTCGACGAAGGACACCGAGTGGGGTCCGCCGATCCCGTGGGACAAACTGCCCGCAATGTTCAACCCGCCGGCCGGCTACATCGTCAACTGCAACAACAACCCGTACACGGACACGCCCGACAGTCCGATCAAGCCGGCCGACTTCCCGCGGCACCTGGCCGACCAGTCGCTGACGCTGCGGCCCGAGTCGCGGGCTTACCGGGCCACCGAGCTGATCGCCGCGGTTCCGAAGCTGAATTTTCAGGACATGGAGCGCATCAGCATGGACGTCAAGGCAGTGGCCGCCGAGCCTTACATCCGCCTGATCCTGGCGGCGTACCGCAAAGCCGGCTCGCCGGAAGGGGACGTCAAGCGCGCGGTGGAGATCCTGCGGGACTGGGACCGGATGGCCACCATCGATAACAAGGCGACTCCCATCCTGACCACCTTCGTGGAAGTGGCGGGCAACATCGGCCGCGTGCGCCGCGAGAGTCCCGGCCGCATCCTGGAGAACCTGAAAAAAGCCCTGGGCATCATGAGACAGCGCTGGGGCGCCATTGAGGTGCGCCAGGGTGACGTTCATGTTTCGAAGCGCGGCCGCCAGATCTTGCCGTTGGCCGGGGCGGGCAACGAGCGGGCGGCGAATCCCTTCGTGACGCTATTCATGACGGGAGCCGACCACCGGGAAGGCAAACAGTGGGTGGCCACGAGGGGTTCTTCCTGGATGATGCTGGTGAAGTACGACCAGGGCAAGGTGGAGGCCGAAACCCTGCTGCCCTGGGGAGTGAGCCGGAATCCGGATTCCCCGCACTCCGCCGACCAGGCGCGGCTGTTCTCGAAACGGCAGTACAAGAAGGCGCTGCTCAGCCGCCAGGAAGTGGAGGCGGCGGCGAGCGCGCGGCTGGTGCTGCGGCGCTGAGGCGGGCACGCCAGGACATAGAAGATGGTGGTTTCTTCACGCCAAGACGCTCAGGCGCCAAGATAAGAAAGATGCCGGTTGTTTTCACGCCAAGTGGCGAAGGCGCGATGGTGAACATCCCGATTGGCGTCGTTTGGTGGTTTGGTGTGTAATCACCTGGTGTGAGGGTGGAACCCATAAAGTTCCTGAAGATGCCCAAGCGATCGTTGCCGGTTCCGTCATGGGTTTGGGCCGGGGCTTCGGGG
>CAZXVW010000157.1:0-10130 GCA_964644025.1 uncultured Solibacteraceae bacterium | reverse complement strand
GTTGTTCGCCACCCCGACGACGACGTTGCGCACGTCATCGCTGGTGTGAAGGAACTCGCCGGTTTCGAGCAGGAACTCCCGGTTTCCCATCGCGTGGCTGCCCGAGGGCAGCCGCCGGTTCGACATCCCGAGCGCGCCCATTACCTGCATCGGGGTGATGGAATAAGCGGCCAGCTTCGTCTCGTCCAGCGTCACCCGGACCTCCCGCCGCTGCCCGCCGATGATTTTCACTTCCGAGACGTCCGGCACTTGTTTGACGGCGTCGTGGACCTGGGCTACTAATTGCCGGAGTTGGTAGTCGTCATACCGCGGGCTCCAGAAGGTCAGCGCCAGGACGGGCACATCGTCGATCGAGCGCGGCTTGATCAGCGGCTGGGTGGCGCCCGGCGGGATGAGGTCAAAGTTGGCGAACATTTTCTGGTTCAACCGGACGATCGCCTCTTCTTCGTCTTCCCCGACGTAGAAGCGGACAATCGCCATCGAGCGGCCCGGCATCGAGGTGGAATAGATGTACTCGACGCCGGGAATCTCCCAAAGGAGTTTTTCCATGGGTTTAGTGACGCGTTCCTCGACCTCCTTGGCCGAGGCGCCCGGCATGCCGACGAACACGTCGATCATCGGAACGATGATCTGCGGTTCCTCTTCCCGCGGCAGCATCCACACGGCGAAAACGCCCATGGCCAGCGCGGCGATGATGAGCAGCGGCGTCAGCTTTGACGTAATGAACGCTTGCGCGATCTTGCCCGCGGCGCCGAGCTGCCTTTTTGTCGCACTCACGACCGGACCTCCACGGCGGCGCCGTCGGCCAGCGTCACCGGAACCGGCGCCACGACCTTATCGCCGGCCGTCAAGCCCGAAAGCACTTCCACCTGGCCCCCGCTGTGGCGGCCCAGGCTCACCAGCCGGCGGCGGGCGTGGCCCTTCTCGATGACGAACACCGATCGCACCTGGCCTCGTGACATTACGGCCTGCTCCGGCACCACGACCACCTGGCGCGCGCCGAACGTGAACCGGGCCCGGCCGAAAAGCCCGGACCGCAGGTGGGGCAGCGGCGGGAGATTGATCTTGACCAGAAAGGCGCGTGAGGCCGCGTCCACCGCCGGAACAATTTCCGAGACCCGGGCGGAGACCGTGCGGTCCAACGCCTCCAATTCCACTTCGACCTTCTCCCCGAGATGCACGTGCGCGATTCGTGATTCTTCCACTTGCGCTTCCAGGCGGTAAGCACCGGCCCGCTCGACCGTCAGCAGCGGCACGCCGGGTGCGGCCAGGTTCCCTGGCTCTACCATCCTGGCGGTCACGGTGCCCGTGAACGGCGCCGTGATGCGGGCGTAACCTTTCATGACGGCGGCAGCTTTGACAGCCTCCTCGGCCTGCTGAATCTTCTTGCGCAACTGGGCGCGCTTGGAAACCGCCATCTGGTGGTTGGCCTCGGCCATCCGCAACTTTGCCGTGACCTCGTCGAACTCCTGGTCGGAAATGGACTTCTTGTCGTACAGATCCTTCATCCGCCGGTAAGTGGCTTGCGCCAGCTTGAGCTGGGCGTCGGCGGCGCGGATGGCGTTTTCCACCTCGGCCATGGCGCTCCGAGCCTCTTGAAGCCCGGCTTCGGCCCGCTGATAGGCGGCGTCCAGGTCGCGGGAGTCCAGGCGCACCAGCAGTTGTCCTTTCTTGACATGGTTGCCGGCGTCCACCGTCACCTCCCGGACGTGGCCCATGACTTTCGCCGATAAGGTGGCCGCCGTGCGCGCGCGCACCGTACCGGTGGCCTCGTAGATCGCGGGCCATTCCACCGTCTGCACCGTGGCGGTCTTGACGGAAACCGGGGCGGGTTCCCGCCCCTTGTTCGCATGGCGCTCCCCGCCGCAGGAAGTCAGCAACCACGCGGTTGTCAGAATCGCGAATATCTTCGTCTTTTTCATGGCAGTGCTATGGCTAGTTGAGAACATCGGAATTGACGGACAACGTGCCGGCGGCCAGCTCCAGCATGGCTGCTGACACGCGCTGGTCATAGACCGCCGCCAGGCGCCGGGTCTTGGCCTCGAGCAGTGCGGTCTCATTGCGCAGCAAGTCGGTAACCGTGGTCAGGCCGGCCTCATAGCGGTTCCGGGTGATGCGTAGACTCTCCTGGGCCTGGGCTACCGCGGCGGTAGCCACCTGGACGCGTTCCCGGGCCGCGGCTTCCCGGGCGTAGGCCTGCCGGACCTGCAACCGTACGCCGGCATCGGCCCGGCGCTGCTCGGCCCTGGCTCCCCGAAGAGCCTGCGAGGCTTCCGCCACCCGCTCCTTCGTGGCAAAGCCGTTAAACAGGTTCCAGCGCATCGTAGCTCCGAAGAACCAGTTGGCTCCCCCCTTGTCGACGAAATCCTGGCGGTCCGCCTCGAAGGCGGCGCGCACGGAGACCTGCGGCCAGTAGGCCGCGCGAGCCAGCTTCGACTGGGTCTCGGCGATTCGCGCAGCCAGCTCGGCCTGCCGCAGCTCGGGCCGCTGGGCCACGGCGCGCTTTTCGTACTCGGCCAGTTTAGGCTGCGGCTCCTTCATGGCGGTCAGGGGCGTGGAGAGATCGTGCGGGGTATCCAGCGGGAGGCCAAGGGCCTCATTGAGCGCGGCGCGGGCCACCTCTAGGTCGTGCTTCCGCTCGATCTGCTGCTCCCGCATCGCTGCCAGGTGAACCTTCACCGAGAGCACATCGGCGTCGGTGGCCATCCCCGCGGCTCGCAGCGCCTCGGCCCGCTTCAGGTCCGCCTCGGCTGACCGTACCGCTTCCCGAGCCACCTTCAGGCTTTCCGCGGCCAATCCCACGCCGTGGTAGGCCCGGACCACGTTGGCGATCACCTGCATTCGGGTGGACCGCGCCTGCTCGGAGGCGATGTTCTTGCCCAGCTCCGCCGACTTTTTCCGGTTCTTGGTCATGCCGGCATCCCAGACCGTCTGGTCCACGCTCAGCGCGGATTGAAAGTTGTTCAGAAAATCCGGCCTGTTTAAGCCGCCGATGGCGAAATTTCGCGCCGTAAACTGGTGCTGGGTCAGCAGGCTCCCGAATACGAACACCGGGTTATTGCTTCGGGCGTAGGATTCCTGGTAGTTGAGCTGCGGCAGGTAGCCGCTGCGCGCCTGCTGGATCTTCGCGTTCGCGGCGTCTACCCGGGCCGCGCTGGCCTCCATCGAGGGATGCTTGTCCAGGGCCAGTTGGACGGCTTCCTTCAGAGTGAGCGGATTCTCCGCCGCGGCGGGCAGACACATCAATACGACTACTCCCCATCTGGTTGGTCTCATTCGCACTCCGTGTGTGTCCTCTTGCGAAAAAGATGCAAGTCGGGCTGCCGGGTGACAGGGCGGAGCCGCGTTGACAGGGACGCTGGTTGTTGGGCTGCGGCCTCCGAAACAGGATTGACGACGCGGCGAGAGACCGTTGGAGCCTTGATCTGAGCGGCTTGCCGTTACCTTTTGCCGGGTGACGCATCTTCATAGTGGCGGCCTGGAAGATGCGGCGGAGGAGGCTGTGGCGCTTCCTTTGGGCGGACGAACCGAGGGCGCCTGTAATTGAAACGGACTTAAGCCTTCCTGTTACCATACAGATGATGGCAACAGGGGCGACAGCGGACCTGGAACTGGCACAGGATCTGCTCGCGGGAAAGCCGGGAGCCTTCGACCGTTTCGTCGAGACTTACCGGTCGAAGCTGATGCAGTACAGTTACCTGATGTGCGGCCACCATGAGGATGCCGAAGAAGTCGCCCAGGAAACACTGCTCCGGGTTTTCCAGAAGTTCGAACAGTTACGGGAACCGGAGCACATCAAGGCGTGGGTCTTCCGGATCGCCCGCAATGCTTGCCTGATGAAGCGCAGAAAGAGTGCTTACGCGCCAACCCAGGAGCTGTCGCTGGATGAACTGATGCCGGGCGTCCGCCAGGATGGCAATGACCGGAAACTGGAAATCGCCGACTGGTCGGCGCTGCCTGATGACCAGGCGATCAGCGCGCAACTCCGGCGGATTCTCCGCCGCACCATCGAGGAACTGCCGGAGATTTACCGGGCAGTCATCGTGCTGCGGGATATCGAGGAGCTTTCCACCCAGGAAACCGCCGAGGTGCTGGGGGTTTCCGAGGATACCGTCAAAACCCGCCTGCACCGGGCCCGGCTCGCGGTGCGGCAGCGTCTGGACGAATACTTGCGGTCAGCGGGAGGCCGGCAATGAGGATCCAGGAATGCAAGAGAGTCTTTGCAATGTTGTCCGAATACCTGGACGAGGAGCTTCCGGACGACGTTTGCCACGAAATCGACGTTCACCTTTCCGGTTGCCCTGCTTGCGAGCAGTTCGTCGAAAGCCTGAAGAAGACTATCGAGCTTTGCCGCGATTGCGCGTCGCCGGAATGCGCTGCTGAGCTGCCGGAGACGGCCCGGCAGGAGTTGTGGGCCGCTTACCAGAAGATGCTGGCCGCTCGCCGGAAGGGCGCATGCTGATTCCCTGGTGACCCTGGTCACTGAGCCCGAACCGCACTTGCACTTACGCTGGGGGTGGAGAGTTCCCGAAAGAAATGCCTTCCGCCAGCCAGGTTGTCACTCAACGACCCGTTTCCGGTGCGCGCGGCACCTGGCCGTCATCGTCCAGAAAGCGGCAGGCGCCCCGCCGCCGCGACGATTCCCAGGCGGTTCGGCGCGCCGTGCAACTGGCATTTCTGGGGCTGAACCTATGGATCGGGGCCCAGTTCTATCTGTTTGTCCGGTACTGGGAAACCGCGGGGCGCTCGGTCCGCGTCGCCCGCCCGCCGGGGGTGGAAGGCTGGTTGCCGATCGCTTCGCTGATGAATTTGAAGCTGTTCCTGCTCACCGGCCAGGTGCCGGCGGTCCATCCCGCGGGCATGTTCCTGCTGCTCGCCTTTATTGCGATTTCGCTGCTGCTGCGGAAATCGTTTTGCTCCTGGCTGTGTCCGGTGGGCACGCTCTCGGAGTTGTTGTGGAAGACGGGGCGCCGCGCCTTCGGTCGGAACTGGCAACTGCCGCGTTGGCTCGATTTGGTTTTGCGAAGCCTGAAGTACATCCTGCTTGGCCTGTTTCTCTATGTGATCGTGACCATGCCGGTAGCGGCGATCCGCGCCTTCCTCGAGGGGCCTTACGGGCTGATCGCCGACGTGAAGATGCTGAATTTCTTCCGGCACCTTGGTCTCACCGCGGCGGTTGTGCTCGCGTTGCTGGTGATCTTGTCCGTTTTCATTCCGAATTTCTGGTGCCGCTTCCTGTGTCCGTACGGTGCCTTACTCGGTCTGGTGGCCCGTTTTAGTCCGGTACGCATCCGGCGGCGCGCGGCCTCGTGTATCGACTGCGCAAAGTGTGCCAGGGCGTGCCCGTCGTTGCTGCCCGTGGACCGATTGGTCACGGTTCGTTCGCCGGAGTGCACCGGCTGCTACGAGTGCGTGGCGGTGTGCCCGGTCGAAAGCACCCTGGAGATGACTGCGGCGCGGCGGCGGTTTCCCGCCTGGGCGATGGCCCTCGCCATGGCGGTGATTTTTCTGGGGACGGTGGGCTATGCCCGCTGGAGTGGGCACTGGGAGACGAACCTGCCCGATGCCGTCTATTCCGACCTGGTCCCTCGGGCTGGTGAGTTTCAGCACCCGTAGCCGGGCTGGCCGGCGCACGGCTACGGTGGCGGAGGCCGCGCCGCGCGGCTTCTCAGGCGGTGCCGTCGTGCTGGAGCATCCTGCCCGCGGTCCCGGCGATGATCAGCGCGCCGCCCACCAGCGCCAGGGCGTTGGGGCGCTCGCCGTGGACCGCCCAGGTCCAGACCGGGTTCAGGGCGGGCTCGGCCAGCAGCAGCAGCGAAGCCTCCAGCGCCGGGACGCGCCGCACGGCCCGGGTGAGGAAAACGTAGGCCAGCCCGATTTGGAAGACGCCCAGGTAAGCAACCGTGAGCCAGTCTATCGGCGTGGAATGAGCTACTGGCAGCGCTTTCGGCAGGCAGGCCAGGAAAGCGATGGCGTTGCCCGCCGCCACCGCGGCCATGCCGGCTTGCCGGCCGTGTTCGCGCACCTCCAGCCAGCGCAGTCCGGCGATTGTCAACGCCCAGGTGATGCCGGACACCACTGCCACCAGGTTGCCCCGCGCCGGATCTGGCGCCGTATGGAACGGCATTTGTTTGCCGATGAAGAACATCGACATGCCTAGCGCGAGCACGGCCATTAGGATGAGATCCGATTTCCGGATCGCTTCCTTGAGCAGCCACGGTCCGAACAGCAACAGGTACAGCGGAGCCGTATCTTGCAGGAAGATGGCGTTGGCCGAGGTGGTTAATTTGTTCGAGGCGACGAACAAGACCATAGTGGCGGCGTAGGCGAGGCCCACCACGGGAACGCGCCACGTCCAGTTTTTGCGGGAGGCGGGCGCCAGCACCAGCACGGCCGCGACGGCGGCGCCGGAGCGGAAGCAGGCCACCTGCCAGCTATCCAGCGTAGTGGCTTTGATGGCGGCGCCCCCGGTGGAAAACAGGAGCGCTGCGGCAAGCAACTGCAAGCGGCTGATCGTAGCCCGCGACACTGCCCAGCGTACCAAACCGTACCAAACCCGCGTAACCGGGACAGCCTGCGTTGCCACCTTCGCAAAAACCACCAAGGTGTCAATCAGCTCCGTCCCTTTGGAGAACTTCATCGATCCCTGCCCACTATTCCCATGAGATGCCTAGAACTGCTCGATGCGTTTTACCTGGACTGGCCTATCACGTCACGCAACGCGGAACCAACCGCCAGCGGGTCTTCTTCACCGCTGCTGACCGGCGTACCTATATCGGATTGTTGACTGAGAATCTGGTGGAGTGTCAGGTGCGTGTCTGGGCCTGGTGCTTGATGACGAATCACGTGCACCTGGTAGTGGTGCCGGAGCGCGAGGACTCGCTGGCGGTGCTGTTCCGCCGCGTGCACGGCCGCTATGCCCAATATCTGAACGCCCGGCTCGGGCGGAGCGGGCACTTGTGGCAAAACCGTTTCTTTTCCTGTCCCGTATCAGCGAGGCACGCGTGGAAGGTCCTGGCTTATGTAGAGCGGAACCCGGTGAGGGCTGGCCTGGTGGCCAAGGCCGGTGAGTACCAGTGGTCAAGCGCCCGTGCACATTTGAGAGGTAAAGACCCGCTCGGAATCCTCGACTGGGGTGTATGGAAGGATCTCCGCGGCGCTGAGGGCTGGGCTGAGTTGCTGGCGAGCGACGAAGAATTGCTAGAGTTGCAGTTATTGCGGCGGTGCACTTACGCCGGCCGGCCGTTTGGAGAGGAGGCATTCGTCAAACGGATTGAAAAGAAGCTCAACCGGAAGTGGCGGCGCTGGCGTTTCGAGAAGGAAATGATGGGGGCGGGTGCCGCCGGTTGAGCCGACCAACTTGCAAATGACGGAGGAAAAGTGGAAACTTACGAAGGGGACGGAGCTGATTGTCCCCTTCGATGATTTCGCGAAGGTGGCAATGCAGGCTGTCCCGGTGGAGTGTTTATGAAACAAGATGCATTGTTCAGGTTATGGTTTGTTTCCGGGGTTTGTTTGGCGGCTCTGTTTTCGTTGAGCTGCGGGCCTCAGGCGCTGCAGCAGGAAGCAGCCGCTGGACAGGGTCCCTATCAGACCACCGGCATCAAGATCTGCGAGGTGGATACCCACAGCGCCATCATCTGGACGCGCCTGACCAAGAACGCGCAGCGCGTCGGCAAAGATCATCCGATGCCGATTGTCCGTTACAAGGATCCGCAGACCGGCGAGCTGGTGGAGAGGCCAAAGAACAGATCAGCAGCGGAACCGGTGGTCGAGTTCCCCAACGGAGCCACCATCGATACGATCGAGGGCGCCGTCCCGGGCACCACGGGGGAAGTGCGCGTCCGCTACCGGCTGAAAGGCGCCACTGAATGGGAGGAGACGCCGTGGCAGGCCGTCGATCCTGACCATGATTTCACTGCGCAGATCCACCTGACGGATCTTAAGCCCGCTTCCTCATACGAGCTGGAAGTCAACTCACGTGCTTCGGCCCAGGGCCCAGCCGGGCAAACCATCACCGGCCACTTCAAGACCGCCGCTCCCCCGGACCAGCCCCAGCGCGTTGTCTTCACGGTCAGCACTGGCCAGGCCTACCCGGACCAGGACGCACCCGGCGGCGGCTTCAAGATCTACGACCAGATGCTGAAGCTCGACCCGGAGTTCTTCGTGCATACCGGAGACATCGTTTATTACGACCGGCTCGCCAAGACCGTCGAGCTGGCCCGCTGGCACTGGGCGCGGACCTACAGCCTCCCGACGAATGTCCGGTTTCACCGTCAGGTGGCGTCCTACTTCGAAAAGGATGACCACGACACCTGGATGAACGACTGCTGGCCGACAATGAAGAGCCGCTTCATGGGTGAGTTCACCTTCCAGCAAGGGCAGCAGGTCTTCCTGGACGAAGTCGGCATGGGCGATCGCACCTACCGCACCTACCGCTGGGGCAAGGACCTGCAAATCTGGTTGCCCGAAGGGCGCGATTTCCGCAGTCCGAACAATATGCCGGACGGCCCGGACAAGAGCATCTGGGGCAAGGAGCAAAAAGAATGGTTCAAGCGAACCGTCCAGGCTTCCGACGCAACGTTCCGTGTCCTGATCAATGAGACGCCGGTGGTCGGCCCGGACCGCACCAATAAGCACGACAACCTCGCCAACAAGGATTTCACGCACGAGGGCAACGAAATCCGCCGTTTCATCGCGAGCCAGAAGAACATGTACGTGGTCTGCGGGGACCGCCACTGGCAGTACGTTTCCGTGGATCCGAAAACCGGCGTGCGCGAATATTCCTGCGGCCCGGCCAGCAATGAGCATGCCGGCGGCTGGTCCAACGACAAGCGCTACCCCGAGCACAAGTATCTCAACGTGACCGGCGGTTTCCTGGCCGGCATCGTCGAGCGGGAAAACGGCAAGCCGGTGCTCATCTTCCGCCACTACAGCGTGGACGGGGAGATCCTGCACGAGGACAAGCTCCCGGCGAAACCGTAAACCAGTCCGGTCGGCCGCGCCGCCGCTAATGCGTCAGCGGCGTCACAGTGAATTTGCGGATTTCGATCTTGCGGTGGTCGCCCTGGATGGTGATCGGCCCGGGCTCGCCTTCGTGCGGATCGTTGGCGATGGCCGTAAGGCCCTCGATCACGCCCTTGTCAATCACCTTCTTCCCGTTCAGCACCACGGTGACGTCGCGGCCGATGAGCGTGACGTCCATGGTCTGCCACTCACCGGGGGGAAGGCTCGCATTCTCACTCGGCACGATGCGATAGTAAATCGCCCCGTGGCCTTGCTTGTTTGGCGGCTTGCCGTAATCCTCCAGGACCTGGACTTCGTAACGGCCGCGCAAGCCGAAGCCGCTGTTGCTGCCCTCCGACAGCCGGTACTCGGCGTGGAGCTTGAAGTTCCAGAACTTCTGCTCCGATACCAGGTTATTGGCCGGCGGATTGTTCGCCAGAATGCCATTCGTGACGCTCCAGCCCAGCGGCCGGCCTTTTACCATCGGTAGCCAGCCGGTCAGGTCCTTGCCGTTGAACAGCTCCACCGGCTTGCCTTCCTTCCAGGTGCCGTCGTCTTTGTCGGTGATCACCGGGGCGCGTTCGCCGATCCAGTCGAGCCGCGTCTGGGGAAAGCCTTCCACCTCGAACGTGCCCTTTAGCTTGCCGTCGATCAGGCGTGCCTTATAGATGCCGCGCCGCGAGGGCCGTTTCGCATAGGCCCCTTTCGCGCCAGGCACTCCGTAGCGCCGGTTAAAAACAAAGGTCAGCTCGCCGTCTTGGATCGACATCTCGTCGGGCGTATACATGCCGCCGCCGGGAGCGCCCACGAACTTGCCCGTCAGGGAGTCGGTACCGGCACCGGTGACCTCGAGCCACCAGGCGCGGCTGCGGGGTTCTTTGGGAATCGTGATGTCCCAGCGCCCATTGAACGCAGTCACGTCTACCGGCGGGGCCTTGGGCCCCGATTCACAGGAAGTCAAAAGAAAGCCAATTGCCAAAAGTTGGAGAATAATGTTCTTGCTCACGGCGCATACTTTATCACAACCACCACAGAACCGGGACAGAGCCTGGTTCTCAAATGGTCATCGTGCAATCGAAACGGTAAACGTAGCGGGGCTTAGTGCGGGCCACGTCGAAACCCCA
>CAZXVW010000156.1:0-10305 GCA_964644025.1 uncultured Solibacteraceae bacterium | reverse complement strand
CTCCGCTTCTTTCGTCTCAACCCTCGATGAAGGTGACCTTGTTAATCTCCCTCAGTGTCGTCACGCCGGCCCGCACCTTCTTCAAGGCCGACTCCCGCAGGAAGGTCATTCCCTCCTCACCGGCCGCGCGCCTGATCTCGGCGGTCGGCCGCTTGTCCAGGATCATCTGACGGATGCGTTCACTCAAATCCAGCAATTCATGGATCGCCGTGCGGCCGCGGAAGCCCGTGCCACCACACTCGAAGCACCCGCTGCCTTCCCAGAACGGGACGTCCCGCCAGGCAGCCGGATCCAGGCCGCTTTCCACCAGGTACTCGTCCGGGTACTGCACCTGCTTTTTGCAAAACGGGCAGATCACCCGCACCAGCCGCTGCGCCAGGATGCAGTTCAGCGCGGAAACGAAGTTGTACGGTTCCACGCCCATGTTGAGGAACCGGCCCAGCACGTCGAGCACGTTGTTGGCGTGGACGGTGGTGAAGACCAGGTGCCCGGTGAGGGCGGCGTTGATGGCGATTTGCGCCGTCTCCTGGTCGCGGATCTCTCCCACCATGATCTTGTCCGGATCATGCCGTAAGATCGAGCGCAGCCCGCGCGCAAAAGTGAGCCCTTTCTTCTCGTTCACCGGGATCTGGGTAATGCCTTTGATTTGGTACTCCACCGGGTCCTCGATGGTGAGGATCTTGTCCTCGTCGTTCTGGATCTCGCTGAGCGCCGCGTACAGGGTGGTGGTCTTTCCGGATCCGGTCGGGCCGGTAACCAGCACCATGCCATAAGGCTCCTTGATGTAACGCCGGAACTTCGCCAGGTCCTCCTCGGAAAAGCCCACCACTTCCAGGTTCAGCGAGGCGAACTTCTCGCTCATCGATTTCTTGTCCAGCACGCGGAGCACCGCGTCCTCGCCGTAAATGGTCGGCATGATGGAAACCCGGAAGTCGATGAGCCGTCCCTTGTAACGCACCCGGAAGCGGCCGTCCTGCGGAATGCGGCGTTCGGCGATGTCCAGCTCTGACATCACCTTGATGCGGGAGATGATCGTCGAGTGCCAGTCCTTGGCGATCGGCGGCATGGCGTAATGCAGCACGCCGTCGATGCGGTACTTGATGGCCACCTCCTGGTCCCGCGTCTCGATGTGGATATCGCTCGCCCGCCGCTCCAGGGCGTTGAAGATCGTCGTGTCCACCAGTTTGATCACCGGCGCGATGTCGCTGTCGGCAGCCGTCAGTCTGTCGATGGAGAGTGTCTCATCCTGGCCTTCCTCCTCGGCCACCACGTCCAGCGCGAAGCCCTCGGTGACCTCTTCGAGCACCCGCTGTGACTGTTCGGTCTTCTTCAACAGATCCGAGATCTGCGACAGCGTGGCCACCTTGACCCGCAGCCGCCTGCGCAGCAGAATCGAGAGCTCGTCAATCAGATTCAGGTTGCGAGGATCCGCCAGCGCGATCTCCAGGGTTCCGTTTTCGCCCCGCAAGGGCACAAAGTTGTAGCGGAACATGAGATCCACGGGAACCGAAGTGAACAGTTCGTGGTCGATGCGCGCCTCCTTGAGGTCCACGAACTCACAGCGGTACCGGGCGGCCAGCGCCCGGGCTTGCTCGGCTTCCTGTTTCTCATCCTTGGGGCTTACTGGATCGGTCGCCATCATTCACCTCAATGTGTCGGCCAGCGAGAAGATCGGCAGGTAAAGCGACACCAGCACAAAAGCCACGAATATGCCCATGAAGATCATGATCGCCGGCTCAATCAGCGACAAGGCCGCCTGCATCTTCGTCTGGACCTCGTCCTCGTAGAACTCCGCCACGCTGTTCAGCATCGCTGGCAGCGCCCCCGTCGATTCCCCCACTTCCATCATCTCAATCGACAGGTCCGGAAAGATACCCGTGGCCTGGAGCGAGGCCGACAGCGGTTGGCCCTCCCGTACCGACTTCCGCGCCTTCTCGAGCGCTCCCCGGAGCAGACGGGAGCCGAGCGAGCGCCCCGCTGTCTCCAGCGAGCTCACCAACGGAATGCCGCCCAGCAGCAGCGTGCTCAAGACCCGGGAAAGCTGAGCTACCTGATATTTCGTCCAGATCTCCCCCAGCAATGGAGTCCGCATCTTCAGGTTGTCCAGGCGCTCCTGGGCCTTCTCTCCCCGGGCCCAAATCCGGAACAGCACCACCAGCACGGCCAGCGCCGCCGCGCCCACGAGCACGTAGCTTCGCGCCGTCGTGCCGACGGCGATCAGCACCTGGGTCATGGTGGGAAGCTGAGCCGACATGCTCGTGTACAACTGCGCGAAGTTCGGCACGACATAGGTGACCAGGAAAATCACCAGCGCAATTACCAGCGTGATCAACACCGACGGGTACAGCAGTGAAAGCAACAGCTTCCTCCGCACCGCCAGCGCCAGCCGCTGGTAGGTAATGAAGCGGTCCAGGACCTCCGGCAACGAGCCGCTCTTTTCCCCGGCCATGATCGAGGTCACATAAATCGCCGGGAACACCCGCTGGTGGGCGAAGGCGTCCGACAGGCTCGAACCCGTCCTGACTTCGTCGCGCACGGCCCGAATGTAGCGTCCAAGCCGGGCGTCGGTCAGCCGTCCGGCCAGCAGGTCGAGCGATTTCAGGATCGGCAAACCGGCCCGCACGAGCGTCACGAACTGCTGATTGAAGATCAGGAATTTCTCCTGGTTGACCTTCCTTTTCCGTCTTCCCAGCCGCCTCGGCAAGCTCGCGAGTTCCTTTCGCGGCTTGACCGAGTAAACCAGGAATCCCAACCGGGCGTACTTTTCCCGCAGCTCAGCGGCGTCATCCGCCTCGGCCACTTGCTCGTGGATTTCGCCACGCGGGTCCGCGTACTTGAGCATCCATTCCGCCATGGTTAACCGGCTCCGCCAACGGCCGGCGCGGGCCCAGCGCCTTCCGTCTTCATTGCATCTCCTGGCTCAGATCGACAAACTCGGCCCCCTCGGGCAGGTGAAACTGGAACAGCCCGGCCCTGAGCGGCGGATTCACCTTCTCTTCGGCGAACCGGAACTCCATCACCGAGCGGTCCTGCCCCACCACTACCAGCCGGCGGATCTGGTGCGAGGAATTGACCACGAACTCCACCCGCGCGTAAGGCGCCCGGTCCGACTTCGGCAGGGCCGTAATGTGGAGGTCCGCGCCTTCCGGCCGCGACCGGAATTCCCGGAAATCCCTCCGCAGATTGACGCGGCCCATCAAGAACGCCAGCGGCGTTCTCAGGTCTCCGCTGCGTTTCAGCGGCATCTTCTCGACCCGGTTCGCCGCCGGAGAATAGAAATAGACGTCGTTGCCATCGGAAAGGAACAGCTTGCCGGGCGGGTTCTCATAATCCCAGCGCATGCGCCGGGGCCGCCGCAGGTAGAGCTTCCCGCTCTCGGTGCGCGGCGGGCGGCCGGGCACGCGATAGGTCTGCTCGAAGCGCAGTGCCATTGTCCGGGGCCGGTTGTAGCGCTGTTCAATTCCGCGGATCGCGCTCGTCAAATCGAGGCTGGCCGCCGGCGCCGCTCCGGCCAGCAGCAGCACCCACGCCAGGCGCCACCCTGGTTTGCGTGCGCCCGCCGGACACACCTTGAACCAAGAACACTTCACACTTGTTATGACGCTCTCTCGGGCCATGGCGTTGAATGGTTGCGGCCAAATCAGCTTCCTGAAGCGTCCCCGGCCCGAGGCTCACGGGCGCTGTGGCGGCGCGAGCCCCAGCTACGAGACCGGCGCCTGCTCGACGATTTCGATGCCGAATCCTTCCAGGCCCACGATCTTGCGCGGGTGGTTCGTCAGTAGGCGGATCTTGTGCAACCCGAGGTCGGAAAGGATCTGGGCGCCGATGCCGGCCTCGTACTGCAGCAGCCGCTGGCCCCCCGGCGTCGTGTAGTGCTGGAACGTGCGCCCGTGAGGGACCAGGCGTTTAGGCTGCCCTTCCTCCGCCGCCGGGAGAATCCGCACGCCGGGGCCGCTTTCATGCAGGTAGACCAGCACACCGGCGCCTTCGCGGGCGATGCGTCTGAGCGACAATCGGATCAGGTTGGCACAGTTGCACGCAGCCGAGCCGAACACGTCGCCGTAGACGCAATGCGTATGCATGCGCACGGAGACCACTTCCCGGGATCGCACGTCGCCGAGCACCAGCGCCAGGTGAATTTCCGGGTCAATGATCGAGGAATAAGCGATGGTGTGGAACTCGCCGAATTCGTTCCGCAGCGTGCCCTCGGCCTTCCGCCGCACGAAGCGTTCGGTCAGGAGACGATAACGGATAATGTCGGCCACCGAGACCAGCTTCAGGTTGTGCGCCGCGCAGAACTGTTCCAGTTGCGGCACCCGGGCCATCGTGCCGTCGTCATTCATCACCTCGCAGATGACACCGCCGGGCCTCAGCCCGGCCAGACGGGCCAGGTCAACCGCGGCCTCGGTCTGTCCGGCCCGGACCAGGACGCCCCCGGTGCGGGCGCGAAGCGGAAAGACATGACCCGGGCGGGCCAGGTCATGGGGCCCGGTGTTTGGGTCCATCGCCACTTGAATCGTCCGCGCCCGGTCGGCGGCCGAAATGCCGGTGGTCACTCCCTCCCTGGCGTCGATGGCCTCGCAGAAGGCCGTCCCGAAGCGGGAGGTGTTGTTCTGTGACATCAACGGCAGGTTGAGCTCGTCGCAGCGCTCCTCGCTCAACGCAAGACAGATCAGCCCCCGGCCGTGCTTGGCCATGAAGTTGATGATCTCCGGGGTAACCTTCTCGGCCGCTACCGTCAGGTCGCCCTCGTTTTCGCGGTCTTCGTCATCGACGACAACCAGCATCTTGCCGTGGCGGAAATCCTCGACGGCCTCGGCAATGGACGCAAACGGCATGTTGGTTTACCTTCAATGATAGCCGAGCAGGCCGGCCGGCAGGGGCCGGCTCGCCGCGGCGCGCGGCGGGAACCAGCCTCCGGAAATCATCCGAAGGCTTCCCGCAAGACGGCGTAACTCTTGGGAACAGCGCTTTCGGGGGACTCCTTGCCTTCCATTTCAAGCGAAACGTAACCGGTGAATCCAGCCTCGTGCAGAATGCGGGCCACCCGCTGGTAATCCAGCTCCAGAGTGTACCACTCCCCGCCCCCGTAATACGTTTTCGCCTGGACGATGGTGGCGTGGGGCGCCAGCACTTGCATCCCCGTGTAGGGATCGCCGGTATAGTTGCCGGTATCCATGTTGATGCCCAGCCACGGCGACTTCACCGCTTCCCAGATTCGCAGCACGTTCTCCGGTTTGGTGGTCAGGCCCCAGTGGTTCTCCAGCGCCATGACGACACCGGCGTGCTCGGCGTGAGGGACGCATTTCTCGATGGCGTCGATGCACCACGTGAAGGCGTCCTCGTCAGTGTAGCCAGGCAATGGGGGCTCGACGCCGCCAGCGGCCATCAGGTCATCGAAGGACCGGATCGTGTTCCACCGGCCCGAGTTGAGCCGGATGCAGGGAATCCCCATTTGCGAGGCCAGGTCGATGCAGTGCTTGGTGTGCTCGACTGCCTGGAGGCGCTGGGCCGGGTCCGGATCGACGAAGTCCTGGTGAATTGAGAGCATCACGAGGTCCAACCCGTTCGCAAAAGCGAGCCGCTTGAGCCTGTTCATGTAGGGAACGCTTTCGTCCTCCATCTGGCGATGGAGGATCTCGACGCCGTCGAAGCCGATGCGGGCAGCGTTCTCGATCACCTTTTCGCAGGGGTACTTCTTTCCCCGAAAATGCCAGTAGGAGTACGTGGAGACGGCCAAACGGATCCGCCGGCCGGCGGCGGCGGTCTCCCTGGCATCATTCCGCTCTCCCGCCGCCTGGCAAGCGGTGACGGCCAGCGCGGAACCCGCAAGCAATTCTCGCCGGGAAATCATCAGTTCCTCCTGGATGCATCATAAACCGAAACCAGCGGCGCCGGCGGCCGCCCGCCCTCCCGAAAGCCCGGAAATCGATAGAATGACATCCGGAGATCGATCCATGGCTGACAACCAACAAGACAAAGTGACCCGGCGCCGTTTCGTCACCAACGTGGCCGGTGGAGCAGCGCTGTTGCCGGGCGCGGCACCCGGGACGGCCGCCGGCCAACAGAGCACCGAGGCCCGGACACGCCTGGGAGGCGAGGGGTACCCGCGCCGCTTCACCGGGGCGAGTCTCAGCCAGATCGCCTTTCCGCTGGGCGGAATCGGGACGGGCACGATTTCTCTCGGCGGCCGGGGACAGCTTCGCGACTGGGAGATCTTCAACCGTCCCGGCAAGGGCGACTCCCCGCAGTTCGGCTTCTTTGCCATCCGGGCGCAAGCAGGGTCGCAGCTCCCCGACGCCCGGGTGCTCGAACGGCGCATTCTGCCCCCTTACCAGAGGCCCGGCCTCTGGCGCGGGCTCGGTTTCTACAATTTGCCCGGGCTGCCTCGTTTCGCCGAAGCGGAATTCGAAGGCGACTATCCCTTCGCGCGGATCCGGTTCCTTGATGACGACTTCCCCGTCTCGGTGAGCTTGGAGGCGTTCAACCCGATGGTGCCGCTCGATGTGGACGCCTCGAGTTTCCCGGTGGCCGTGCTCCGCTACACGGTCCGCAATACGGGCAGCGAAGCCGCCACGGTGTCCATCGCTTATAGCCAGCAGAATCCCGCCGGGGGCCAGGGGCACCAGTGTGAGCTGCGGAAAGGGAAAGCAATCACCGGCCTGCTGCTCTCGGATCCCTTCCTCGGCGAGAAGGACCCCCTCTGGGGCACGTTTGCCGTGGCACTGCGGAACGACGAAGGGCCGGCGGAGATCACCCATCTGAGGAGATGGCATGGCCCGTTCTCCCGGGATTGGGCCCTCACCTTTTGGAATGATTTCAAGGACGACGGCCGGCTTACCGAACCCGGCGAGGCCGGCCGGAGCCGCATCAGCTCCCTCTGCGTGGGGAAGCGAATCGCCGCCGGGAGCGAAGCCGTATTCACCTTCCTGCTGAGCTGGCACTTCCCCAACCGCACCCCAGCGCGCTGCGGCTGGCGAGGAGCGAAAGGTCATGAACATGACCTGATCGGCAACTACTACTGCACGCAGTTCCGCGATGCCTGGGAGGCGGCCGAGCAGGCCGCGGAAAATCTGCCGTCACTGGAGGCAAGGACCCGGCGGTTCGTTCAAACGGTAAAGGAAAGCACGCTGCCGCCGGTGGTCCTCGACGCGGCGATGAGTAACATTTCCACCCTCCGGACCAATACCTGCTTCCGGACCGCGGACGGCAACTTTTACGGATTCGAGGGCTGCCGGGATGATGCCGGCTGCTGTTTCGGCAACTGCACCCACGTTTGGAACTACGAGCAGGCCACTGGCTTTCTGTTTCCCCCGCTGGCGCGGAACATGCGCGAGAGCGAGTTCGGACCGGCGCTTGACGAACAGGGGTTAATGAGCTTCCGCCAGCTCCTGCCGCCCGGCATCGAGCGGACGGGTCTGGCCGCCGCCGACGGTCAAATGGGTGCCGTGATGCGCCTGTACCGGGAATGGCAGCTCTCCGGTGACACGGAATGGCTTCGCCGAATCTGGCCCAGGGCGAAAAAGGCGCTGGCGTTTTGCTGGCTGGAAAACAGTTGGGACGCCGACCAGGACGGGGTGATGGAAGGCGTGCAGCACAACACCTACGACATCGAGTTTTTCGGCCCGAACCCCTTGTGCACGGGCCTGTACCTGGGTGCCCTCCGCGCGGCCGAGAAGATGGCCCGCGCCTGCGGGGACGACTCGTTCGCCGCCCGCTGCCGGGAACTGTTCGAGCGGGGCCGGCGGTGGATGGACGAAAACCTCTTCGCCGGCGACCACTATGTTCAACAGATCCGGCCCATCGCCCGGGACCGGATCCGGAAAGGGCTGATGGGCGGGCCCGGCAACCGGCAACGGCCCGAGGACCCGGTCCACCAGGCCGGCGACGGGTGCCTGATCGATCAGCTTCTCGGCCAATCGATCGCTCACGTGCTCGGCCTTGGGTACCTGCTCGACAAGAACAATGTGCGGGCGAGCCTGCGCGCCATCATGCGCTATAACTTCCGCGACAACCTGGTCAAGCACGAATCGGTCGAGCGGGTCTTCGCGCTGAATGACGAAGCCGCCGTACTGATGTGCAGCTACCCGAAAGGCAAACCTCCCGCGTTTCCCTTCTGGTTCTACCAGGAGATGTGGACCGGGTCGGAATACCAGCTCGCCGCACACCTGTTTTCCGAGGGGATGATCGAGGAAGGCCTGAAGGTGGTCACGGCGGTGCGGCAGCGGTTTGATGGACAACGGCGCAATCCCTGGAACGAGCAGGAGTGCGGGCATCACTACGCCCGCGCCATGGCGAGTTGGGCCTTGATTCCGGCGCTTTCTGGATTTTTGTTTTCCGCGGTGAGCCGCACAATGGCATTTCATCCCCGCCCGAACCAGGAGACGTTTCGTACATTCTGGTCCGCCGGTACCGGCTGGGGTACCTTTTCCCAGCAGCGCTCGGCATCCGGGCAGCGGGCGGAGCTGATGGTGACGGAAGGCTCGCTCGAGTTGAAGACCCTCGGGCTGGCTCTTACCGGCGGGGCCAAGGTCAGCGCACGGCTCGACAACAAGCCGTTAACAGCAGCGGCGAAAAAGACGGCCGCCGGAATCGAGATTACCTTCTCGCCGGTCCTGCGGCTGAAGGCCGGCCAGCGGCTGACGGTAGCGCTCTGAAGCCGCGCCAGCGGGCGGGCTGGTTACGGCGTCGGCTCTCCGCTGGGGGCAAACCGCCCGGCGCGTCTCGGTGTCATAATAAGAGACGTTCGCTTTCGTCGGGGAGAACATGCACCAGCATCAGCTCCAAATTTCAACCGAAGTTCATGAGGACCGGAGCCAGCGGTGGCGCTACTTCGGCTTCACGGCTGTCGTGGGCGTGCTGCTGTTGTTGAACCTGGCCGGCACCATCAAGACAGTGTTCGGCGTCGACACGGCGGCGATTCTGGCGCTGGTGGCCGGTTACCGGACCTTCTACAACGCCATCTCCGGGTTACTGGAAAAGCGCATCTCCGCCGACCTGGCCATCTGCGTGGCCGTGATCGCCGCCCTGGCCGTGGGTGAATACCTGGCCGCCGCCGAGGCGATGTTCATCATGCTGGTGGGCGAGGGCCTGGAGGGCTACGCCGCCAAGCGCACCTCGACGGCCATCACCCGCTTCGTGCAGCAGATGCCCCGCCGCGCCCGGCTGCTGCGCGATGGCGAAGAGGTGGAGGTGGACGCCGGGGCGCTGCTCGAAGGCGACCTGATCCTGGTCCGCGCGGGAGAACGAATCCCGGCTGACGGCGTCATCGAACAAGGCTCCTCGGCCATCGATGAGAGCACGATCACCGGCGAATCCCTGCCGGCCGACAAGGAGCCGGGCGATGAAGTTTTTTCGGGCACGCTCAACGGCCACGGGTTGCTGCGCATCCGGGTGAGCCGGGCCGGCTCGGAGACCACCCTGGCCCGGGTGATCAAGCTGGTCGAGCAGGCCAAGGACCGGAAGGCGCCGGTGGAGCGGCTGGCGGACCGTTACGCCAGGTACTTTCTCCCGGCACTGGTGGTGGCGGCCGGCGGAACCTATTACTTCACCAATGACTGGATGCGCACCGTTTCCGTGCTGATCGTCGCTTGCCCCTGTGCGCTCATCCTCGCCACGCCAACGGCCATGGTCGCGGCTATCGGCGGGCTGGCGCGCCGCGGCATCCTCGTCCGCGGCGGCGAAGTGCTCCAGCGGGCTTCCAAGATCGATACGGTGATCTTCGATAAGACCGGCACGGTAACCGAGGGCCAATTCGAGATCATCAAGATCCTGCCGGTCACCGGCTCGGAAGAGGAGGTGCTGCGGCTGGCGGCTGCGGCCGAGCGAGGCTCGGACCACACGCTCGCCCGCGTCATCGTCGAAGAAGCGCGACGGCGGGACCTCGACATTCCGGAACCGGAAAACGCGCGCATCTTGCCGGGGCGCGGCGCCGAGTGCGTGCTCGACGGCAAGCTCCTCCGGGCCGGCAGCCCCGCTTACCTGGCACAGGCCGGCATACGCCAGACCGAAACCCTCGTCGAGGAGGCGGACCGGCTGGGCGCCACCACCGTGCTGGTGGCCGAAGACGACCGGCTCGCGGGGGCGATCCTGCTGCGGGACCGCGTGCGCACCGGCATCAAGGAAGCGGTTCACGAGCTCGAACACCTCCAGATCACCCACCAGATCATGCTGACCGGCGACCGCCGGAAGGCCGCCGAGGCGATCGCCCGCGAAATTCATATCCCCAACGTGGAAGCCGAACTGCTCCCGGAGCAGAAGGTGGAACGAATCCGCCAGCTCCGCTCCCAGGCCGGCACGTGGCCA
>CAZXVW010000155.1:7405-10376 GCA_964644025.1 uncultured Solibacteraceae bacterium | reverse complement strand
AAGTCGCAGGTTCGAATCCTGCATCGCCCACCATTTTATTTTCAACAACTTGCGTGAATTCCTGTGTTCCCGAATCCAGCCGCTGTGCCCAAATTGTGCCCAAATTGTGCCCAAAATTTTCGGCCGGGAGCATCTTTACCACGTGAAAGAGATGCCTGTCTGTGAGGTGTGAGTAGATTTCCGTCGTCCTTATGGACTTGTGTCCGAGGAGTTTCTGGACCGCCCTTATGTTTCCCGAGGCCATCATCAGGTAGCTCGCGAATGTATGGCGCCATGTGTGCAGGCTCGCGTTCTTTATGCCCAGCCGCCTGAGCTGTCTGCGAAATTTTACATCCAGGGAGTGGATGTTGATCTTCTCCCCGTCCGCCTTTGTGAAAACCCATCTGGATTTCCTCTCCTTGTTGATGAGTATGGAGTAGACCACCTCGTGCATGGGGATCATCCTCTCCTCCATCCCCTTGGGCTTCCAGAAATTTTTTGCCCTGATCGTTATCCGCCTCCTTTCGAGGTCCACGTCCTCCCACTCCAGGTTTACCAGCTCTCCTATCCGCATGCCGGTGTAGAGAAGGGTCAGGTAGATTTCCCTGACCCATCCTTCCCTGCAGCCCTCCATTATGGCGGTAACCTCCTCCTCGCTGAAGAACCTTGGATTTCTCTGGACGGTCCTGAGGAGCTTCACCCTCCTCGCCGGGCTCTCCTCCAGATATCCTGTTTCCACCGCCCTGTTGAAGAACCTCTTGATGGCCTTGAGCTCCGTGTTCACGGTTGACCTCGCCACTTTCTCCCCGGGATTCTTGGCCGATGGGGACTCGAGTCGCTTCGAGACATACCGGTCGATCATGGCGCTGTCTACCTCATGGAGCTCCGTTACCCTCTCCTCCTCCTTCAGGTGTCGCTCAAGGTGGTCCAGGGCAATCGAGTAGTTCGTGAAAGTTTTCCGGCTCGTCCTCGCCTTCGCGTAATCAAGGAATTCCCTCTTGTAGTTTGAGATTGAGATGGGCTTCCTTACCCTGGGCGCCGTTGATAGCCTGAAGACGATCTCCCTGAACATCTGCTCCGCCCTCTTTTTGTTCTTCCCCAGGCTCCTTCTTATCCGCCTGCCGTTGTGGTAGAAGGTAATGTACCAGGACTTCCCTCTCTTGTAGAGCTTCGGCATTTTCCCTCTTAACTCCTGAGTATTTCCTCCACCTTCCTGTTAATGATATCCCCTCTCTCCTTGGTTTTCAACCACTCGGTTATCTCGTTCTCCCTGAATCTCAGTATTCCGTTTATTTTTAGAAAGGGGATGAGGTGGCGGGACGTCCAGGCGTAGAGGGTCGATTTTTCTATGCCGAGGAGTTCGCATATCTCCTCCGGCGTGAGGAGTCTCTCCATTTTACCGGTCATCTCCGGCCTCCCCGTCGAATATTCGTTTGACCTCGCCCTCATTCAGGGTTTCGAGCATTTTCCTGACCTTCCTCATCTTCGGGCTCAGTTTCCTGAGAGGCGGGAGTCTGCCCGTTTTTCGAAAGTGGGCCTTGTGCGCCGAGACGAATCTTTTCAGGTCGTCTTTCGTGATTCCGTTTTTGGAGAGCTTTTTCCCCGCTTCCCATTTTCCGTGCGGGCGGGAGAGGAATATGAGGAGCAGGATGGAAATTTCGACCGTGATCGTTACCACTATCCCAACGATTTTCTCTGCCGTGTTTTTATCGAGGTTCCACATCTCCCGGAGGGCCCTCTTCACGGCCCTTACTTCTTCGGCTTCCTGTGTGATTTCTCCGGGGTCCGTGCCCAGAAGGGCGGAGTACTTTTTAATCCATTTCTCCCTGTCTTCGGGGTAATCGGAAAGGAACAGATCACGTTGTGCGACCAGGGAATCACGGCTGGACATTATCTGGCCGAGCCTTCGCTTCCAGTAGTCGCTATTCGGATATTTCGCAATCATGTTTTCGATGTAGCGGATGTCGCGAGCGAGTCCTTCGAGCTTGTTTTCCAGTCTCTCCGAATACGCTTTCCTGAGTTCATGGATCTGGGCGTCCATCCTCTTTTCCTCGGCCATTCCTTTGATTATGACCTTGGTCGTGAAAGAATTTATGGAGGCGAATGCGCAGACGGAGGCCACCATTATATAGACAGGGTAGACTAAGGCTCCGCTTTTCCTTTTGTCCGATATCAGGAAAAGGCAGGCCACCCTCGCCGTTTCGAAGACCGAAGTGATGAGAAGGGCCATGTTGAACCCGAACAGGAGGGAATAGAAGTCGAATCCGTTCCATGCGGATATCAGGGTGAAGCCGAGCGCAATGAGGGTGAAGGCCGGGCGGAGGATTTTTGTTTCTTTCCTCACTTTTCTCTCCGTTCTCAGGTTCTCATAAGCTCGTTATGGGAACCTCTCCCGTTCCCCTTCCGTTCATCCTTCTTTCGAGTTTGGCGGGAGAGATTGAAGAGAGTATCACGTGTCCGGTGTCCGCGATTATCGCGCTCCTCGTCGGCTTCCCGCCGGTCGCATCTATGAGCATCATCCTTTCTTTCGCCTGCTTTATCATCCTCTTTATCGGGGCCGAATTGGGGTTCACTATCGCCAGAATCCTGTGAGAAGAGACCATGTTTTCATATCCGATTTTGAGCGTTGTCTTTGAGTCTCTCATTTTCCCCCTCCTTGTTTTTTCCTGTTAATTTAATTCTTTTTTTATTTGATTCGTTTTTGTGCGTATTAATTCGGAATTTTTCGGTTTGGGCTCTTGAGCAAACCGGATTAAAAAATATCTTTCTATTCCTCGCGGAACCGCCCGTTTGCGAGTCGTGTGTCGGGCGGGTTTGCGAGTCGCGTGTCGGACCCATGGGGAGGCGAGCGTTAGCGGGTCTTTTTTCTTTTGTTTTTTTGTTGGAGAGGCCGTTTTTTTGCGGGCCGGTGGTCTTGTGGTTGTGATTTTGTTTTTTGCGTGGTGCGTGCTTGCGGGTTGTGCTTTGTTTGGTCATTGGCGTGCCTTTTGTC
>CAZXVW010000155.1:0-7305 GCA_964644025.1 uncultured Solibacteraceae bacterium | reverse complement strand
TTCTCCAGGATGTTCCTGTAGTCGCTGATGCGGCGCTTCTGGGCCTCTATTATGAGGAGGGAGACGTCGAGTTTCCTGCTGAGGTAGTCCCTGGTCTCCCTGAGCCGGTCTATGTAGTCGTCCCGGATGGCGAGCGAGCTTCGCAGGATGGAGACATCCTTCTTGAGCTCCTCCTCGATGGAAGGGTAGGGCCCGGCGAGGCCCGGCTCGAATCCCCCGGAGAAACCGGCGGGGCCGTATGAGCCACGGCGGCTGCGCGGGCTTTCGCAGTCCGCCGCGGTCCGGAAGCAGAGGCCGTACGCCGGCCGGGGCTTCCCTTTGTTGAGGCGACCTCCGTTCATGTTCTCACCTCCCTGTGGATGAAAGGGATGTCGTGCGGTTCGACCTCCCAGACGAAGGGGAAGAACCCGGAGATGTCCTTCTCGTAGAAGTAGCCCCATTCAGGGGTGTCGGAAATAACGAGACCGTAGTAGAAGCCCCGGGAGATCCTCTCGACCGCGAGCCACAGCCATCCGTTGAGGGATTCCCATGCGCGGACGATGGGCCGTCCGTTGACCTTGCCGTCGCGTACGCATACCCTCATGGTCCCACCTCCTCATCCTCGAATACCGGGCAGAGCGCCGGCGAGGGCTCGTCCGCCTCCTGCCCGGCCTTCCCGCCGGCCTCCAGTTCCTGGAAGCAGGCCAGGTGGAGCGCCGCAAGGACGGAGAAGTCCTCCGGGCTTCCTCCATTGATGTCCCCCGCAGGGGTGAGCAGGAGGACCACGACCGATTCTCCCTCGTCGAAGAACCTCCCGCACCTTTCGCAACGCAGAGACGTCATATCCATCGACCTCCTTTTGTTTCGCCGGTGGTGCGGGCGGCTTATCTGCTTTTCCGGGCGGATGATGTGGATGATGTTTACCGCGCGTGATCGTGCGTGCCCGAAAAGGAGAATATGTCGCCACGGCGGCGAATTTGAACCGGGGAGGTCGAGACGGCGGTCGCGCCGTGCGGGCGAAAGGGAAGGGCGGAGGTTCGGAAGACGAAGGGGCGGTCGTGACTTCTCCTCCGCCCCTCCCGCGCGGGTGCGACCACGGCAGTAGCCTCGCAGGCATGCGTGACTCCGCGGGCGAGCGGGCCTTCCGGCCGGTGCGGTAGGCGTGGTTTTTATGATCATGTCCGTGACCCCCGTTAATCAAGCCATTCGAAAATGTCGAACACGTCGTCTTCGTCTTCCTCCTCTTCTTCGTAATCTTCCTCCTCGTCCCATTCGTCCTCGCAAACATCCCAGGGATCGCTCATTTCCTGGAGCAGCTCTTCATGTGTGGGCAACTTCCTGTTGAGATCTTCTCCGTCCTCCTCCCCGGTCTCGTCCCCGGATTCGCATGAGTCTTCGCTCTCCCCCTCCTCCGGGTCGCCCCCGCCGAGGTCGGCGTACTTGGAACAGGACAGAGGAAGGGGCTTTACCTCCTCTTCCCCGGCGGCTCGGTTAAAATCCTCCTGGAGCCAGTCGAACTCCTCCGGCGCCTTCCTTTTCTGCTGTTTCTCCGGCGGCTCGTAACGGCCCTCCTTCTCCAACTTCTTGAATTCGTACCAGCACCTCCGGAAATCGCCGTCCATCTCGTGCCAGACCCGGAATTTGTCGCACTCCAGGCACTCGGAGAAATGGACCTCCTCCCCCCGGTCCGGGCAGAATTCATACCCGGGGTTGCAGACGCGGCCGGGCCTGTAGGTGCCGGTGTAGTACTTGTAGAGGAAGCCGAATTCCCCGGAAGGCCGTCTGAAATTCCATCCGCCCATTTCCTTCCTCCTAAATGATTTCCCTGAGGAGCCTGAATTTCACGCGCGAGAGGGCCTGCCAGTCGAGGGAGCGATAGACCCTGTCCTTCGCCTCGTTCTGGCCCGTGCGGTTCCTGGTGACGATGACGACCTCGTCGAAACCCGCTTCGAGATCGAGCCTGGCGTTCTCCGCGACGTGCGGGTGAGAGGGGGCGAGCTCCAGTTCGTAGGCGACCTTCCTGGCGCCGTCGAACTCCGCGATATCCACGGACTTGCCGTTTTCCGAGTGTTCGACTCGGACGTCCCTCCCGGCTTCCCTGAGGGATTCGCATATGATGTTCTGGAGGATGACGTGCTCCGTGGAGCCCTTCCCGCGCAGGCGGACGCTCTCGAGGTCGGCGCCCGCGAATCCCGCCCCCTTCCCGGTGAGTATGACGAAGGTCTTCGGGTTGCCCCTGGTGCCGAAATTCACCTGGCAGGTCTCGATGAGCCCGCGCCTCTCCATCGCCCTCACCGCCCTCCTGCCGAACCAGGGCGACAGGTTGCCGAGTTCCGCGTAGAGGTCGCTCAGGCAGACGTACCTCCGTTCTTTAAGTACGGACGCGATCTCCTTCCAGACGTTTGCGAATTCCCTTTCCGCGCGGAGGGATCGCCCGGTCCGGAACGTCGAATACGGAGGTCTAGCGGTTTCCGTCGGGTCGGGTTCGCCCTCGCCCGGTTCGTCGTACGGAACGAATGAGAGCCGCGAGGGAGCGAGGGCCTTCTTCCGCTGGACCTCCTCCTTCCCCGCCTCCCTGAACCGGAGTTCCGGGATCCTGACCATGACCGGGTCCGGGTAGTCGGAAGACTGGAAGACGCAGTGCCTCCTGGGCAGGACCGGGAGGAATTCGGCCTGCTCCCTGGTGAGGTTCATGGCCGACGCCATCCGGGATATGCACCTGCCGCTTACCAGGCGGAGGACGAAGAAGTTGTTGATGTTGCCCGAAAGGGCGGGGGGCAGCTGGGAAGGCACCTGGTCGGAGTAGATCATGCCTATGCCGCGTTTCCGGAAGGTGCGCGAGTTCCCGAAGAGCATGGGCTCGCCCAGGTCGTACCTCGCGGCGAGTTTCCTGTTGTAGAGCCGGTGGGCTTCCTCGATTACAACCACTATCCTGAGCCCTCCCCATCCCCCGGATTCGAGCGCCTTCGCCAGCCTGAGGAGCTTGAGGTTGATGTAGAAGTTCCTCATGTCGTCGCTTAGCCCGGCCGTCCTGAATATCACTGGGGAGCGTGCGAGTTCCCTTATGCCGTAACCCGACCTGCATTTGACGACCGGCCCCAGGGAGTCGTTCAGGGCGGAGAACCTGTTGAGGAGACTCTCCAGGTAGCCCGCGTGGCGCGTGCCCGGCTTGAATTCGAGTCTCTCGAGCGTGCGGAGTAGTTCCCCGATGGTGGGGAAGTTCTTTGAGCCCGCGCCGGAATCCTTCCGGGAGTAGAGGTTGCGGATGATCCTGTCGAGTAGGTTTATGGAGCCGTCCCTGAAGTAGAAGGATTCCCTGTAGAGCCTCTTGGTCTCCGCGAGCCACTCCTCCCTCCCGACACCTTCCGGCGGGCAGAGGGGGTTGTCCCTGTCGTTCTCCGGGGTGAGGATGAGCATGTCGTTCCCGCCCGGATATTTCATGAGGAATTCGTACTCCCCTTCGAGGTCGAAGACCCAGACCGGGATGCCCCTGCGTACGAACTGGACGAGGAGGAGGCGTATGAGGTAGGACTTGCCGCTCCCCGAATGGCCGCACACGAGGGTGTGCTCGGAAAAAGAGGCGACCGGGATGGTGAGCTTGCCGCAAGCCCCGGCGCCCAGCATGACGGCCCCGGCGAATACGCCGTCTTTTATGGGGTTTTCCGCAGGGCCGAAAGGCGGGATCTCTTCAGGGGTCAGCCCTTGCTTCCTGAGGAGGAGCCGCATGTGGGTGAGAACCGCGCCGGAAAGTTTCGGGTGAGTCCTCGCAGTGTGGAGTAGCCTCCTCACGTCCGGCCTTTCCCTGCCGAGGAGCCGGGCGTAGTACTCGATTTCTCCGTACGCCATGTCCGTCCTCCTTTGGCGGGCTCAGGAGAGGCCCCTGAAGTAGTCCCTGACCGCGGGGGCCGCGACCAGCGCCGAGACGACGACAGCGGCCGGGAGAACGAAGGAGGGCATACCTTCGCTGACGAACGCCCTCCCCAGGGCGTAACCCATGAGCCCTCCGAGGGCGAAGCCAAGGGATGCCGTGGGATGAGCGCGGATTAGGCGGAACAGGGAGGAGAGGATGAGCAATATGAGGCGGAGGATCTGCCTTGACATCCGATTTCACCCGAAGAGTTTCCTGAGCACGCCTTCCCAGAAGCACGTGCGGTGGTAACGTTTGTCGCGGTCGAGGACCGAGGTCTCCGCGCATTCCCCGCACATGACGCCCCCGCACACGGAGCACGTCCCCAGCCTGGAGGCGCACTCCCGGCAGATCAGGCGGGAACACGCGCTGCATCTCCCCCCGACTTCTCCCACGTGACCGCAGTCGAGTGTGAAGAGTTCGTCCTGCTCCTCGGTCGCGATGACCCCTTCCTCGTCAGCCCTCTCCTCGTGCGTCTTCGTCCTGACGAGCCTTCCCCCTATCCGAATCTCCGTGGTCCTGCGGATGAGCGTTCCCGAAACCATGTCCGTGTTTTTCCTGTCATCCATGGATTTTCTCCTTTGATTGCTGGAGGCCGCAGTATTCGCAGTCCTTCCGGCCGACCCTCTGAAGCCCGACGACCCGGTGGCCGAGGCAGTCGTAGAGGAGGAAGTTGCACGGCCTGTCGCCGTAACCGAGCAGGGAGGAGAGGAGGAGCTGGAGCCCGAGCAGCGAGGCGAGCACGTTGACCACGACCAGAGAAACGTCTGAGAGGTTCGTGCGCTCCTCCCTGTTGAGCGGGCCGCAGAGGAGGCAGGCGCCGCCTTTCTCGAAGAGGGCGGCCTGCGCCCCCATCTGGAGGATGCCGCCGTCCTCCGCGTAGGCCCCGGAACCGAGCGACAGGAGTTTCTGGTCCTTCCCCTTCCCGATGTTCTCCGCCACCACCGCGTTTAGGAACTTCTTCGCTGGGATGCTGTCCGTGGCGTCAACCACGATGTCCGCCGAGGCGAGCGTTTTCCTCACCCGGTCGTCCTGTATGCGGAGGGCGAGGGTCTCGCACGTTATGGACGGATCGAGCGAGAGAAGCCTTTCCCTGACTACGTCGACCTTCCTCCTCCCGATGTCATTTCTTGAGAAGCCGATGGAAGCGTTGAGGTTGCGGGGCTCTACCGAATCGGGGTCCGCGAGGACGAAGTCCATGAATCCGGAGTAGGCGGAGAGTATGGCGAACGCCGAGCCGTTCCTCCCGCAGCCGGCTATGAACATGCGCTCAGAGGCCAGGATTTCCATGGCCTCACGGCCGAACAAACGGGCCTGTTTCATGAGTCTCGTTCTCGTGAAATCCACGTCTTCCCCTCCTTTCCGTGTTGATGAATTCGAGGATGGGGCACTGATCCGGAGAGTCTGCGTCCCCCCTGACCAGGGGGCAGGTCATGCAGATCTGGAGCGCGTACCTGAATGTCTCCCTGAGCATAAGTACGGTGTGGTCGATGGTTTCGTTGAAGAGCCTGTCGCTGTCCCTGAATCCGGCCCTGGCCGCAGAGATGACCCTCATCCTGGCCTTCTCCCACGCCCTGTCCATGCTTGCCCCGGTTTCCGGGTTCCACGAATCGCTGAATGAGGTCGCCTTCAGGACCTGGAAGATCTCGAAGCAGTTCTCCGCGCTCTTTACGGTGACTTCCAGTTCCTCCCTCAGCCTGGCGTTAAGCCGGTCCAGCCGGGCTACCTCCCTGAGGTCGCTGACCCCGCCCGGAAATCTCCCCCTGCGCGCCTGTCTTATGGCCTCGGCCAGGCCGAGCGCGATGATGAAGAGCCCGGCGAACAGGAGAATTCTTGCGAGTGCCGCCATCCCTCACCTCCTCGTTTTGCCGAGTTCCCGGAGAAGCGCCCTGAGCTCCCTCAGTTCCTCCTTCAGCCTCTCCAGCTTTTCGGGATCGGCTCTCCCCTCTTCTTGTGTTCGGGAGTTCCGGTAGGACCGGATGAGCCTGTCCATGGTGTCCGAGAGGGTTTTCACGGACGAGCGGAGTTCCCTGATCTCCTCCCTGAGTTCGCTCGCCCCTTCGTAGCCGCGGTCATGATGGCGGATTTCGCCCGCCCGTTCCTCCACGAATTCTTCCCGGACCGCGTACATGGTTTCTTGGGGATACGGAATGGCGTAGGCCGGAACGGGCCGGTAGTAGTACGCCACGGGCGCGGGGTAAATCCGCGTGTAGCGCGTTATCCCTGGTGACGGCATTGCGCGGAAACTCCTGACGGATACCACGGAACGCCTGCGGACGACGGTCCTTGTGTAGGTGCGTGGATAGTGGCGAGAGGCCCTGACCGATTTGAACCTGTAGACCCTCGTTCCCGGGTATGCTGATGCGCCGAGAAGGAAGAGGGCGCCCAGGAAGACGAGCGGAATTATCCTTTTTCTGCCCATTTTCCCCTCCTATCGGGTGATGTCGTTGATAAGGGAAATGACGCGGTCGATCTTCCTGGAGATTTTCACTCGGAGGGCGAGGTCGTTCGGTTGTGTGCGGGGAGTTGTCGGCGCGGCTGTGACGACCTCGCGTTGCCGCGGCCCGCGTTCCCTGAGCGAGCCGGCTAGCATGAGAAACAAAGCGAGCGCGAGGATGAGGGAACCGGCGATTACCTTCGTGTTCAGGATTGTCCTACCAAACATCACTCGCCTCCCTATTCCAACTGGAACGAGGGCATGGATTTCAGCTCCGTGTCCGGGCCGTTCTCCGGGATGCGGACCACGTCGTCGTCCCTTACCCTGACCCATGCGTTACCTTCCCACTTCATCACCACCCCGCCGACGTAGGCTCCCGCAATCTTCTTCAGCGCTTTCCCGGTGATGTAGCTTTTCACGCCCAGCGGGAGATCAATAACATTCCCGTCCACCACGAGTTTCCTGTCCGACCTCAGGGTCAGGTCGGTTATGCCGACCTTCCTCTTGCGGAGCGCGCCCCCGTTTTTCCGGAGGGCCGGCAAAGCGGGTTTGAACGTACCCTCCGCTTCTCTGGCACAGAGGGTGACGGTGAAGGGGAATCTCCTCCCGGCGGGGAGTTTCCCGGAGCGTCCGCGCTCCTGAATCCTCGTGATTGCCAAGGTTTGGCTTGCGACCATTTTGGGCCTCCTTTGATGGAATTATTTTCCGGGCACGGTCTGCCCGGCTGCCATCTGCCTTGCCCTCGTCCCCTGGATTAATGCGGCGCATTTCTCGCAGATTCTCCCCGAAGTACCGCGGGTCTTTTCTATGTGTTCCATGCAGATGTGGCAGCGCTGCCTGCCGCAGATCACGCAGGTCCTGATGCAGCGCTCAAGGCAGTAGAACCCGCCGCACAGCGGGCAATGGCCGAAGAATTCGGTCGTGAACGGGAGGATTCTGCCGCATCCGGGGCACGGCCGGCGGATGACGTAGGCTGTTGTAT
>CAZXVW010000154.1:0-10407 GCA_964644025.1 uncultured Solibacteraceae bacterium | reverse complement strand
AACGGCATGAAGTTCCTCCGGCCCAGCGGGGTGGGGCTCTCGGCGGCCGGGGCCGCTTCGCACCCGGGCGGGAAGCGGGCGAAGATCTTCTCCGCCTTGCGGAACTCGGGTTCGGTAACCAGGACAGCGGGCATGTTTTTCCTCCACAGTTGCCGGGGGCAACCGCCCGGCGGCGCTCTCACCAGGGTAAAGCAACCGCCAGGGGACAGGCGCCGGCCGCCGCACTCAGTGGAATTCGATCGCGGTGAGCACGCCGGCGGTTTGCTTTTGCTCGTCCGGCCTAGCGAGATACTCAACCCCCACCCGCCGCGGGGCCTGTTCACCGCAGGAGAATTCAAAGGTGAGCGACGAGGCGTTCTTCAGCAGCACCGCGCCTGGATTGTCCACCCACAGCGCCAGCGGCCCCTCCGCGGTCCGCACGTGGAACCGGGCCGAAGCTCCCACGCAGTCGATTCTTTCGAGGATCCCTTCGGCCCGATGGTCTCCCTTCTTCGGCAACCAGCTCTCCGGCGTCGTTACCTCGGGCCGCCCCGGCAACTCGACCCACGCTGGCTCGCGCCCGGTCAGCGCAAGCGCCGCCTCGGCCATCTCCCTCTCCTGCCGCGTGCGGGCCGCCTCCAGCGCCCGCCGCGCCGCCCGCCGGGCCAGTTCCCGCCGTCCCGTCTTATGGTAGGCCAGCGCCAGCGCGTGCCAGAAATTGGCCTGGCGCGGCAGGATGGCGGTAGCGCGCCGCAGATATTCAACGGCCTCCTCGTGGCGGCCGTCCCCGGACGCCATCACGCCGAGCAGGAAGTTCGCTTCGGCGTAATTCGGGTTCAATTCCACGGCCTTCTTTAGATTTTCGATCACGCGCGGGCGCGCGCCCCCGGTGTCGCGGACCAGCATTGCGTACTCGAAATACGTGGATGCCTGCCGGCTGCCTAGCTCGATCGCTCGCTCGAAATGCCGCCGGGCTTCCTCATAGCGCTTCGCACTCATGGCGACCATGGCGCGGGCCGTCTCGGTTCCCGGCGTTATGACTTGGCGGCGAGCCAGCTTCCGCAGCGTGGCTTCGGAGACGTCCCACAACCCGAGCTGCAATTGCAGTTCCAGCCGCGCCGCCTCGGCTTCCGTCTCGCTGAGCCGTTCTGTCTCGATAGCCAGCCGGGCGGGCGGTTCCCACGGCATTTCCACCGTGGCCCACCGCCCCGCTGCTACGTAAGCCTTCAGCTCCTGGAGCGCCTGCTCAAACCGGACACCGAACGCTTCGCGGAAAGCCTCGCTGGCCGGGCGCGCCTCGGCCAACAGACTGGCGAAACGGGGCAGCCTGTCCCGGTACCGCCGGGAGAGGTTCAGCATGTGCACCAGCGCCCAGCTCTCCGCGTAAAACACTCCCACGCGTTCGGCTTCGTTGTAAATCGGAGAATCCGGCGTCACCCTTTCTAGTTGCGCCGCGCTGAGCCAGGGGCGGGAAGCAAGCGTCCGCAGATGCGACCGAATCGGCCGGCCGATCACCAGCTTGCGAGCCCTCGCCTCGACGGTCGAGTAAAACTCCGCCGTACCCTCTTCGAGCCACTGTGGCAGCGGCCCGGAGGAATGGTTCAGCACCAGGTGAACGTACTCATGGAACGCCACCCGCTGGGTCTCGCGCCCGGCCGCCTGCATCACGATGCAGTTTCTTTCCGCTCCGCCTTGAAAAAACCCCTGAACCGTTGACCCTGGCCGGTAGCGCCGGAACTCCGAGACCAAAGCAAACAGGTAAACCCGGACCGGCAGCGGCGACTCCTCCGGCCTTCCCCCGATATCGTGAAACACGTGGTGGATCTGCTCGAACTTCTCCAGCGTCGTGCGCGCCGTCTTCTCGCCGGCGTCGGTGTACAGCTCGAAGTGCGGCGAGGCCAGCCGCAGCCACTGCCGGGCCGCCGCCGGTTGCACCCACAGCGCCGCCAGACAAACCGCGGCGGCCGCCTTCTCGCTCCACCCCATGTCTTAACAATAACCCCAGCCGAACTCCCACTCCCAGCAGCGGTCTCCGCCCGGCTCCTCGGCCAGGCGCCAGGCTGCTTGCCGAACTGGAGCTCGCCGCCGAGTACGAATCAACCGCGCTCCGCCACCGGGACGAGCATCCCCGGCGCGCGGCCGACACCAGCTCCGCTGCCTGCGCGTGGCCGGCGGAATGCTCCGCGGCCTTGTCCGGCTACCACAGCGTGTTACGCACCCTTTTCGCCGGTCGCCCCCAGACGAGGCTTGCCCAGCAGGGCCGCGGCCCGGCCACGCCGGGCCCGCGCGTCGATGATACAATGGCCACGCTGAACAATCTTCGAGCGGAAATGCGCGTCGGAAACCGCATCGAGAGGCAGGAATGAGGTGTCCGTGGACTCCGGTTCCCGGCTTGGCGCTGTGTTGTTTTCTACTGCTCGCCGGCGATTCTCCAGGCGGCCGCTCCGGCGCGCTGCTCTTCTATGACGGTTTCGAGCACGCGGGGCTTCGGGGCTGGGCGCTCGCCATCAATGACGCCGACGACCCGTTACGCCGGACCAGGCCGGAGCACCTGGCTGCGCTCTACCAGGTCGGCAGAGTAAACTCACCCGCACGGTCCGGAAAATACTCCGTTCGATTCGAGGTCCGCCGGAAGCTCGGCTCTTACCGCTCTGAGCTGAAATTGCCGGCCGAGCCCCGCCTGAACGAACGCTGGTACGGGTTCAGCATCTTCGTCCCGGAAGACTGGGGGGAGGATCCGGCCGGCGACATCGTTGCCCAATGGCACGGGCTGAAGGACCCGGGCATGATGCGGGCCTATCCTCCTCTGGCGCTGCACATCACCGGAAACCGCTGGCAACTGGCCGTCAACTGGGACGCCGGCAAGCGGAAGACGAAGGAAGAGGCCCGCAAGGCGGCCCGCAGGGCGCGCTTGGAGCTTGGTCCGCTCCAGCGCGGCGTTTGGACCGATTGGGTGCTTCATGTGAGATGGTCTTACCGCGATGACGGCCTCCTGGAGGTCTGGAAAAACGGCCGGCGCGTCGTTGACCGAACGGGGCCGAACTGTTACAACGACCGGCGTGGGCCTTACTTCAAAATCGGCATCTACCACCCGAGCTGGAAAAGGAAAAACGCCGCGGCTTTCCATTCCCAGCAAGTGATCGTTCCCCGCAAAGTCATCTACCACGACGAAATCCGCATCGGTGGCGAGAGCGCTACCTACGCAACCGTCGCACCCCAACCGCCAAACTCCCGGCTTGCTCGACAGGCCGGCCAGACCGCCCGGAACGCCGCCGGCGGCCGCAATCACGTTCACTGGCAACCGCCAACCCGTTGAGTCCCAGTGGCTTACTCCCCTCCGCTGCACCGTCTCGCTCGCGCCCGCGTTACAATCCCAGCGGGAGGCGCTTCCCTGACCCGCCCTCGGATCTGAACCGGCAGCGCCAGACCATTGTTCTTTCACAACTGAATACGCGAAACTCCCAGGCCGCTGCTGGCCACCGCGGGGGCGAAAGTGCGCTGCACAGGGAATTTCGGCCGGGGCAGGCATCGTTTTCCTTCGGCAGCGAGGCCAAAGTTCGGAAGGCTGCGCCGTTGGTTCTCGAAACCAAACAGGCCCACGCTCGGAAATCATCACTTCCCGAACAAGTTCTCCGAAAAAAAGTGAGGATTCGAACCCAATTTCAACCTAACTCCAATGACATCAATCAGTTGCCGGGAACCGTTCTTCCCCTTTTCTTCGCCGTTGACCTCCTGGTGGCGCGGCCTCACGCCCGGCCGCGCAGACAAGTCCGTCCACGCTTGCTCGCCGTGCGGCGAACTCGCAGTCAGCGCGGGAACTCCTGCTTCCGCCCCACAACGCTCGGCCTGCTCACCCAACTGATGCGAAACCTCGCCCCGCTACAATAGCGGGTTGGAGCGCTTTTCGCCGATCGTCCGCAACCCGCACCTGCTCACCATCGCCGCCGCCCTGTGGCCGCGGACGCTGGATGAGGAACGCTTCCCCGTCACCGCCGAGCTGGTTCGGACCGAGCCGGACGCGCAGGTGCTCGTCCACACTCAACGGCCGCCACAAGCGCAGGGCGAGGTGGTGCTGGTTCACGGCCTGGAAGGATCGAGCAACGCGCCCTACATGCGCGGCATGGCGCAGGCGGCGCTCGAAGCCGGCTTCGCGGTGCACCGTTTCAATCTCCGGGGTTGCGGTGGCACGGAGTTCCTCGCCCCTACCTTCTATCACTCGGGTCAAACCTCGGACCTGTTCTCCTTCCTGATGCGCCTGGACCGCCAGCGCCGCACCCCCGTTTTCCTGGTCGGCTTCTCGCTGGGCGGCAACATCGCCCTCAAGCTGGCCGGCGAACTGGAGGAAGACGGCGACCGCCTGCTGGCCGGCGTCTGCGCCATTTCCACGCCCATCGACCTGGCGGCCGCGGCCCGGCGCCTGGCGGCTCCGGTGAACCGCTTGTACCGGTGGCGCTTCCTACGGAGCATGAAGAACCGCGTGCGGACAAAAAGACGCGCCGTCCCGGGCCTGTACCCGGAGGCGAACCTGGCGGGCATCTCCTCGGTCTGGGAATTCGACGACCGCGTCACCGCGCCCGAGCACGGCTTCCGCAACGCCGAACACTACTACCAGACGCAATCCTCGCGCCTGTTTCTCGGCGCCATCCGGGTGCCCACGCTGCTCATCCAGGCTCAGGACGACCCGCTGGTTCCGTTCCACCTGTTCGCCCACCCCGCCATCCGGGCCAATTCGAACCTGGAATTGCTGGCGCCGGCACATGGCGGGCATCTGGGGTTCCTGTCCCGGCGCCGGCCCCGCTTCTGGGTGGACCGCGTAGTGGTAGCCTGGATGGTAGAAAAGAAGAACGCTTTGCGGCCGGGAACCGTATTATAAAATAATGCAAGGCACCGCCTCCTTCATGGAAGCTGTCAGCGTCGCGCTGTCTTCGCTCCGCTCCAGCAAGCTGCGCAGTTTTCTCACCCTGCTGGGGATTATCCTCTCCACCACCACGCTGATCGTGGTGATGGCCGTGATCCACGGCATGGACGTCTACATCGCCGAGAATGTGTCGCGCATGGGGGTGGACGGCTACCGGGTGGTGCGCATGGCCTTCCTGGGCAAGTTCGACCCGAAGAAGTATCTCGAATTTCTCAGGAAGAACCCGCAAATCCAGCGCGAGGAGTTCGAGTTTCTGAAACAGCAGGTCACGCTGACGCGCGAAATCGGCATCCAGGCGGACCGCCGCATCTCCGCTGATTACGAGGACAAGCACCTGGAGATGGTCTCGCTGCAGGGCGGCAGCCCGAATGTCGGAATAGCGCTCAACATCCAGGTCGCCATGGGCCGGTTCTTTACCGAAACCGAAAACCGGAAGCGGATGGCCGTGGCTTTTATCGGCAACGATATCAAGGAGGAATTCTTCCCCAACCGGGACCCGCTCGGTAAGACGATCCGCGTCGACGGCAGGCCATTTGAGGTGATTGGCGTCGCCGAGGCCCAGGGCAGCATCTTCGGCCAGTCACGGGACACCTTCGTGATGATTCCGATCGAGACCTACTTCAAGATTTACGGGGCGCGGTCCGGGATGAGCATCTTCGGCCTCGCGCTCGATCGCGATCACCTCTTCCAGGCGCAGGACGAGGTTCGCATGCTGCTGCGCGCCTACCGTCACTTGCGCCCGGGTCAGGATGACAACTTCGCCATTGTCTCCTCGGATTCGCTCGTTCAGGCCTGGGACCAGCTCACCGGCGTGGTCGCGGCCGCAGCCGTCGGTGTGGTTTCCGTCTTCATGGTGGTGGGCGGAGTCGTCATCATGAACATCATGCTGGCGGCGGTCACCGAACGAACCCAGGAAATCGGGATCCGCAAATCGGTGGGTGCCAGGCGGCAGGACATCCTGAACCAGTTCCTGGTGGAATCGGCGATGCTGGCGGCCGCCGGCGGGCTGGCAGGTGTCATCATCTCGGTGCTGGTGACTCAACTGGGCGGCCGGCTCACCCCGGTGCCGATGTCGGTGCCCGTGTACGCGGTGGCGGCCGGCGTGGGACTGTCAACCGCCGTTGGGCTGTTCTTCGGCATCTACCCGGCGCAGCGCGCCGCGAAGCTGGATCCCATAGAAGCGCTGCGGGTGGAACGATGAACCTGACTTCCTATCTATCGGCCGCTCGGATGGCGCTCGCAACGATTCGGGAACATAAGCTTCGTGCGCTGCTCACCGTGCTTGGCGTGATCATCGGCACCAGCACGATCATCGGCGTCGGCTCCATCATTACCGGCCTGGACGGCGCCATTGCCGACATTCTCCGCGGCTTTGGTACGAACACACTCATCGTGTTTAAGTTCAAGGTGGGGGTCCGCTTCAATCTCACCGCGGAGGAGCGCCAGCGAAAGCCGCTCACGCTGGAAAACGCGCGCGCAATCGCCGAACGCTGCCCCTCGGTCGAGCACGTGAGCCCCTACCTGTTTCCGATGGGCGGCATCCACCGCGCCAAGTATAAGGGCGCTGATATCTATGGCATTGAGCTCGGCGGCACCGAGGAGGAATACGCCGAAGGCGAGGGAAACGCCGAAATGCTGTACGGCCGCTTCTTCACCAACGCCGAAAGCCTCCATCGGCGGCCGGTTGTGGTCATCGGCGAGGATGTCTACAACGCGCTGTTTTCCCGCATCGATCCGGTCGGCAAATGGATCGACATTGACGGCCAGATGGCCGAGGTGATCGGCGTGATGAAGCGTCCCCCCATCTCGCTGCCGGGGCAGCAGGACACCCGCGTCTTGTTCCCGTACTTCACGATGAAAAAGCTGTTCCCGGCCGCCAGGGAGAATATGCTGATCGTCGTGGCCAAGGAAGGGATGCTGGCCCGGGCCAAGGATGAGGTCACGGCGGTGCTCCGGCTGGAGCGCCACGTCCCGTACAACAAGCCCGATAACTTCGCCATCTCCACCGCCGAGCAAATGATCGAGGATTTCCGGGACGTGATGTCCACCACCGCTCTGGTAATGGTGGTGCTCAGTTCCATCGGCCTCCTGGTAGGCGGTATCGGCGTGATGAACATCATGCTCGTTTCCGTCACCGAGCGCACCCGCGAAATCGGAATCCGCAAGGCCGTCGGCGCGCGGCGCGCCGACATCATCGCGCAATTCCTCACTGAAGCGGTGGTGCTGACCGGCCTCGGGGGGTTGCTGGGCATGGCTGTCGGGTGGCTGATCTCGCTCGGCGCCGGCATGGCCTTTCCCGACCTGCCCACCAGTGTGCCGCTTTGGGCCGCCGCGCTCGGCGTCCTCGTCTCGGTGGGCGTGGGCCTGTTCTTCGGAATCTGGCCGGCTGGCAAAGCCGCGCGACTGGACCCGGTGGCCGCCTTGCGCTATGAATAGCGGCGGCCCCACGCGGGATTCCCTTTGCTGCGGGCGCCGGGAGTGCGTTGAGCCGCCGCCGCCGAACACCATAGACTGAGGAGATGAGACAAGCTTGCCATTCCACGGGGGTGCGAGTTCCATGAGAAAATATCTCGCGCTGGCGGTGGGCCTCCTGCTGCCGGCGCTGCTCGTTCCGGCTCAGAGCCTGGAGGAATTTGAAAAACGGGTGACCGAGTTCACCCTGGATAACGGCCTGCATTTCATCGTGCTGGAACGGCGCCAGGCCCCGGTGGTTTCCTTTTACGCTTACGTCAACGCCGGGGCGGCGAACGATCCGCGCGGCAAGACCGGCCTCGCGCACATGTTCGAGCACATGATCGGCAAGGGCACCACGCGCGTGGGCACGAAGAACTGGCCGGCCGAGCAGAAGGCCTTGGCCAGGGTCGAGACCATCTACGACAAGCTGGAGAATGAACGCCGGAAACGGGCGCGCGCGGACCCGGCGCGCGTCAAACAGCTCCAGGCGGAGCTTGACGAAGCGATCCGCGCGGCCAATAGCCTTGTCGACTCGAACGCCTATACCCGGGTGATCGAGGAAAACGGCGCCGTCGGCTTCAATGCCGGCACGGCAATGGATTACACCGAGTACTATTACAGCCTGCCGTCCAACCGGATCGAGCTGTGGTTCTTGCTCCAGTCGGAATGGTTCCGCCGGCCCGTGTTCCGCGAGTTCTACAAGGAACGGGACGTCGTGCGCGAGGAGCGGCGGATGCGGGTCGAGTCGAATCCCCAGGGCAAGTTATGGGAGGTGCTGGTGGCCACGGCTTTCATGGCTCATCCCTACGGCCGGCTCTCCGGCTGGGCGAGCGACATCGAACACCTCCGCGCCACTGACGCCGAGGCGTTCCACCACACCTACTACGTTCCCGGCAACATCACCATTGCCATCGCCGGCGATGTGCAGCCGGCGCGCGTAAAGGAACTTGCCGCGAAGTATTTCGCCCGCCTCCCCGCCGGGCCGACCCCGCCCGGCGTCATCACTGTCGAGCCGCCCCAGGAAGGCGAGCGGCGGGCGACGATCGAGTCGCCAACCCAGCCCACGCTCATGATCGCCTACAAGCGGCCCAACCAGAACCATCCCGACGATCCGGTCTTTGATGTGCTCGACAGCATCCTGTCCAGCGGCCGGACCAGCCTCTTGTACCGGGAACTGGTCCGGGACAGCCGGATCGCCTTGTACGCCGGCTCCAGCGCCGCCATCCCCTCGGCGAAATACCCGGCCCTGTTCCTCATCTACAGCGTGCCGAACCGGGGGCACACGGTGGCAGAGAACGAGAAAGCGATCTACGAAATCGTGGACCGCCTGAAGAAAGAGAAGGTGGACGAGGAGACCCTGCGGCGGGTGAAGACCAAGATCCGGGCCGGGCTGATCCGGCGGCTGGACTCCAACCCGGGGCTGGCCATGCAGTTGGCCTGGTACTACGTCAACTACGGCGACTGGCGCATGATGTTCCGGGCTATCCAGCTCATCGACCAGGTCACGGCGGACGACGTCCAGCGGGTGGCCCGCAAGTACTTGAACGCCAGAACGCGCACGGTCGCCTGGCATGTCAAGCCTTCTACCGGACCGCCCGCCGCCGGCGCCCCGCCGGGCCAATCACCGGCCGAAAGGAGGAAAGGCCAATGAAGCCGCGCCTGCTGTTCCTGTCACTGCTCATTGCCGGCATTGCCTGGGCTCAGCCCGCCGGCATCCCTTCCTACCGGGAGCTTATCTATCCTCCGCTGCCCCAGGTGAACCTGCCCGAGGTGGAGACCCTCACGCTGCCGAACGGCATGCGGGTGTACCTGCTGGAAAACCATGAGCTGCCGCTCGTCAGCGGTACGGCCCTGGTACGCACCGGCAACCTGTTTGATCCGCCGGACAAGATCGGCCTGGCGTATTTCACCGGCCAGGTGCTGCGCACCGGGGGCACCCGGGACAAGACCGGCGACCAGATCGACGAAGAGCTGGAGAACATCGCCGCCTCGGTGGAAAGCTCGATCGGCGAGACCAGCGGCTCGGTCTCCTTCAGTTGTCTGAAGGAGAACGTGGGCGAAGTGCTCGGCGTATTCCGGGATTTGCTCACTGCGCCGGCCTTCCGCCAGGACAAACTCGAGCTGGCCAAGACGCGCTACCGCACCGCCATTTCCCGCCGGAATGACGACCCCGACGAGATCGCCACCCGGGAGTTCGCCGAGATCGTCTACGGGCGGGACAACCCTTACGGCTGGCGGATCGAATACGAGCATGTGAACCGCATCCAGCGGGAGGATCTGGTCCGGTTCTATCAGCGATACTTTTTCCCCGCCAACATCATGTTGGCGATTCAGGGTGACTTCTCCATCCGGGAGATGAAGGCCCGGCTGGAGGCACTGTTTGCCGGCTGGAAGGTTCAGCGGCCTCCGGTTCCCCCGTTCCCGCCGGTGACGGCCAGGCCGGCTCCGGGCATCTATCTGGCCACGAAGCAAGACGTGAACCAGACCTCGTTCCGCGTCGGCCATCTCGGCGGGCGGCTCGATGACAAGGATTTCCCGGCGCTGGAAGTAATGGGCGACATACTCGGCGGCGGCTTCTCCAGCCGCCTGTTCAAGAAGGTGCGCACCGAACTGGGTTATGCTTACGCAATCGGCGCCGTCTGGGGCGCCCGTTATGACCACCCCGGTCTGTTCCAGGTCTACGGCAGCACCAAGTCGCAGTCTACCACCGAGACGCTGGAAGCAGTGCTCGCCGAGATCCGGCGGATCCGCGACGCACCAGTCGCTGCCGAGGAGCTGAAAACCGCCAAGGACACGGTTCTCAACAGCTTCGTCTTCCACTTCGACCGGCCGAGTAAGACGCTGAACCGCCTGGTCACATACGCCTACTACAACTACCCGAAGGACTTCATTTTCCGTTACCAGAAAGCGGTCAAAGCCGTTACCCGCGCCGACGTGCTCCGCGTCGCCCGCGAGCACCTGCGCCCCGGCGAGCTGACCATCGTTGCTGTCGGCAAACCATCGGATTTCGACCGCCCCCTCACGGCGCTGCATTTGCCGGTCAAGCCGATTGATCT
>CAZXVW010000153.1:0-10471 GCA_964644025.1 uncultured Solibacteraceae bacterium | reverse complement strand
ACTACCGCGGCCCGCAAGACCCGAACCATCCGTGGTATCACGTCGGCTTTCGCCTCGTCCGCCCGGCGCGCGCGGCTGCCTCGGATCAATCAAGACCGTCCTATGGGATCTTTCTCGCCCCGGAACTGCTCGGCCGTCCCACCGATACCTCTGTGGCCGTGAACGCCGTCCCTAAGCGGGACATCGAGGTCTCGTTCGACTACGGCACGAAGCCGGGCGCTTACACGAACCATACGCCCGTCCGCAAGGCGACGGCTGGGGAGCCAGTGGAAGTCGTAATCAGCGGGCTGAAACCGGACACCCGTTACTACTATCGAATGCGGTACCGCGAACCGGGCGCGTCCGCATCCACTACCGGCGAGGAGCGCTCCTTTCATACGCAACGGCCACCGGGCAGTACGTTCACCTTCGCCGTCCAGGCCGATTCGCATCTGGATCAGGCATGCAACCGTGACCTTTACCAGACGACGCTGCGCAACATAGCCGGGTGCCGGCCAGACTTCCTTATCGATCTCGGCGACACTTTTATGAGCGAGAAATTCGCCCGCGACTGGAAGGGGGTCGTGGACCGCCACCTGCTGCAGCGAGCCTTCTTCGGCTTGCTGTGTCACTCGGTTCCCTTGTTCCTGGTGATGGGGAATCATGAAGGGGAACTCGGCTGGCGGCTGGACGGCACGCCCGCCAACATGGCCGTCTGGGCCACGCGGGCGCGAAAGCTTTACTATCCGAACCCGGCGCCGGACGGCTTCTACACGGGCAACACCGCCGAGGAAAAGTTCGTCGGCCTCCGTGAGGACTACTACGCGTGGGAGTGGGGAGACGCCCTGTTCGTGGTGCTGGACCCGTTCTGGTATACCAGGTCCAGGTCAAACCGTGGCGACGCCAACTGGGGCTGGACGCTCGGCAAACAACAGTACGAGTGGCTGAAGCGCGTTCTCCAGACAAGTAAGACCCGCTTCAAGTTCGTCTTTTCCCATCATCTGGTTGGAGGCCGCAACGCGAACGGCAACGCGCGAGGGGGAGTCGAAGCGGCCCCTTACTTCGAATGGGGTGGCCGGAACGCGGACGGGAGCTGGGGATTCGACCAGAAGCGCCCCGGCTGGGGCAAGCCGATCCACCAGTTAATGGTTGACAGCGGCGTCACCGTTCTCTTCCACGGTCACGACCACTTCTTCGCCAAGCAGGAACTGGACGGCGTCGTCTACCAGCTCGTTCCACAGCCCGGCAACCGCCGTTATGACCGGGTTGCCCAGGCAAGTGAATACGGCTACATCCACGGCGTCATTATGCCTCCCGCCGGCTACCTTTGCGTGACGGTGGCCCCGTCGAAAGTCAAGGTGGATTACGTGCGCTCCTACCTGGCCGCCGACGAGAATGAGAAGCGGCACAACGGAGAAGTCGCTTACTCCTACACTCTCCCTGCCGGGCAAACCCGTGGAGAACGCTGAGCAAGCGGTCTTCACTCCGGAAAATCCAGATCGGGATGGAGCGCCAGCAACCGCTCTTTCACCTTCGGGATCAGCTTGGCCGCGTTGGCGTAGTACAGCTTCTTCAGCACGACGTCCGGCAGATCAAGCCCATAGAGATAAAAGGGATCCACCCTGGCGCCCGGCACCGTGAACGAATCGTCGTCGGTTTCGAAGATCCGCCACTGGTTGCGGTAGGCCGAAAGCGGCTGCACGCCGGCGGCCCGGAACTTGACCTTCACCGGCTGCGAGACGCCGGTCTCGATCACCACCCGGCTGGCGTAACTGGTAATCCGGTGTGCTTTGACCGTGCCGATGTCAACCGTAAAGCGCGAATCCGGCTGGTATTCGTCGTAGTCCGGCACGATGGAGCGCACGTCGGCGCCCCTCAGAGGAAGTCCCGCGCCTGCGAGCAACAGCACCAGGAGCGCCGGTGACAAGAGCATGGTGGCCGTTTTCCGCATGATGAGGGAATTCACCACTGTAGCCCGGATTGCACGTTAGAATTACCTACTATGCGGAAGCGAATCTCTACCCTCCTGGCTCTGGCCCTGCTGACGGCCGCCGCGACCGCGGCCGACCCGCTCGGCGAACTGTTTCCCGCCGCCTGGATGCGCGACGTAAAGAGCCTGGATCTGAAAATCCTTGACACCGGTCCCTACCGAAGTCATCTGGAGCCGAACCGCACGCTCAAGCGCGTGGACCTCGAGTTCACCAGCTTCGAATGGGCCGGGGAGAGGTGGCGGCACCACGCCGCCGTGCTGCTTCCGGACCGCATCCCGCCCGCCTACAAAGGCGCCGGCGCCGTGGTCTCTCTGGCGCGGGGCCCGAAGCCTGGCGAGCCCATGAACCCGTATGCTGAGATCGCCGCGCTGCTCGGCGTGCCGACGCTGGTAATTACTTCCAATAACCCTGGTCCTCACTACGGCGTGAAGCGCGAGGGGGACCTGATGGGGTTTGGACAGAGAAAGGCTCTCGAAACCGGCGACCCGCGCTGGCTGGGCTACGACTGGTTGGGCAAGGTCATCGTCCGGGCGGTGACCGCGTTGGCCGCCGTCCCGGGCGTGGAAGCCGAGCGCTTCGTGGTTACCGGCTGCTCGAAGCGGGGCGCGGCATCCTGGATTGCCGCGGCTACCGATGAGCGCATTGCCGGCGCTTTTCCAGCCTGCTGGAACTCTGGCAACGTCCCGGAGTGGTTATCGCTGAAGGCGAGGCGCTGGGGACTGGATTACCAACCCAGACCCGACGCCGGCACCATGGCGCCCGCCTTCATCACGACGCGGCAGCAGATGGAGATCATGAAGAACCCGTTGGCGGAACGGATGCGCTGGTATTCCGATCCCTACGAGTTTCGCAGCCGCCTCCGGGGCAAGAAAATCTTATATGCAGCCGGGACGAACGACCCCTTGTTCCCCGTGGCCAGCGACACGGTCTTTCTTCCCCACATGAACGGCGTTCGCATCCTGCTGGTTCCGAACGCCGGGCACACGCCGAGCACCAGGCGTCACCTCACGGCCTGGCGCATGTGGCTGGCGCATGTCTTCGCCGGCCGCGATGTTCCGGTGATCAGCGCCGGCGCCCGGCGGCGGGACGGGCAATTGCGCGTCCGCGCCCGCGTGCGCTGCAGGAACACGATCCGAGCCGCTCGCGTCTGGAGCGCGCGAGACGACCAAGGCGCCTACCTCGGCGTTACGTGGACACCGGCCGAGTTGACTCGCCGGGGCGATGCTTACGAGGGTGCGATTCCCGCGCCCGCGGGGAAATTTGTCGGCTGCCTGGTGGAAGTCGAGGACACCGATGCGGCCGGCATTGACGGCATCGCCACCACCGGGTTTCTGGAATCCCGGCCGTAGCGGTGGATTCACCACCCGAGGCCGCCGCCCGCGGGGCTCCAGATTACGCCGTCGCCGGCAACCGCACCGGCATCGAGCGAACACGGACGCCGGCAGCGTCGAACACGGCGCTGGCAATCGCCGGAGCAATGGCGATGATCGGTGTCTCGCCGGCTCCTACCGAAGGCACGTCCGGCCGGTTCATCAGCACGATCTCAATCGGCGGCGTGTCGGCGAAACGCGGCACGTGATATTCCGCCAGGCTCCCGTTCAGGATGCGGCCGTTGCGGAACCGGATCTCTTCGGTGAGTGCCCCGCCGAGCCCCATGATGATGCAGCCTTCGACCTGGGAGCGCAGGTTGACCGGGTTCTGAATGGCGCCGCATTCGAAGGCCTCGCACACCTGGCGCACCTGGATCGAGCCGCGGACGGAATCGGTCGCCACTTCGACGCAGCAGGCCACGTAGGAGCCTTTTTCATGGCCCGCGGCGATCCCGATCCCGACGCCCGGCTTGCGGTTCCGCTTCCGCTCTTTCCACCGGAAACGCCGGGCGGCGGTCTCGATCACCGCCCGCAGGCGCTCGTCGTCAGTGTTCGCCAGCCGGAACTCCACCGGGTCCGCGCCGGCGGCTACGGCCAGCTCGTCTATGAACGCCTCGCGGGCGAAGTTGTTTGCGGTGGCGGCAATCGCCCGGTAGGAGCCTTGCCGCAAAGGAGCCCGGCAGGGCACGTAGCTGGTTTTCGTATTCGGGATCTTATATGGCGCTTCCAGCGCGGCGCTCCCCGTGTTGTAACAGGTATACTCCCAGGCCGTAATCATGCCATTGGTGCCGAGGCCGGCCCGCATTTCGAACAGTCCCGCGGGACGGAAGTAGGCCCAGGTGAATTCTTCCTGCCGCGTCCAGCGGACAGAGACCGGCCGGCCCGCTTCTCTGGCCAGCCGGGCTGCCTCAATGGCCACCTCCCCGGTATGCTTGCCCCCAAAGCCGCCACCGGTGTCGGGCACGATAATCCGGACCTTGTCCGGGTCCAGGTGAAAAGCAGCGGCCACTTCCCGGCGCACCCGGTTCGGACACTGGGTGCCCGTGCGGACGGTGAGCCGGCCGTCTTCCCATTCCGCCACGGCCGCTCGCGGTTCCAGGGGGACGTGCTGAATGTAAGCGACTTTGTAAGTGGCGCGCACCACGCGCCGGGCGCCCGCGAGTGCTTCCTCAACGGACCCCTTCGTCTGCGTGCGGGGCCCGCCCCCGCCGGAGCCTTTCGTAAGGGCGTGTTCCTTCAAGTAGGAGAACAGTTCCTCGCTGGAAGGTTGGTCGGTGGTTTCCCAGCGGGCGGTCGGGGCAATCGCTTCCACGGCCTTCCGCGCGCGCCGGGAGCTCGGAGCGGCGCAGCCCACGAAGTTTTCCTCGCGGACTACAGTGACTCCCTCTATCTTTCGGGCCGGTGTCAGGTCGATCGCGGCCAGTGTCGCTCCGAAAGACGGCGGCCGCAGCACCTTGCCATAAAGCATGCCGGGGCGCATGATGTCGGAGGGGAAGCGATGGGCGCCGGTGACCAGGGCCCTGGCGTCGATCTTCGGCACCGGTGTACCCAGCACCTTCCATTCAGTGACCCGGGTGACGGTGACATCCGGCGGAATGGCGCCCGCGAAAGCATTGGCCGGAGCGGCGGACCGGGCCAGCTCGGCGTAGCTGAGACGCCGGCCGCCGTTACGCTCGATGGCGGCGCCGTCGCGAACCTCCACCTTGTCGCGTTCGACGCCCCACTGCTTCGCGGCAGCGGCAATCAGGATCTCGCGAGCCGCCGCCGCGGCCCGGCGAACCGGTGGGATGGTCGTCGGCGTCGTCCGGCTGCCCACTGTCGGACCGTCGTCTGGAACCACGGCCGTGTCGGCCATTATCAGACGCACCTTCGCCACCGGCAGCTTCATCTCCTCCGCGGCTGCTTGCGTGATCTGGGTTCGCGCTCCCTGGCCGGCTTCCACTTTGCTCGTCAGCACGGTGACGGCGCCGTCTTCCCCAACATGAAGCCGGGCCTCCACCGTGCGCGCACCGCGCAGACCAGACCGGCGCTGGGCAACCGCGCGGACGCCCGTGATGGTGATCAGTAACCCGGTGCCGGCGACTTCCAGAAACTCCCGCCGGTCCAGCCCGGCAGCCCAGGAGCGCTTTCTGTCAGGCTCATAGCGTCCGGCCTCGGATGTTGCCTTGGCGTCAATGTTATCAGCCATGGGCCTTCACCTCCGTGCCTCCGGCCGTCATCATCCGCGCGGCCCGGCGCACCGCCGCCACGAGAGCCGGGTAGATCGAGCAACGGCAAAGGTTTCTGTTCATCCATCCGATGATCTCCGAATCGCTCGGACGGGGGTTGTTTTCGAGCAGCGCCACCGCCCTCAGAATCATTCCCGGCGTGCAGTATCCGCACTGTATCGCCTGCTCATCCAGGAAAGCTTGCTGAACCGGGTGCAGCTTTTCCCCTTCGGCAAGCCCCTCGATGGTGACGATCCTTTTCCCTTCGGCCGCGGCAACCGGCGTGCTGCACGACGCTGTGGGTTCGCCGTCGATCAGCACCGTGCAGGCTCCGCACAGACCCTCCCCGCAGCCGTACTTCGCTCCGGTGAGCTGCAGCTCTTCCCGGAGCACCTCTAGCAGGGAGCGTTCCGGGTCGGTCTTCACGCTTCGTTGCTTTCCGTTGACTGTTAGCTTGATGGTGACATCCACGGCCTGCCTCCAGGCGATTCCTCGATTGCTTAATGATACAACCTGGCGGCCTCAAAGCCGTAGATCAAAACGTCGCGACCGGCAGACGCCGAACTTCCCTGTGATAGAGGCTCGGACCCCCGGCTTGTTCGGCAAACGCGGCCCTTCTTCTCCCCTCCCGGAAAGTAGCTGGTGCGGCCCCGGCGCCCTGGTTCGGGGTGGAGGTCTTGATCGTCAGCTCTATCGTGTCTCTGTCTGGATCACGCCGCGGCCGGCCGCCCGCAAATCGAGAACGTAAATGCCGTGCCCGACGCCGGCTCGCTCGCCCGCCCTGGGAACCTGGAAGGCGATATAGCGCCCGTCGTCGCTGACCACCGGATTGCTTGCCTTGTAAACGCCCCCTTCGTCAAAATACGTGATGCGCTGGTAGCGGCCGCTGCCGTCGAGGGTGAGCTTCCAAAGCTCAACATAGCCGGAACCCTTACCCTTGGCGTGCCGGTCGCACTCAACCAGCGTGTGTCTGCCATCCGGGTAAATGCCCTCCGGCTCATCGTATTGGCCCGGCGCCTGGGACATGTTGCTGACTTCACCGGTCTTCAGGTCCAGCATCATGACCTCAGTGCCCTGGTAGCCATAGGCCGAGAAAGTCAGCCGGGACTCGTCCGGCGGAACGAAGTTCTGCGTTTCGAAGTTTCCCCCGTAGTTGACTTTCCGGCTATCCAGCACTAGCTTCTTGTTCGCCAGCCGGGGCGTGCCGCCCGAATAGTCAATGTCAGCCACCCAAATCTGAGAGGTGTGCTCGGGGAGCTTGTCCGGGTAATTGTCGTGGTCGATCGTCCAGGCAATATGTAGCCTGGTCCGGGAAACCGCCGGGCCTTCCGAACAGAACGTGCCGAGCGCCACTGGCGGCCCGTCAAGCTTCTGGCTCAACACCCACAGCTCGGCGGTCTTGTGGCGTGCCGGACCAGGGTTCTCCGGGTCAAACGTGCGGGAGCCGGAAAGCAGGATGTCCCCGTTGCTCAGGTAGAGGGCGCGGGTATAGCCGTTGTGGTAATAGTGATGCGTCATCGGGCGGATGATCCCGGTGGCCAGCTCTACCTCGTAGACGTCGCCGTACGTCTTTTCGACGAACAGGATGCGCTTGCCGTCGTGAGACCAGTCGGCGCGCTGGCCGAAGTAAGTCACCCGGTGAATGTAGGACGGATAATTCGTGTCCGTCCACAGGCCGATATCGTTCGAGCTGGTTTGCTTCCCGCCTCCACAAGCCGCGAGCAGGCTCACCGCCGCGGCTGCCAGACAGGCGCGCCAAAAACGTTTCCGCACTGTTGCCTCCTCCGCCGGCGTGCTCCCGGTAGCAAGATTGTAGGCCGATCCGGTACGATTACTTCCGTATGAACACCCGGCTGAAAACTCGTATTCTAGCCTTGTTCGCTTTTACTGCGCTGCTCGGCTCCGCTGGACTCCTGGCGGCGGCGAAGCCCAACATCGTCATTCTCCTGGCCGATGATATGAGCTACCGCGACCTCGGCATTTATGGCCAAACCAGGTTCTCGACCCCAAACCTGGACCGGCTGGCCCGCCAGGGCCTCCGCTTCACCCAGTCTTACGCCGGCGCGCCGGAGTGCGCCCCCTCGCGCGGCACGCTCATGACCGGCCTCCACACCGGGCACGCCTCGATCCGCGCCAACTCCAGCGCCCGCGGCCAGGACCATCTGCGGGCGGAAGATATCACCATGGCCGAAATCCTGAAACAGGCCGGTTACGCCACCTGCATGGTGGGCAAGTGGGGAATCGGCCTTCCCGGAACGCCCGGCACGCCGGACAAGCAGGGCTTCGATTACTCGTTCGGCTACTACGATCAGGCGAGGGCCCATACCTATTTTCCGAACTACCTTTACGAAAACGGTAAGAAGATTCCGCTGCCGGAAAACTACGGCTTCGACATGGAGCGGTTGTACCGTTACAATAGCGCGGCTCATCCCGACCCGTCCGTGATGAACCGGTACGATGCCAAGGGCAACCTGATTCCGCCCGGCGTCAAGGATCCGCGTCAGGTGAAGTACTCTGAAGCGCTGATTGAACAGGCCGCCATCCGGTTCGTCCGACAGCACAAAGACGGGCCTTTCTTTCTCTACTTCGCCACCCAGTTGCCCCACGGGCCGACGATCATCGACAACCTCGGCGACCTGAAGGACCGGAGCGATTACCCCTCGCTCAAGCACAAGGAGTGGGCCGCCATGATCCGCCGCCTGGACCGCTTCACCGGCCAGTTGACCGGTTTGCTGAAACAGTTGGGCGTGTATGAAAACACGATCATCTTCTTCGCTTCCGACAACGGCTATTCCCAGTGCGGTTATTTCGGCCGTGGCAACGCCCGGACCAACTGGCCTGACGATCCCTTCTTCCGCAACAAAGGTCCGTTCCGCGGCGGTAAATTTTCGGCGCTCGAAGGCGGTATCCGGGTTCCCTTCTTCGTTCACTGGGCGGGCAAGATCCGCCCGGCGATCTCCGCCGAGCCCGTCTGGCTAGTGGACATCTTCCCCACGGTCGCCGAACTGGCAGGCGTCACGATCCATCACCGGATCGACGGTCTCAGCCTGGTCCCTGTGCTGGAGAATCGCCCGTGCGATTTCCCCCGCCGCCCTTACATGTACTGGGAGAAGCGCGATGAGCAGGCGGTCCGCATGGGACCTTGGAAGGCCTACCGGCCGCATCCGTCCAAGCCAGTCGAACTGTTCCTGATCGGCGAGGATACCTACTGTGACCGGAACCTGGCGGCGTTCTATCCGAACGTGGTGCGCCGCATCGAAACCATCATGAGCCAGGCGCACGTTGATCACCCTTGGTATCACAACCCTGGAGAAACGAAGCAGCAGGACCAGGCCAAGCGGAACAAGGCCGAACGGCTGGGCCAGTTACAGGTCAGTACCCGCGCCAACACGAAGAAATAGGAAGTTCCGGTGAGCGGATACCGCCGTCTTGAAGCCTTCGTGCCGCCGGGCGGCGGCCTGCTTCCGAGAACCGCCGGCCGAGTCCCTCAACCGGGTTTGCGCAGCCACAGGAAACAATGGTTCCCGATTCGGCCGGAGCGCGGATATCGCAGCAACACGAGATCCAGATAACGCAGCGGGAACAGCATCCAGCCAAGGACTCCGTGCACCAGGATCCGCCAGGCGCGAAACGGAAGCAGCAGCTTCGCGTATTCCAGGACAAAAACCAGCATCGTCGCCGTTGGCCCGGTTCTCCAGCCGGCGTGCAGCTCCTCCAGGCCGCCGGCAAGCTGCCGCAGGCCGTCCAGGGAAAACCGCCAGAAATCCTTCGGGTACTCGTGGAACGGGTGGCAAAACGGGGTCACGATGTGAACGACGCCGCCCGGAGCCAGCACCCGCGTGATCTCCCGCACCGCCTGCCGCGGGTCCGGAACATGCTCCAGCACGGCGTCGCATTCAGCGCGGTCGAAAACGCCGTCGCGGAACGGGAGCCGCTGGACGTCGCCGACGACATCGACGCCGGGTAAGATCACCAGGTCCACGTTCACGAACCCTGGTACCAACGATCCGGCGCCGCCGACGTAGAGATTATGTTTGCCCAGCGGAACCGGCAGTTGCTCGTCCGGGTTCATGAGGAACAGGTCCGGCGGCCGGAGCAGCCGGTAAAGGCGGTCGATCCACCGGCCGGATCGCCGCTGGCGGTATAGCCCGGCCACGTTCTGATGGCTCATGTTTGTTCTTGCAACGCCCAAGCGGGCACAGGATCAGCGTACCAGCTCACCGTCAAGGTTGCTTCCGTTGGAGACACTGCCGGCGGCGCCTTCTCGCCCAGCGAGCCGCCTACCGATGGTATTCGCTCGCATAACCCTCCGCTTTCACGCGCCTCAGCTTAACGTCGTCCACCCAGACCGTGCCGCGGATCTTGTTGTCAATGCGCAGGGACTCATCCCGGCAAAGTTGGACCACGGCCAGCGATCCCGGCGGCCGTACGACGATGTCCGCGCGCAACTCGCGCCACTCCTGCGTGTCCCGGACTTGCGCGGTAGCCACATTCAGCCGCCGGGGAGCGTCCCGGTCGTAAACGCGCAGGTAGACGCCCTGGTCCGTCGTCAGTCCCTCACTGCGAGCCCAGGCGCTGAGCCGGTAACGGCCCGGAGGCAGGTAGGTCGACTGCGAGACGTGGCGATAAATCACGTTGCGCTCGCCGCCGAATTTCACCCGTAGCGAGCGACGGCCCTCGCGGGCAATTTCCGTGTCCCGGTCCACGGTGACACCGGCGATCTCTCTTACCCGCCAATCAAAAACCGCGCCGGTGCACTCCTGTTCGAAGCCCCCGTCAAGTAAGTAGTTGTTGCGGCGGTAATCGCCGGCCCGTTCGCCCAACTGTTGCCGCCACATTTGAGTCGCTTTGTCATACAAATGACGTTGCAACAGATAGTCCAGGTACCGCCCCGCAAGTTGATCGTCATTGTATCCCAGCGCCG
>CAZXVW010000152.1:0-10648 GCA_964644025.1 uncultured Solibacteraceae bacterium | reverse complement strand
TCGCCATCCGTGGCCGCAACGTCATGTCCTTGTTGCAGTTGCTGCCCGGCGTGGTGTTCAACTCCGACAAAGACTCCATCGACCCTTACTGGAACGTCAATGTCAATGGCAACCGCCGGAACACAACCAGCGTAATGTTGGATGGCATGGCCACCAATGCCATCGGCAACAACAACAACATGCTGATCATGGTGAGCCAGGATGCCATCTCCGAGGTGAAGGTATTGCTCAGCAATTATCAGGCCGAGTATGGGCGCATGTCCGGTGCCAACGTACACCTGATCACTAAATCCGGAACCCGGGATTTCCACGGCGGCGCCTCCTATTACAAGCGCCACGAGCAGTTCAATGCCAATAATTTCTTCAACAACCAGACAGGCACCCCTAAGCCCCGGTACCGCTACAACACGTTCAACTACAATGTCGGCGGTCCTATCTACATTCCAGACAAGTTCAACACGAACAAGGACAAACTCTTCTTTTTCTGGAATCAGGAGTTCTGGCCTTTGAAGTCTGGTACCGGCTTGCAGCGCTTGACGGTTCCATCAGAACTGGAGCGCAATGGTGACTTCTCCCAGTCGCTGGACGTCAATGACAAGCTGATTGTGATCAAGGACCCTCACAACGGTGGCAAGCCGTTTCCCGGCAATATCATTCCGCCGGACCGCGTCGACCCCAACGGAAAAGCCCTGATGAGCGTTTTCCCGAACCCGAACTTCCTTGACCGGAGCATTTCCAAGGGCAAGTACAATTACATCTTCCAGGGTGAAAATGAAAACCCCCAGCGGACCTCGACGCTGAAGATTGATTTCAATCCCAGCTCCAACGATATGTTATCAGGAACGTTTTCAGAGTCCTCCAGAGTCCAAAAAGGGCCTTTTGTGGGCCACAGCATCAGATGGGACCTCATCCATAACGAGCGGTACTTCCCCACTAAGTCGCTGATGACCAGCTACAAGCACATCTTCTCGCCCACGATGATCAATGAGCTGAACGTCGGCGTCATCAACCGTCTCGGGGATGGCAAGAACTATGAGGATACGATCGCGGCAGTACAGCGCGACAAGGTAGGCTTCAACATAGGGCAGTTCCACCCAGAGGCCAATCCGCTGAATCTGCTGCCAGAGGCCCAGTTCAGTGGTGTGCCAAGCGCTGGACAGATCGCCTACGACGGGCGTTTCCCGCTGCACGAGACGCAACGTATCTTCAACATCAATGACAACATCAGCAAAACTTTCAGTTCCCACACGATGAAAGCTGGCTTCTACTACGACTTTTTCTGGCGAGGGATTGGGTCAGGGCCGAGCATCCCCACCGGAAAATTCAATTTCGGCCGGGATGTAAACAACCCGCTCGACACGAACTGGGCGTACTCGAACGCGGCGCTCGGGGTTTTCAAGTATTACACGGAGAGCAGTACAAGAACGTATGCGGAGTGGCGCTTGAGCAACATCGAGTGGTTCGCACAGGACAAATGGAAGATCACGCGGAACTTCACATTGGACGTTGGAATGAGATTCATGATTGTCGTACCGATCTATGAGCGCGACAACCGGGTTTCCGGATTCGTTCCCAGCGCCTGGAACCCGGCTGACGTGGTGCAATTGATCCAGCCGGCTAAAGTTGGCGGCAAGCGGGTCGGCCTCCACCCGGTGACCGGAGAGGTCTATCCAAAGAATCTGATTGGATTTATTGCTCCGAACACCGGCAACCCGGCTAACGGTATGGTCTCGCTGCAGGAGAATCCAGATTTCCCACGCGGGATGTATGAGAATCGTGGCGTGCAGTATGCTCCCCGCATCGGTTTCGCCTGGGACATCTTCGGTAACAGCAAGACGGCGCTCCGCGGCGGATTCGGCATCTTCTACAACCGGCAGAGTCTCAATGCCGTTGTCCGCGATTTCCCCTTCCAGCCGCCGCTAGTTGAGAAACCGATGATCTATTTCGGGACGCTGAATGACTTCTTGAACACCGAAGGGATCACTGCCCCGCAGAATGTGCTTGGGCTTGACACTATCGGTAAGGTGCCGACCGTCTACAACTGGAACTTGACCATCCAGCGGAACGTCGGGTTCGGCACGGTGGTCGACGTGGCTTATGTTGGCAACGTGGGCCGACACCTGATGTGGAACCGTGACCTCAACGTGGTACCTGCGGGAGCAAACTTTCAGCCCGAGAATATCGACCCCACAACGCACAAGCCATACTCGAAGCAGTTCCTGGTGCCCTACACCGGTTACAGCAATGTTAACTACCGTGAGTGGGCATCGTCCTCAAACTACCACTCGCTACAAGTCACCGCCAACCGGCGCTTCGCTCGCGGGTTTCAGTTCGGGGCAACGTGGACCTGGTCGAAATCGATGGACTACAACTCCGGCGACACCAACACCATCAGTAAACTGGTGCCCGTGCGAATCTGGAACTACGGCCTGTCGTCGTTTGACCGCACTCACGTGCTCAAGATCAACTGGCTCTGGAGCATTCCCCGGGTCCCGGTTAGCAACGGCGTGTTGGACCGGGTCCTGAATCACTGGGAGATTTCCGGCATTGCCAGTTTCGTAAGCGGTAGTCCCTTGGGTGTTGGCTACAGCACGACAAAAGCGGTGGATATCACCGGAACCCCCAGCCAGGGCGCGCGCATCGTGGTGACCGGCAATCCGGTGCTGCCGAAGAGCGAACGGACTTTCTATCGCTTCTTCAACACCGACGTATTCCGGATGCCGGAAGTCGGCACCTTCGGCAATGCCGCGCGGGAGCTGATCCGCGGCCCGGGAATCAACAACTGGGACATCGCTATTTTCAAGAACGTTCCAGTTAACGAACGGATGAGGTTCCAGTTCCGCTGCGAGACTTACAACACGTTCAACCATACCCAGTTCAGCGGCCTGGACACCAGCGCCCGTTTTGACCCCGCTACCGGCGAGCAGGTAAACCCGCGCTTCGGCCAGATCACCGGCGCGCGGAACGCGCGGATTATCCAGTTGGCGCTCCGTTTCCTGTTCTGACCAGCGGGTCGCTACTCCCGCCCGCGAGGCCCGCCTGGGACCCGGATCCCGGACGGGCCTTTTCTTTGGTGCTAAGATTCCCGCCAGATGCCATGAGCCGAGGGGGACAGCCTGCGTTGCTACCTTCGCAAAATTCACGAAGGTTGCAATCAGCTCCGTCCCCCTCGGAAACCGGGCGGCGGCAACGCCGCAGACGTCTCCCCAACCTACTGAAACTACTGTATTTCCTCGTCCAGCACCGACAAGCCAAAGCCGCCGGACCCTGGCGGACATTGGCCACTCGGTCGGAAAGAATCCGAGCTAACCGCTCGCCTTCCCCGCTTCGCCCGCGCCCGGCCGGGCAACACGACAACAGCAGTGCCCGTTCGACGCCTGGTTTTAGCGGAGTTCAGCTCGGAAAGCTCGCAATCTGCGAAGGGGACGGAGGTGACTGACACCTTGGCCTTTTTCGCCAGGGGCAACACGCAGGCTGTCCCCTCTAAAAAAAAGCATCGGCGAGCAGGTAAACACGCGGTTCGGACAGTTTACTGGTGCGCGGAGCCCCCGCATCATCCAGTTGGCACTCCATTTCCTGTTCTGACCAGCGCGCCGCCACTCCCGCCAGCGAGGCCCGCCCGGGACCCGGACCCCGGACGCGCCTTTCTTTGGTGCTACAATTCGCCAAGACCTCATGACAAACCTGCGCACGCTTGTCTTTGTCCTGCTGGCAAGCGCCGGCACAGCCGGAGCCGTCGGCAGCGTTTCTCCGCTGGAGCAGATTCAGCCCCACCTGTTCCTGTACCGGGATTCTTGCAACGTCTACGTCCTGCAACAGGGAACGGCGGCCATCCTGATTGACCTCGGCAGCGGGAGGGTGCTGGACCGGCTGGCCTCGGCCGGCGTCACCCGCGTGGAAGCCATTTATCTGACGCACCGCGACCGCGACCAGTGGTTCGGTTTCAGCGCAGCCGAAGAACGGCGCATCCCCATTCACGCCCCGGCCACGGACCCTGATAAAACCGGCTACACGAGCGCTTCCATTCACCGGTATTGGTCTCAGTGGTTTCCCGTCCCCAACAGCCGCTTCATTTACTCAATGGTCACCCGGGAAACCGACTACCCGCAGGCCGACGTTGCGGACGGCGCGGTGCTGAACAACTCTGTCGCAACCCTCCGCGCCGTCGCCACCCCGGGGCACACCAACGACCACATGGCCTACCTCGCCAAGCTGAACGGACAGCAGGTGGCTTTTACCGGCGACCTGATTTACTCCCAGGGGAGAATCTGGCAAGGCTACCAGCTCGACTGGGACCACTGGCGCGGCCTGGGCTACGAGGCCGAGTTCCGGTCCCTGCTAAAAGTCAAGGACGAACATCCGGACTTGATCCTTCCTTCTCACGGCAAGATTTTGCGCGGGCCGAACATCGACGAGACGCTCCTGCTCACCGCGGACCGCGTCTGGGACGCGGCCAAGCTCAAGGACTTCGAATTGTTCGCCGCCATCGAACAGCCGCCGATTCTGCGCAGCGAGCCGCTGAAGCGCATCGAGACGGCTGAGATCCCCGGCCCACGCGGCCGGACGCTGCTCCTGGAACGGCTCAGCCAGCATCTCTGGCTCACGGGAAACAACTACTTCCTGGTGGCCGAAGACGGCTCCTGCTTTGCGGTGGACAACAACCTGCCGCCGGAGAGCTGGGCCGCCGTGCTGCACCGTATCGGCGCCAAGAAGGTGGACTATCTCTGGATCACTCACCTGCATTCGGACCACGTGCGCCAGATCCCGGACATCAAGCGGTTGTACGGCCCGAAAATATTCACTCTCCGGGAAATGGCGGACCTGCTCGAGCATCCGGACGCCTACCTGCACCCTTACGCGAACTTCGAGCCTGTCAAGCCGGACCGGGTGCTGGAGGACCGGGATGAATTTACCTGGAAAGGCTATCGGTTCCGGGTTCACTTCGCACCGGGCCAGACCTGGTTCCACAGTTTTCTGGAGACCGCCATCGATGGGCACCACGCCGTGTTCTCCGGCGACAGCTATTTTCCGGTCCGGGAGTGGGACCTTGCCAACGGCACCGGCGGCTGGAGCGGCCTGAACCGAGGCTTTCCATCCGGCCACGCCCGCTCCGCCCGCCTGATGATCAGCCTCCACCCGGACTGGGTGCTGGCCGAACACCGCATGCCGTTCTTCTTCAACGAGCGGGAATGGGAGTACCGGGACCGCTGGGGGCGCGAGGCCGCCAGGGCCCTGGACGCTCTCTCGCCCAGTGGAAACCACCGCTGGGATTTCAATCCGCACGTTTTCGGCGTCTACCCGCTGATTTCAAAATCGGGCGGGGAAGGGACGGTGGAGCTGCGAGTAGAGAATCCCTTTGACGAACCGATGAGCGTCGAGTTCCACGTCGGTGAATCTACCCCGGCCGCGGTGGAGCCCGCCCGCGGCAGCCTGACGGTGTCTCCGGGGTCAGTGAGTTCCCGCCGGCTTCACTATCGAATCCGCTCCCCGAACGCGAAAACCCGGTACGTGATTCCCATTGAGATCACCGCCCGCGGCCGGTACCTGGGCGAGGCGTGTTACTTCCTGGTGGATACACTGGAAAAACCGGAATAGAGAGGTGATCCATGAACAGACGAAATCTATTGACACTGGCCGGAGTCGCGGCGGCGGCCGTAGGCCTGAATGCCGCGTCGGAGACAGGCGTCGATCGCACAATCGAGCACGGCGGCCGGACGCGCCAGTACCGGCTCTACGTGCCGCCAAACCTCGATCGCACCGAACCGGCGCCACTGGTTTTCGCGCTCCACGGCGGAGGCGGCAACGGCCCCCGGGAGGAGAGACGTCTGCCGTACAACGACTACGCCAGGCGCGACGGCTGGATTGTGGTCTACCCCAGCGGCATTGACGGCCACTGGAATGATTTGCGCGGGTATCAGGGCTTCGTCAGCCAACGCGACAATGTCGACGACGTGGGGTTTATCAAAGCGCTCCTCGAAAAACTGAGCTCCGAATTCGCCATCGATGAGAAACGAGTCTTCGTGACCGGCGGATCCAATGGCGGGATGATGTCTCACACGGTGGCTGCGCGGCTGGCGGACCGCATTGCCGCGATTGCTCCGATCGTCGGGTCGATGCCGAGGCCGGTCTACAAGGACTTTCACCCGTCGCGTCCAGTGTCGGTGCTGATGATCAACGACAAAGGTGATCCGAAGGTGCGGTGGGGCGGCGGCCCGGGCGGCCGGGCGAACATTGTCTCAATGCCGGAGACCATCGCGAAATGGAAGCAAGCCAACGGTTGCGGTTCCGAGCAGACCGTCTCCGGGGAAGCTATTGCCGGCGAGCCCGATGACGCGCATGTCACCCACACGGTGTGGAGCGGCTGCGCAGACGGCGTCAATATGGAGCTCTACGTGGTGGAGGCCAACCGGCACGGCCACCCGAGGGCCATCCTCGATAAAGAAAACGGGCGGCGGGTCTACGAGGTGATCTGGGACTTTTTCAAGCGGAGCGGCCGGAGGTAACGGGAGCCCGGCCGGGAACTGTCTGCGCCGGAAACTCCGATCGTCGGATCCTCGTTGAGGTTAGCCGATTGCTGTTGACCTCTCAAATCACACTCGCAGCCTTTGTCCGACCCTGATCACATCCCTGGCTGGCGAAAGCTGGAGTATGCTTGCTCCCGTGGCAGCCGCACCGGGCGCCCAGCCAGATGAAACGCCGCCTTTTCGTTGACCACGGTTCCGTCGGGCCAGGTGACGCTGGCCTCGATCACGTGCCGGCCTGGGGACAGCGAACTGGTGTCGGCAAGAAGCCGGAAGTGGTGCGGCATCGTCAGGTCCGGTGTCGTCTTGCTCAGGGCCGCAAACGGCGGCATCGGCTGCCACGGCCCGCTATCGATCCGCGCCCGGGCCCGCGAGCCGTTCGGCGCATCATAGCAGTTGAAGACGAACGGCGTTTGCACGGACGGTTTCACTGGATCGTCGAGGCCGGCGAATTCTCCCTGGCGATCCACGTGGGATTCGCAACTGGAGACGTAGCGGTGCGTGATCCGCCTTCCGTTAACCGACACGATGCGGTAGCCTCGCGGGGAACCGTCCACTCCCCGTTCGAATCCGGCTCCGCTCCGGAACCAGCTTCCCGAAAGCGAGATCGACTCCACGTATTCGACGCCCCGGACCGTCGTCCGCTCGTTCTCGTGCATGTGGGCTTGCAGGACCAGCCGCACCCGGTGCCGGGCAAACAGGTCAGTCAGCAGCCTGGCATTGCCGGCTTCCCAGTAGGGTGCGTCTTTCGGGCTGTGCCGGCGACGCTGCGGATACGTGGAAACGATCGGAATATGCACGCCGACAATTACCGGCTTGCCCGCCGGCTGCGCCGCCAGGTCAGCCTTGAGCCACTCCAGTTCGCTGCCCTCCACGGCCCCGTGCACCGCTCTCCAGCCCGTTCGGCCCCGGATCGGCTTGTTGCCGTCGAGAACGATGCAATGGACAGGGCCAAAATCAAACGAATAATAAGTCGGTCCGAACAGCCGCTCGAAATCGTCCCGGGGATTGTCGTGGTCGAGCATCATTTCGTGGTTCCCCGCGCCATTGCGCACCGGCATCCGGCAAATCGACAAGCATTCCAGATACTGCTCGCCCGCGCCGCCCTGGAGGCAGATGTCGCCCTGGGCGAGGATGAACGCGGGAACCGGCTGCAAGCGGTTGATCTCGCGGAGACTCGCCTTCACCTTCGGCACCGCGAACCGGTTACTGTCGAGGTGCATGTCAGCCATGAAGACGAAGTCAAACCGGTCCGGCTGTTTCATCGGAGCCAGCCGGAAGTCGGCGCGGGCCGTCTTGGCCGCCCCCACGGCCGGCACGAAAAACGAGTCTGCCCAGAACCCGCGGGGTGTAGTGAGGAATACAAACGGACCACTGTCGGGACCGACCTCCAGCTCATAGCGACCACTCGAATCGGTCCTGGCGATCCGGCACCCGTCGGAGACCAGCACGCCGCCGAGCGGCCGGCCGCCGCCCAAAACCCGGCCGCTGATCCCGCGCGGCCGGCCCGCTGCATGCTGTCCCACCGCCCCGCTTGTCACACCCCCGAGGGCCGCCCCCAGTCCCAGGCGGGCTGCCCCGGCAAGAAACTCACGCCGGCTGCTCACATCGTCCTCCCCAGTGCCATCGAATCAAAGCCCCCCTCCCGGCCCGGAGTCGCTCCGGACCAAAACCGGAGTGTATCATACCACGACCGCAAAACCGGCGATTCCACCGGCGGAGGCGTAGTGTTGAAACACTGGATCAGAGGCTCATAAGAAGAGAGAGCGGTACTCTGCTGACAGGCTGGGCAACTGCTCGCCGGGCGCCGGATCAGAGGTTTTTGGGGACAGAAAAAGGGCGGGCCATGACCCGCCCGGATTCGCGCAGGATCGGCTGAGAGTAGCGAGACTCAGCTCACAGCGACTTTGATGGTCCGCGGCTTGGCTACCTCCTTCTTCGGCAACGTCACCGTCAGCACTCCGTTCTTGTAGTGAGCCTTCACCTTGTCCGGATCCACCGCCTCCGGCATGCTGAAGCAACGAACGAAGGTGCCGTAGCCACGCTCAATGCGATGGTAGCCTTCGCCTTTCTTCTCTTCCTGGAACTTCCGCTCTCCCTTCAGCGTCAGCGTGCCGTCTTCGATCTTGATGTCGATGTCCTTCTCGTTGACGCCCGGCACGTCCGCCTCGAGGATGATCTCGTTCTCGTTCTCCTTGATATCCACGTTCGGCGACCAGGGCCGGGCCGAAGCCGGCTCGCTGAACAGCCGGTTCATGGTGTCATGAAAGAGGCGCAACCCGGTCGGGAAGTCCTCCAGTTCCTGAAACGGATTGTATCGGGTCAGAGTCATCTCGCTATCACCTCCTATAAGATCTGTCTACACCTACAATATAAAACATGCGCGAGATCTTGTCAAGTATATCTGAACAAAAAATTATAAGTTTTTATTTCCAGCGTTTTCAATGGGTTACGATGAATACCCAGGCCCGGTGGCGCCCTACTCGCCTCTCCCCCCGCCCGTTCCGCTCATTGGAGCACCCGCTAAGCGGCGTAATCCGCTGACCACGGCCGCCCGCGTCTCCAGCACCAGGCTGAACAGGGAAGGCACAACCAACAAGGTAAAGATGGTGGAGGTAATCAGCCCCCCGACCACCACGCTGCCCAGTCCGCGGTACAGTTCCGAGCCGGGACCGGGAAACAGCACCAGCGGGAGCATCCCGAAAACACTCGTCGCCACGCTCATGAAGATGGGCCGGATCCGGTTGCCAGTCGCGGCCCGGATGGCCTCGCGGGGGCCCATGCCGTCGGCCCGCATATGGTTGAGCGACTGGTGAACGATCAGGATGGCGTTGTTGACCACCGTGCCGACCAGAATGACGAAGCCGAGCATGGTCAGAATGTCCAGCGGCTGGTAGCTGAGGAAGCGGTTCACGGCGCCGAGCCCGAGGAAGCCGCCGGCGGCGGCGAGCGGCACGCTGAACATAATGACGAACGGGTAGAGAAAGCTCTCGAACAGCGCGGCCATTAGCAGGTAGGTAATTACCAGCGCCAGCAGGAAGTTCCACTTGAAGGAATCGAAGGCCTGGGAGAGCTTGTCGGCGGCTCCGCTCAGATGCGTCCGGTATAGGCCCCCCAGGCGTCCCTGGTCGCGGATCGGCTGAAGGATGCCCTCTTCAATGATGTCCATGGCCCGCTCAAGCGGCATGTGCCTGGCGGGGGTAACCTGGATCGTGATGGCCCGCTCGCGGTTGCGGTGGTTGATGGTCACCGGGCCGCCGGTCTCCACCAGCCGGGCTACCGAGCCAAGCGTGACCAGGCGGCCGTCGGGAGTCGCGATGGGCATCTGATCCAGCAAGTGTGTCCGGTGGGCGAAGCCTTCCTCGGCCTTTACGACCAGGTCGATTTCGTGACCCTCGAACTGATAATCGCTGGCCTTGGCACCGTCCACCAGCGCGCTGACGGCGAAACCAAGATCCCGGTTGGAGATGCCGAGTTCGGCCGCCCGCCGCCGGTCCGTGATGACCCGCACCTCCGGATTGCCCAGATCCAGACTCGGAATCGGACGGGCCTGGGCGCCAGGCAGCTTGCGCATCACCTGGCCGAAGATCTCGCCGCCGAGCGCGATCAGGCGCCCCAGGTCCGGTCCGGTGACGTCGATGTCGATGTTGCGCCCCCCGCCCAGGTCGCGCTGGAAGATGCCGGCCTGGTTGATGAAGCCGATGGCCCCGGGTATGGAAAAGTTCACCTTCTGGAATTCCGGGATCAGCTCGCGGCAGCGCTCTGGATCCCGGGAGGTCGCAGCCATCATGCACATGTCGTGCATACCGATGAAGAAAAACCTTGCGATCCCCCCGCCCGGCAGAGCCTGCGCCTCCTCCGGGGGGGTCTTCCACAGATAGGAAAGCCGCTCATCGTAGGGTTTCCGCAAGTTCCCGATCTCGTCAATGTTGTAACCGGGCGGGGGCAAGAGAACGCCGATGAGGAAGTTCTGGTTGCCCGTGGGCAGGTATTCGAGCTTGGGCATCAGGGCGATGCTGATCGCGATAGCAGCGCTGGTCAGCCCGGTAATGATGAGAATCCGGCGCAGCACTCCCCCGCACAACCAGTACACCAGGCCGGCAACCTGGTCAGTGATCCGCTGGGCG
>CAZXVW010000151.1:0-10690 GCA_964644025.1 uncultured Solibacteraceae bacterium | reverse complement strand
TGGTTTTCATTCCAGCCCATGGTTGAAAATCGGCACTTCTGCCACGGGCTGCTAACAACCGAATCGAGTGGGTCCGACCGTCTCTTGCTAATTCGAAGCCCTGGGAACCTGGTACTGCGGGAAAGGCGATCCGTGAGCTGGTGCCACCCGGCCGGAGCATCGTGAATTCTGTGTGCCAAATGTGTGCCAACTGAGCCAAACGTAGCCAAACTTACCCAGTAACAGCCTCAGCTGGCTCTTCTATTAAGCCTAGGGTTTTCAGCGCGTAAGGCAAATCAGGCATACTGGCTGGTACTCAGCCAAAAATGCCGAAAAGTGACTCTTAATCAGTGGGTTGCAGGTTCGACTCCTGCCGGGCTCACCAATCTTTTCAATAAGTTCAAATCCGAGCTGTATTCTCAGCGGAGTCGCTTATGTACCTGGCGCCCTTGCTGCCCGCCCGCGTCGTGTCCGCCACTACCTGCCCACCGCTGCTCCCGGTGAAGCCGCGGTTCGGAAAACCGCTCCCGGGAAGAGCCCTCACCCCCTTCCTCGACGCCCGCATCCCCATCAGTCCCTTTACGCAGCCCTCATTTGACTTCTCAGCGGAGAACTTCCGAAGCGGCGGCCCAGACTCCAGCCAGGTTGACCCCCTGGAGGGGGGATGATATATTTGGGCTGCTCGGAGTGGGGACTCCGGCTCGGTGTGGGCAACACCATTGCACGCAGGCGTAGTGAAGTGTCATGGAGTGATCGCCGGTGGGACCGTGCACCGATTCCTCACGGCTGGAAACTGTCGCTGCCGGCTTCGAGCCGGCAGCGACGTTTGGCCGAATGTTGACACCCAGCAGGCCGCCAGGCCCGTGAACTGGGTTGGAGCTTCCCGGTTTCAGGCTGGGAGGGCAATTGCTTGAGGGTTAGACATGATGAAGATAGAACCGGCAGCCGGCCGCCTGTGGCTGGCCGTTTTTCTTTTGGCTTTCGCTTGTCCCCTGCTGGGTCAGACGGGAGCCGAGATCGGTGGTACGGTGACGGACACCTCAGGGGCAGTAATACCGGGTGTTTCGGTCACCGTGGTTAATGTCGACACCGGAGTCGAACGAAGGGCGACGACGAACGAATTGGGCTTTTTCGTCGTCCCACTGCTGCAACCTGGCAACTACCGGGTCGAGATTCAGCAGCAGGGATTCAAGCCCGTATCCAGGACCGGCATCACGCTGCACGGCCGGGACCAGTTGCGCCTCAACCTGGTGATGGAAGTCGGCGCCGTTACCGAAGAAGTGACGGTGGCGGCAACCGCACCGTTGCTGCAAACGGCGACCGCGGCCCAGGGCCAGGTCATCGACAACCAGAAGATCGTCGACCTTCCGCTGAATGGGAGGGACTACATCCAGTTGGCGCTACTGTCGGCCGGCGCGGGAGCGCCGATTGGCGGCCGCTATAACAGCTTTACCGGTAGCGGGATGCAAGCCGAGCAAAACAATTTCTTGCTGGACGGGGTGGACAACAACTCGATGCAGCGGGCCGCCCAGGGACGCCAACCGGAAGCGGTCAAACCCTCCATCGACGCCATTCAGGAATTCAAGATCGAAACCAACAGCTTCTCGGCCGAGTACGGCCGCGCCGCCGGCGCGGTGGTCAACGTTACCCTGAAGTCCGGCACCAACGAGCTTCACGGCACCGTCTTCGAGTTCCTGCGAAACGAGAAGCTCGACGCCAAGAACTTCTTTGACTCTCCGACCGCGCCGCGGCCTCCTTTCAAGCGCAACCAGTTCGGCTTTGCCGTGGGAGGACCGGTCATTAAGAACAAGACGTTCTTCTTCGGTGACTACGAGGGAACGCGCATCCGCGAGGTGCGCACGGTCAACGCCACCATCCCCACACCCGCGATGGTGAACGGCGACTTCTCCGAGACCGGAGACGCGATCTACGATCCGTTTTCCCTCGATGCCGAAGGTGCGCGGGCGCCGTTTCCCAACGCCACCATCCCGCCGGCCCGCTTCGACCCGATCGGCGCCCAACTGGCCGCCATGTATCCCGCGCCCAACAAACCGGGCCTGACTCAAAACTACTTGAACAATCCGCCGCTCAAGAATGACCTCGACCGGTGGGACGTGAAGATCGACCACAACTTCACCGACCGCGATACGGTCTTCTTCCGCTATAGTTGGTCCCGGCAGAACCTGCCCGGATCGCCGGGCTTGCCGCCTCCCGCCTTCGACGGGACAACCGGGTCCAGCGATTTCGCCCACGATGGCCGGAACGCTGTCCTGAGTTACAACCACATCTTCACCCCCACGTTACTCATGTCCGTGCGGGCCGGGTGGAATCAGCGTCATATGTTGCGCTCGGCGCCCATCGACTACAACGTCAACTCACAGCTTGGCATCAAGGGGGTCGAACAGTCCCTGCCCGGCTTTCCGTTGATCTCGTTGACGGGCCTGACGAACCTTGGCTTGGGAAACTGGCTGCCCAACGATTCCCGGAGCGAGAACCGCCAGTTGATCGCCAACTTCAACTGGATCGGCAGCTCCCACACCGTGAAGTGGGGAATCAATCTCAACTGGCTCCAGCACTTCCTGGGCAACTCTCAGAACGTCCAGGGAGTCTTCAACTTCGACGGCTCGTTTACCCGCAACTCGGTCACCCGCGAGGGCGGTCACTCGCTCGCCGACCTGCTGACGGGCACCATCGTGAGCGGCAACGTCGGCCAGTGGATCTGGGGCGACAATCGCCGTCCCTACTACGACTTCTACGTCGAGGACGAGTGGCGGGTGAACCGCAAGCTGACCATGACCCTGGGCCTGCGCTACGAATACCATCCGCAATGGGTTGACCGGAAGGACAGGATGGCCAACGTGGACTTCAGCGACCCGCTGCAGCCGAGGCTGTTCGTCGCCAAGCCCGGCGGCTCCCGGTTCGAGCGCAACGGCGTCCACAACGACAACAACAACTTTGCTCCGCGCGTCGGCCTAGCCTACCGGGTTAACGACAAGACCGTGATTCGCAGTGCCTTTGGCGTCTTCTACGGGAATGTCGTTTGGAAGAACGAGCAGGCCGGAGGCCCCCCGTTCCGGTACTCCGCCAGCTTTACCACCGACAAGGTCCATCCCACCTTGCTGTTGAGCGAAGGCTATCCCCCGGGCGCCGCCTCGGCCGACAACGCCAAGAACGTCGGTATTAACGCCATTCATTCGGACATGAAGGAACCGTACGCCTTCCAGTGGAACTTCTCCATCCAGCGCCAGTTGCCGGCCGACGCCGTCTTCGAGATCGGCTATTATGCCGCGGCGGCGCATAAATTGTCGCGGACGCGCAACGTTAACACACCCCCGCCGGGGCCGGGTAGCGTCAACTCGCGGCGGCCGGTTCGAACGATCTTTGTTCCCATCGACGAAAAGGAAGTGACGATATCCGGGATCACGGTTTTCGAGCGCAACGGGAATTCCAACTATCACTCGCTGCAAACGCGCCTGGAGAAACGGCTTTCCCACGGACTGAGCCTGCTGGCCAGTTACATCTTCTCCAAAGGCATCAGCGACTGCCGGGGTGGTTCGGGCTCCGGCGGCGTTGCTCCGATCGCCCCACAGAACCCTTACAACCTGCGCGCCGAGCGATCCCTGGCCGATGAGCACTTCGCGCACCGGTTTGTGACCAGCGCCATCTACCAGTTGCCGGCTCTGGAAACCTCACACCCGGTGGCCCGGGCAGTGCTCGGTGGCTGGGCCACGGCCGGCATTGTGACCTTCTCCAGCGGACGCCTGGTGAACCTGTCGGTGCGGGGCAACCCCGCCAATACTGGATCCCCAAACCGCCCGAATGTCTTGCATGACTGGCGCCTGAGCTCAAACGAGCGCTCGCTGGATGAGTGGTTCGACACCTCCGCTTTCGTGAAGAACGATCCGTACACGTTCGGCAACGCCGCCAGGAACCTGATCGAAGGGCCCGGGCTGGCGAACATCGATTTTGCTCTCTACAAGACCTTCCAGCTTGGCGAACGGTTCAGGCTCCAGTTCCGGGCCGAGGCGTTCAATGTGACCAATACTCCTCACTTCGGGTCCCCAAACGCCCAGGTGGGTAACGCGAGCTTCGGCAAGATCAGCAACGCGGGTCGTCCGAGAAACCTGCAATTCGGATTGAAATTCATTTTCTGACCGGCCCGCCCGGAAACCGGATCAGGAGGCGCAGCCGGTTGGAGCCGTGCCTCCTGGATCCCCCAAATGCCGCGGCAGCTTGAAGACGGAACCGCGCCGGCGGGGTTTTCCCGCTCAGCCGGACGGAATGCTTCGCTGAGGAAACCGCCGGGGTGGCGAGCCCGAGATTTCCGCGCGGAGGGTGAGCCGCGGGTGAGTTGGTAACAGGTCGATGCTCCGGAAATGGGGGAACCGCCCCGCTCCGAGAAACGAGATGCAAACGAGAAAAAGTGAAAAGCAAACGGGGACCGGAACAACGAACACTTTGCCGGCGACAATGAGGCGAACAAAATGATCACCCGGCCGATGCGCAAACCCCGAAAACAAACCTGCAGCTATGAGTGCCGGGCGGTGGCGCCAGACGATCCGGAGGGGTGGTTCAAGAAGTTGGGCCGTCGGCAGCACTACTCCAATCCTCCCCGGTGGTCCACTTAGAACAGTGACATGGAGGCGGTGCACGGGATCATGGAGCCAGACTTCTACAGGCCGCAGCGGTCTCGCGGCGACCGCCGCCAGGTCGGACCGGTTCCTTTGTACGACGGGCGGGATGATTCTCCGGCGATCAGCAATCAGCCAGGTCCTGTGTTTTATGAGGGTTAGGGCCTGCAACCGGGCATGATTCACCCGAATGGAACCGGAGCCGGAACGGGTTCACTTCCCCAGGGGGTCATTATTACAAAGCACCGCCGGGAGGGCCTTGTGTGCCATCGGCGAAGGAAAGGCTCCAACCACTATTGCCCTCTGGTGAAGTTCGGGGATTGCGTAGTCTGTCCCCGACAAATGAATCATGGCCGGTCGAGAATACGGTGAGCCACCACCACGGCGCCGGTGGAGGTGCCTTCCATTCTGGATGTTTTCAGGAGAACTTCGAATGGCCGCAACCGCCCGCCGGATTCCAGGCCCAGATCTTGAATCATGTCAGAAGCCATGGCCTGATTCAGGAGCAGTTCCCCGGCGGCCTCGGTGCCCTCCATGTGGGTGCCCGCGATCATCAGAACGTGTCCGTCGTCAGTGAGATTAGGTACGAAGCTGATGACCGCGTAGATCTCATCGGACCCACCCTCGCTGCGCCGCGGTACATAGGTTGCCCGTTCTTGATCACGCGGAACCTTGTTGCGAATGTAAGGTGTTCCAGAGTCGTAGTCGTAGTCGAAGTTGAAGTTGAGACCGGGCTCAAACAGCTCACACCACGGGTTCGACAGGGCGCTGCCGAGCAGGATCACGTTTCTTCCCTTGAAATCCCGGGCGTGCATGTTCCTGGCGAACCGGATGGAAGTGTCGGCCTGAGCCGCTGCCGGAACTTGCATGATCTTTGCCGCCAGGATTGCGTCGCTCAGGCTGGTGAATTGGTGCGCAAAGATCTCCTGCGCGATGCGCCGGGAAGGTTTCTCGAGTCCCGTGAAAGCATCGGTGGGCGGGAAATCGGCCCGCAGGTAGTCCTGAAGCGTAAACGATTGCCTGGCAAGCTCCTGCACTATCGTGTAGACTGAGTCGGCAACGACGATGTAGGTCTCGTGTCCGGGAGAAAAAAGCGTGGACCACAGCGGGTGCACGGCGGGCGGCGCAGAGACAGGGCCCGCTGAAGCCGCCGCAGTGGAACGCCGGGGTGAGGCCAGCCACAGGTTGCCAGCGAGGCTCGCCAGCAAGGCGAGGGCCAAAACGACCGCTATCGGGGCCGCTTTCGACCTGCTCCTGCGGTCTGGGTCCAGGGCTGCGGAACCAGCGTCGCGGAAGTCAAACCTCGGCACGTAGGTGCCTTTGGGAATGGTAATCAGGACTGGATCGGTTGCGCCTTCCGACTGGTAGTAGGCCGCCAGCTTCTTCCGAAGATTACGGGCTTCCACGCGCACGATGCTGTCTTCGGCTGGAGTATAGTCGGAGCGCCGGCGGTAAACGGTGCGCCCAATGTCAGTTTCGTGGATCTCTTCGGTCTGGCCGTTGAGTGCGTGACTACCTACAAACTGCAAGAAGTCCCGGAGCCGGGCCGCCTTGCGAAACTGCTTGCTTTCCAGCACCCGCCGGAGCGCTTGCTTCCTCTGCTCAACTGATGGAGTCTGTCGGCGCACGGCACCACCCCAGCCAACTCACCGATTCCCGTCTAGGCTATTCTAGCACCCCAGCAGCCCGTTTGTAGCTTCAGATGGACTTGGTTTTGCGCAGGTTCACCCCGTACCGGGGTATCCGTTTTCTTCAATGGATTGTGCCGGTTAACGGTTAGCTAACAAGTTAACTTACTTGACGTCCCGGTGACCATGCCTTAGGGTGCTCAGTGGGTCCTGGCGGGGATCGCCATGGTTCGCCCCGGGAGACAACCCATAGACACCGACCCAGAAAAAAGAGGTAGCAATGAGAGTAAACGGATTAGGAAACTTTCTCGTTGCGTCGTTCGTTCTCGCGGCGTTGCTCGCGGGAGCGGCTGCGGCGCAGAGCCCGATGGGGACAATCACCGGTCTGATCACGGACAGCACTGGAGCCGTGGTTCCGGGTGTGCCGGTGATTGCCGAGAATCTGGACACCGGAGTACGGGCAAGGACGGTGAGCTCGGCGACGGGGAATTATGTCATCCCCAACCTCCCGATCGGCCGGTACGAAGTGAGCGTGTCGGCTCAGGGTTTCAAGACCTGGAGCCGCGCGGACATTACCCTGTCCGCCAACCAGACCATTCGAGTGGACGTGGAGCTGGAAGTTGGTCAGATTAGTGAGCGCGTAACGATTACCGCTCAACCGCCCGCGCTGCAGACTGAATCCACCGAGCTCTCCACCAACATGGAACAGAACTTGCTCAAGAACATGCCGCTGCCGATCGCGGGCGTCGGGGGTGGCATGCGAAACGCCTTCAGCATCATGATGATGATGCCTCAGGTGAAGAGCCAAAGTGGTGAGAGCGCCTGGGATGACCTTCAGATCGGTGGCGGGCAACAGCACGGCTGGATCGTCAGCGTGGACGGCTACTCCGTCGAAATGGGCAACCGCAACCATATTCCGTTTATTGCGCGGTCGACGCCTCCGGTGGATGCGATTGAGGAGTTCCGGATTGATACTTCGGCATTCAAGGCGGAGGACAGCCGCGCCAGCGGCGGAAACATCAGCATCATCACCAAGTCCGGAACCAACGAGTTTCACGGTACGCTATTCGAGTACTACCAGAGCCAAAAATTCAATGCCAACTCGTGGCGCAACAATAAGCTTGGCCGCGCCAAGCCGGTTTTCCATCGCAATGACTTCGGAGCGAGCGTCGGCGGGCCGGTCTTTCTCCCCAAGGTTTACAACGGGAAGGATCGGACGTATTTCTTCTTTACGTACGAAGGATATCGTTATCCTCAGACGGCTGGGGTGAGTGAGTTGACCGTCCCCTTGCCGGAGATGCGTGAGGGTGACTTCTCGAACTGGATCAAGAGTGGTGCGCTCGTTCCCATTTATGACCCCTTGACAACGGCCAGCGACGGGAAAGGGGGATTCACGCGCGAGGTTTTTCCCGGAAATAAGATCCCCGCCGACCGCTTGAGTCCGATATCCACAAAGATCGCCCAGTTCTATCCGGATCCGAACGCCCCCGGACTGGTTCGCAATTACCGGACCCCGGGCGCGGGGCCGCGCAAGAGGATTGAGAATGCGTTCACGGTCAAGCTGGATCAGGCCTTCGGAGTGAAGAACCGGTTCGCGTTCAGCTTCGTCAAGAACGGCTACCACTGGAACAACGCCTATGACACGGCGCCGGAAGATCCGAACAACTGGCCGGGAAAGCTGCCGTTCCCGCTGGTGGACCGGCTCTACCAACGCGGCAACCAGCATCACGGCAAGGTCTTCCGGTTCAACGACACGCACATGTTCACCCCCACGCTGGTCAATACCGTGACCGTCGGTTTCAACCGCCTGTTTCACCCGGAGCTGGATGTGACGGCGGGCGCCAAGAACTGGGAGGAGGTGCTCGGCGGCATCAAGAACAACCCGGGATCGGGCGCCGCCTTCCCGTCGGTTTGGTTCCTCACCGACAACTACTCCAAATGGAATACCACCAAGAACTGGAAGGAGTATCACAAAACGTGGGGGATCGATGAAAGCCTGAACTGGATCCGGGGCAATCACAACTTCAAGTTCGGCTACACCGTCCAGCAGATCTCCTGGCAACGTATCAATCACAACATGGAAGGCGGTGAGTTCCGGTTCCATCGTCTGGAGACGGCGAAACCGTTGGACAACAGCGGCAAGAGTGGCAGTTCATTCGCCAGTTTCATGCTAGGGGCGCTTGACCGTGGCCGGTTCAGCGTTCCAAGCACCACGAAGTTGTTGTTTCCTTACCACGCGTTCTTCGTGCAGGACGACTGGAAGATCACTCCGAAGCTCACCGCCAACATAGGCATTCGCTTCGAGATCAGTCCAGCAATCCGTGAGGCGAACGACCAGATTTCCTACTTCGACCCAACTTTGCCCAATCCCGCGGCGGACGGTTTCCCCGGTGCGTTGCGCTTCCTGGGTAACGGAGAAGGACGCGAAGGCAGGCGCACCTTCTACGACGCTGCGACGGGGTGGGGGCCCCGGTTGGGCTTCGCCTACCAGCTCACCCCGAACACGGTTATCCGCGCCGGGGCGGGCATCTACTATGCCCCCAGCAAGTTGAACCTCAGCACGGCTGGCTTCACCGCTGCTCCGGACTGGCGTTCCGCGGACCGGGGAGTGACGCCGGCATTCTATTGGGACGACGGATTCCCCGCCTGGACGCCTCCACCGTTTATCGACCCGGCCTTCAATGCCGGTTTCAGTGTGAGCTGGCACCAACTGCCCGATGTGTCTACGCTGCCGACGACGGACACCTGGAATTTCGCGATCTCGAGATCGTTCCCGGGGAAATTCGTGCTGGATGTGACCTACACGGGCAGCAAGGACACCCACCTTCCCAGCGACCGCGTGAACTATATGCAGGTCCACCCGAAATACGCCTACCTGGGCAGTCTTTTGAACAAGCCGATCGATGATCCCGCGGTGGTTGCTCTGGGGTTTACGCCGCCCTTCCCGTCTTTCCAGGCGCTGATGGGGAAGAATGCCACGCTCGGACAAGCCCTGCGGATGTTCCCCCAGTACACCAACGTCGGCACGGGAGGCACACAGAACCGGAGTGGCAACGCGACCTACCACGCGCTGATGATCCGGGTCACCAAGCGCTATTCCAACGGACTGAGCCTGCTGAGCAGTTATACATGGTCGAAGAAGCTGACCGACTCGGATTCCGCCGAACCGTGGATCGCCGGCGTGGTCGGCGCCCGCGTTGGCGCTGGAGCCGCCCAGGACCATTACAACCGGAGACTGGAGAAGGCGTACGGCAACCTGGACTTCCCCCATCAATTCAAGCTGACCGCGAGCTATGACCTCCCGTTCGGGAAAGGCCGTTCCTACCTGACCGAGGGCGTATTGAGTCACATCGTTGGCGGCTGGAACCTCGCCGCATTCGTCTTCGCCCAGAGCGGCTACCCGATGGGCGTGGTCGACACCGCTTACAGCAACTATCTGTTCGCCGGAACGCCCCGCCCGGATGTGCTGAGTCACAACTGGCGGGCGCCGGTCTCCGGAGACAAGTTCGATCCCGACAAGGACCTGTTCTACGACCGGTCAGCGTTCGTCCGGCGGACCGATCCCACCACGAATCCGTTCGGGAATGCGCCGAGACTCAATGGCGCCACCCGCATGTTCGGCCGGGTGCGGGAGAACATTTCGATAATCCGGAGCTTCAACTTCACCGAGAAGGTGGCGCTGGATGTGCGTTGGGAGGTCTACGATCTGTTCAATCACCATACCTGGAGCAGGCCATCGAGCCAGGACCTGGCCAATACGCAGTTCGGCAAGATCACTAACGCTGAGGGCAACCGAACCATGCAGTTGGGAGTGAAGCTGGAGTTCTGAGCTCCAGAGTCACCCCTGTAGCTTCTGCCCCCTCCCCTCCCCTGACACCGGGAGGGGAGGGGCGATTTTCGTGAATAGGAAAACCACAATGAAATTCTGCGTTCATCAGCTCAAGACTTTGCTAGCTCTGGTGTTGGCCTTCGGATTCACCATGGCGGCCCCGGCGCAAGTTCCGAAGGAGGTGCTTGCCTTCTACTACGGGTGGTACGGCAACCCGAACGTGAGCGATCACTGGCTTCACTGGCGAGGCGTGGACTATGTGAAGCAAGAGATCGCCAGTTCCACCAACTGGCCAAAGCTCGGGCCCTACGACTGTCACAATCCGGCGATCATCGATCAGCACATGGCTTGGGCGAAGGAAGCCGGGATTACGGGGTTCATCGTGACGTGGTGGTACCAGGGCGACTTCCATGACAAGGGTCTGCCGCTGATGCTCAAGGCGGCGGAGAAACACGGCTTGAAGATCACGGTTTACTACGAGGTGGTCAAGCCCCGAGACGATCCCGCGGTGGTTACGGCGGTGGCCGATCTGGTTTATTTACTGAGAGCATACGGCAAGCACCCGGCGTGGCTCAAGGTGAACGGCAAGCCCGTGATCTTCGTCTATGGCCGGGCGGTGAACC
>CAZXVW010000150.1:0-10716 GCA_964644025.1 uncultured Solibacteraceae bacterium | reverse complement strand
ATGGGAAGCCGCTTTCGTGTTATAACAACAACACGCGCAACCTAACCAGACGTTCGTTTCTCTGCACCACTGCCACCGCGGCGGCCACCGCCCCCGGCGGCGAGCGTCGGCCCAATGTCCTGGTCATCATGTGTGACCAGTTGAATCCCCGGGTGCTCAGCGTCTACGGCGGGCCGGTCGAGACCCCCAACATAGAGCGCATCGCCCGCCGTGGCGTCGTCTTTCACGGGGCGACCTGCACGACGCCGTTCTGCTCGCCGTCCCGCGCTTCGCTCGTCACCGGACTCTATCCCCACACTCACGGCATCCGTTACAACGTTAATCGCAAAGACTACCCCGCCATTGGCGGACCGGCGACCGAGGAAGGCATCCGGAAGGAAGATCTCACCACCGAGAGGATCCTGTTCGAAAGTGGCTACTCAACCCACCAGTTCGGCAAGTGGCACCTGGCCGGAGACGCCCTGCCCTGCTACACGGACCAGTATGGGGAACATCACGAGTACGCCCGCGAGATGGCCGCGATATTCGTCAAGGCCCGGAAGATGCCCCGCGAGCAGTGGATGAACTGGTACGGCTGGGCGCTGCCGGTGACCCCGGATCAGGCTTACCGGAAATCGTTCGAACTGGACCCGCTTCCGGAGCGCCGCCACCTCGAATTCATTGAAAAAGCCGGGAAACTGGAGTTGCCCCCCGAGCAGACCTTTGAGGCGCGCATCGCCGACAAGGCCATCGAACGGCTCCGGGACGCCGCCGTGCGCCCCTTCATGATCACCTGCTCGTTTAACCTGCCCCACGACCCGAATGTGATCCCTTCGCCTTATTACGAAATGTACCGGCCGGAGAAGATCGGGCTGCCGGCGAACTTCGCAACCCGGGAGGCCCGCTTCGAGCAGGACTGGTCGCGGCAGATCGTTGGCACGAAGACAGAAACACGGATCCGCGAGCTGCTGCGTATCTACTACGGCAGCGTTCGCCTGGTGGATGATCAGGTCGGCCGCGTGCTCGACGCGCTGGAGGCCACCGGCCGCGCCGCCGACACCATCATCGTCTTTACGGCGGACCATGGTGACATGGCCGGCGCCCACGGAATGTTCTGGAAGAGCACCTCGGCGTTCTACGATGACGTTGCGACGATTCCGTTCATCGTCAGCTACCCGCGGCGGTTCGGGCCGGGCCGCAGCGATGCGTGCGCCAGCCTCGTCGACATCTGCCCGACGCTGCTTGAGTTGACGGGCCATCCGGTCCCGGCCGGCGTCGAGGGCCGCAGCCTCGTTCCGGCGTTGACGGGCAAAGGCTCCTCGCAGGACCGCGCTTATAACTTCTGTGAGCGCGTCCGCGCCAACAAGGGACGGACCCGCACGGTAGCGCCTGGCACGCCGGGCAGCTTCATGGTCCGCGGCCAGGGCTGGAAGTACATCCGTTACGCCGATGGCGGCGAATATCTCTACGACCTTCGCCGGGATCCCGGCGAGACCCGGAATCTGGCGGAAGCCCGGCTCCACCAGCCGCGGAAACGGGAATTGATCCAGCAGCTCGAGGGATGGCTCCACGCCACCGGCTTCCCCCTTTGAGCGACTAAAGGATCAGCGATCAAAGACCACCGACCAGTGACTTACCCCCCAACCCCAACACTCATCAGGTCTTGACAGCCAGCGGGGCTTCCTGTTAATGTTTACAATTGGTTTCACAAGCGCTGGAAGACTGCCCGCGCACAACAATCCGGCCGTACAGCGCTGCATGATGCCGAGACAAGTTGGGTTCGCCGGGACCGAGGGCCGCGAATGAAGCAGCATTACTTCATCGTCGTACTGGCACATTCCGTCCATGGCCGTCTTCGGAGGATACACGTACCTCACAAGGTCGTTTATTCGGTTCTGGGGTTGGCGCTGGTCGGCATCATTACCATTGCCGGCTTCATTGGCAGCTACGTCCGGATGGCCTGGAAAGTTTCCCACTACAACTCGCTCCGGGCGCAGTTTGAAACCTTGCGGGATCGTTACCAGGCCCTGCAGCGCGAGACGAGTCAGAAGAGCGAGCAGTTGGCCACGTTGCAATTGTTCGCCAGCGAGGTCTCGGTAGCTTACGGAATCAAGCAGAAGCTGGTGGGGCCGGACGATATCGCCGCCGAAGGGTCCCTGGTGCCGGATTACCGGGAGAGCCTGGAAGAGTATGACTTCCTCAAGAGCGCGAACTTCTCTGTCTTCTCCCGCAAGTATCCCCGCCTTTGGCGGGCTCATGCGAGACCTTCGCTGTGGCCGGTGGCCGGTTACTTCACCAGCTACTTCGGCAAGCGAACCGACCCGTTTTCCGGCATGGGCGCTTTCCATCCCGGCGTGGATATTCATGCCAACTACGGCGACCCGGTCCATGCGGCCGGCGACGGAGTGGTCACGCGGGCCGGCTGGGCGGGCCGGTACGGCAAGCTGGTGGTGATCGATCACGGCTCTGGCATTACGACCTATTACGCTCACCTGTCCGAGATTGAAGTAATCGTTGGCCAGGAAGTCCGCCGGGGCCAGGTCATAGGGGCTGTCGGCGAGACCGGCCGCGCCAACGGACCCCACCTCCATTACGAAGTGCGCCAGGGCGGCAATCCGGTAAATCCATACATCTTCCTGAAGAACTCGGCGAAACCCTCACCGGCGGTCCGGCGCCATTTTCCGTTCTAGCGCTCCCCCTTGGGCTTGACCTTGCCGCTTCCAGCCGCCGGTCACCATCCTGCTGCAGGCTCCGCCAGGGCGGGGACAGCGCCCCCGGCCGGCAACACTATCGGGACAGCATGATACGATGATGACGTATGGAGGTGGATCGGCGTTCCGGTCTGGGATGGAGCCGGCGCGCCTTTCTGGGTTCCTGTTACCTGGCCCGGCTGACAGCCGCTTCGCGGAAGGGAACCGTTTATCCGTCGGAAATCAGCCGGTACGTGGACCCCGCCACCGAATTCGTGGTCACCCGCCTGACGGATCCGGCTCACTCCAGTTACGTGCCGAGCTTTTACTGCCGCTTCCTGTCCCGGAAACGCAACTTCATGATCTACGCCTCGGACCGGACCGGATCGCTGCAAATGTTCCAGATGGATCTCCAGACGGGCGAGAACCGCCAACTGACCGAAGCCGCGGAACTCGACCCCGTCTCCCTGGCCTTGTTCCCCGACGATAGGCACGTCGCGTTTTTTGACGGGCGTGTGCTTTACCGGGAAACCCTGAACAACCGACACGCGCAACCGCTGTATACAGTTCCCGAAGGCTCAAAGCGTGGTCACGGGTTTTCCCTTTCCGCCGATGGAAGGTACGCCTCATTCGTCGAATGCGCCGGCCGGCGCTGGCGCGTGCGCCTGTTGGATATCCGCCGGAAGAAAGCGGCGACCGTCGTAGAATCCGGCCAAGCGTTACGAGACCCGATCCCGCGGCCGGGACACCGCAGCATTCTCTACCGGGACGCAGAAGCAAATCTCTGGATCGCCGGATACAACGGCAAGGGCAAGCGGCGGCTGACAACAGCCCCCGGCACAGTGGGGCCGGCCACCTGGTCTCCGAACGCCAGGGCCGTGATCTACCTGAATATTCCCCCCGAAAGATCAAAGCTGAACAACCTCCGCGAGTACTTCGTAGACACCCGCCAGGACCGCCTGATCGCCAACACCAGCCAGTTTGTCAGTTTCGGGCCGAACGGAGACGCCTCGGTCTTCGTCGGCGCCAGTGGAGGCCGGGCCACCCCACTCATCTTGCTCCTGGTGCGGAATGGAGGAAGCGAACTGACGCTGTGCGAGCACCGCGCTTCCGACCCCAGCCGGGTCGCGCCGGTCTTTTCCCCGGACAGCCGGCGGATCGTGTTTCAAAGTGACCGGGACGGCAAGCCGGCTCTTTACTCGATGGAGGTAGACGACCTAGTGGAAGCAACCGACCCGCACAGGGAATCCTGAGCCGGCACGGCCGGCGCCGGGATTTCCCTCCCCATCCAGTCAAAATCGTAGCCGCGAACCGGCGCATGTGGCTTGCGGCGCTGCTTCTCGGCATACATCCGGCGGTCGGCTGTCTCCAGCAGCGATTCGGACTTGTGACCGTCCATGGGATAGCGTGCCTGCCCGATGCTCAGCGTCACTTCGCACCCATGGCAGGCCTCCTCGGCCGCCTCCGCCGCGGCCTGCGCCAGGTGCTGTATCCGGGACGCGACCACTCCAGGCGGCAGCCCGGGCAGCACCATCACGAATTCATCACCGCCCAAGCGCGCCACGAAGTCATACTCCCGGCAGCTCTTCTCGAGAACCCGGCTCACCGCCCGCAAGACCTTGTTGCCGTTCAGATGCCCGAATTCATCGTTCACGTTCTTGAAACCATCCAGGTCGCACAGCAGCACCGTCAGCGGTTCGCCGTTGCGCCGGCAGCGGGACAGTTCGTTCTCCAAGTGTAGGAATAAAGAACGGGCGTTGGGAAGGCGCGTCAGATGGTCGGTGGTTGCCGAGTCTTCCGCGCGCTTGAACCGCACCGCGTTTTCAATCGCGGCGGCCAGTTGCCCCTGAACGTTTTGCAGAATTCGAAGATCGTCCACCCCGAAACCGTGTGCATCTTTCCGGTACAGCGTCAGCACGCCGGCCAGGTCGGCCGAGCCTTCCAGGGGAAGAGCAAGCGCGGAGCGCATGCTCGTGCATGAATCGCCGCTCAGGTGACGGAACTCATCAGCAGGGTCGCCGTTCAGGATGGGTTTTCCAGTCTCCGCCGCCCGCCCCGAGACACCGGCGCCGGCGGGCAACTCGAGCGAGAAGAACGCCGAGTACTCCAGACCGGTGACGTACTCGGGAACCAGCGTCTCGTCGCCTTGGATGTAGACGGCCAGACAATCGAAAGGGACCATCTCGCGCAGCGCTTCGGCCAGCGTCTCCAGCGTCTCCGACAGGCTCAGCGATTTGCCGAGCCGCTGGGAAAGCTCGAGAATCCGCTGCAACTCCTGTTGCGCCTGGGTAATCGGAGCAAGGAAAGCATCAAGCGCCTTCGCGGCCCCCTGCTCCTGGGCCCCTTCGAGGCGTCGAAAATCATCCGCGCAGCGCACCAGCGTGGCCACGACCTCGGGATCAAATGAGACGCCGGCCCGGGAAACGATAAAGGCCAGTGCGCGGTCGAAGGATACGGCTGGGCGATAAGGCCGGTCCGTGGTCAGGGCGATCAGGCAGTCGACCACGCCCAGTATCCTCGCACTCAGAGGAATCTGCTCTCCCCTCAATCCGTCCGGGTAACCGCCTCCATTCCATTGCTCATGATGGGCTCGGATGATCGGGGCCACTGAAGACGGAAAGCCGGCGCTCTCGGCAATGGCAGCGCCAACGATCGGGTGTACCTTGACCTTTTCGAACTCCTCCTTTGTCAGCCGGCCCTGTTTCCAAAGGATTTGCTCGGGAACAGCCAGGGTGCCGACATCATGAAGCAAGGCGGCGATGCGCAACGCCCGCCGTTCCGTCTCTTCCAGACGGAGTTCCTTGGCCAGCAGCAGGGAGTAGGCCTGTGTGCGCGATAACGCCACGTCGGCGCCCCGGAAACGGGCGGTGATCGCCTGGCCGAGAGCTTCCAGCACCGCGAGACGGTGGAAACCGGACGCCTCTCCCCAGGGGATGCTGGTGCCGATTCGTTCAAGGTAACCCTTTGCGCCCCGGTACAGGAAATAGACCATCGGAAGCGCCGGCACCGCGTAACGCCATCCCACCTCCGCACTCAGCGTGGTCGTGCCGACCGCCGCCACGGCGCCCACCAGGTAATAGGGTAACGTCCAGAAGGCCCCCTCGTGCCACACCTCTCCAATCCGGCGCCGTTGCTCGAGCGCGGTCACGACCGCCGCCGGAAACGTGTTCATGAAGCCAAACACTACGCCTGCCGCCAGCAGTCCGCCCACCGCGCCGTGCCCTGTTCCGGGCCACTGAACGGCGTCGTAGATCTTCGCGCCAGCCGCGGTTGCAATGGCGAGGTTGGAGACCCGGAACCACAGGCTCTTCACCGAGCGTTGTCCCCGTGGATCTGCCACCGATTGGACCAGCAGCGCGGAACACCCCATCAGCAGCGTCTCGGGCAGACTCAAATCACTGATCCCAATCAGAATGAAAAGGAACCCGATCGAGATTGTCCCGGGAAACGCGGAGAGCCCGACCTTCCAGCCGGCCGAGATCAGCGCGAGGGCGAAGTAGTAGGCGAACCGAACCGGATCCTGACTCTGCCACTGGAGCAGCGCGCCCCCCAGTACCGTCATGCCCATCAGGATGACGGTTGCCACGAACGCCTCTCCCGCTGTCTTTCCGCTATTCAACGCTGTAGGGTCCTTTCTCGTAACTGCTTTAGCAACTGGCCTTCCCTTTTCGTAAGCCGCCCGGCGCCGCGGCTTTCTCCTTATCTTGCAATGAGTTATAGGCGGCCAGGCAGAAAGCGGCGGCCGCCGGCTGGTCTCCCGGCACGGGACAATTGGTCCCGTCTTTTCATACAGTTACTGGCGCCACCGGCCACAAGTGGTTTTGAATGAATATCTTGGAAAAACCCACAAGACGAGACATTTTGTCTCAGACAGGCGGCCATTTCGCTCGGTGGCTCTCAGGTGTTCAACCGATTCCCGTACTAATAAGTTTCCCTTAAAGTACTCGGTGCATGTAGTTGGAAATATCGAAGTTCGACAGGATGGCCCGGACGCACCAAAACCGTCAGAATGGAACTATCGCATGAGGGAACCGGCTATCTGTGTCTTCCTTGGCATGCCGGCTGTCATTTCGAGCCAGCCGATGCGGCAGCTCATGGAGCAGGTGCGGCGAGTAGCGCAAGTGGATGCGGCGGTGTTGATTACCGGGGAAAGCGGCGTTGGCAAAGAGCTGGTGGCGCGCGCCCTCCATCATTATTCGCCCCGGGCGGAACATCCCTGGGTGGACGTCAGTTGCGCCGCTCTGCCGGAACACTTGGTGGAAAGCGAACTGTTCGGGCACGAGCGCGGAGCCTTCAGCAGCGCCGACGCCGCCAAGCCGGGGCTGTTCGAGCTGGCGGATAAGGGGACGCTGTTTCTGGATGAAATCGGCGAGTTGGAGCCCCGGATGCAGGTGAAGCTACTGCGGGTGCTGGACAGAGTCTCATATTACCGCCTTGGGGGAACCAGAAAAATCTCGGTGGATGTTCGCGTAGTCGCGGCCACGAACCAGGATCTAGGGCAAAAGGTGAGTGACGGGCGGTTCCGCGCCGACCTCTACCACCGGCTGAGTGAAATCCAGATGGAGATTCCACCGCTGCGGGAACGGAAGGAAGAGATCGCGCCATTGGCCGAGTACTTCTTGCGGCAGACGAGACCGGATGGGCGATTCAGCGCCGGTGCACGCCGTGCGCTGGAGAAATACGACTGGCCCGGCAATGTGCGGGAACTGAAGAACACGGTGCTGAAGGCGGCGGTGCTGGCGCCGGGACCCCGCATCGGCGCTGAAGACCTGCCCCTACCGGTGCGCGACGCCGCCGGCAGCTTGCAGGCGCTGGCGGCCTCGGTGAGCGCCAACGGGGGATCCGGCGGCCAGGAGTGGCGGCTGGACTTGGTCGAGCGCCGCATGATATTCCAGGCGCTCGAAAAGACCGGCGGGCACCACCAGAACGCGGCGGACCTGCTCGGCATCTCCCGGCGGACGCTCAGCCGGAAACTGAAGCTTTACGCCACCGAACCAGTCAACCAGGACCGCCTGGCGGAAAGGCTGCGATGAACGGACCCCATCCAGAAAGGCGGCATGAGCCACGCCGGAAGGCTTCCGGCCCAATCGAGTTTCTCCTCAGCGATCCGATTCCACTCCAGTTTCAGGGAGAACTTCTCGACATCTCCACCAGCGGTTTCCGGGCTTCTCATCGTAATCGACAACTCCGCCCCGGCCAGCAGGTCAGCTTCCGGCACGCCACCGGCGAGGGAGCGGCGAAAGTCATCTGGACCCGGATTGTTGCCGGAAACGTCGAGACCGGGTTCCTGATCCTGTAGTGGCCGCGGCCGGGATAGGCGGTGATGGTTACTCGTCCTCGATGACGACAGCCGTACCGTAAGCCAGGATTTCGGCCGCGTTGTGCGCGACCTCACTGGTGGCGAAACGCACGCCCGTGATCGCGTTGGCGCCGAGCGACCGAGCCTCTTCCACCATTCGGTCCAGGGCGCTCTCACGGCTTTCGGCCAGCAATTTCGTGTACTCGTGGACCTCACCGCCCACTACATTGCGGAATCCAGCCAGAATATCCCGGCCCAGGTGGCGGGCCCGTACCGTGTTTCCCCGGACCAGCCCGAGGGTCCGGACAATGCGCTTGCCGGCGATCTCGAACGTGTTGACAACAATCATCGTTTCACCTTCCTGTACCGATCGTGAGGGCGTTCCAACCACCTTTGTCTTAGCACAGACAGGAAGACGAGGAGCAACCCGGCGCCGGCGGCGCCGGCCAGAAACTCCGGAATCGTTGGCCAGCGCGGGTGCCGCGCCACCAGGTAGACCAGGTAGCCAATCCAGGCCACCAGAGCCGCCACCAGCAGGCTCCAGCCGAACCGCCGCGGCGCCCGGACCGACAGCCTGCGTTCCAGGGCGTCCATGATTTCCTCCGGCGGATCCGGGAACTTCATCTCCGCCGTCAACCGCTGCAGGGCCGCCATCTCCTCCATCACCAGGCGGCACTCGCGGCACTCTTCCAGGTGCAGGCGAACCCGCTGGCGGTCGGCCTGCGTCAGCTCGCCATCGAGGTACGCCGAAAGCATACGCTGGATCTCTTCGTGCTTGTCAGGGCGCCTCATAAGTACCTCCGGAGCCGTTCCCGCAGTCTCACCCGCGCATCGTGCAGGCGCGAATTGATGGTGGTGACGCTGGCGCCGGTCGCCGCGGCGATCTCGGCGTAGGAAAGCCCGTGCCAGTCGCGGAGCAGCAAGGCCTCGCGCTGAACCTCCGGCAGTCGCTGGATCTCCCGCCAGAGCCGCTGGCTCAGCTCTCGCTGGTGTGCGGCGGTCTCCGGGTTCGGTAACGGGGAAGGTTCAGGAGCGGCGTCGTCCATGCTGCACTCCTTTCGCGTGGATCGCCGGCGAAACAGGTCAATGGAAAGGTTGCGGACCACGGCGTATAGCCAGGGTCCGAACGGACGGGAGCGGTCCCGGCGCGCCCAGTGGCGGTGGATTCGGAGGAAGGCCTCCTGGGTGATGTCCAGAGCGTCGTCCGGATCGCCAACCGTCTGCAAGGCGTAATGATAAGCCTTGCGGTTGTACTGGCGGAACAGTTCCACAAACTCGCTCTCGCGATCAGCCGCGCTCACCTCAACCACCGCTGTTTGCGTCGCCGCCATCATCTTCTCCCTGATGATACGGGCGGGCGTCGCGTTCGTTCCCCTATTGTTCCAAAGTTTGGAGCCCGCGGTTTCAACAACGAGGTGCGAAACCCGGGCAAGCGGCCCCCGGCCACGAACAACAAGGAACCGCTTGACATGGGCCTTCGCCCGGATGACCATGAATCCAGGGTTTTGCCCGGCTCTGGAGACTCATGAGAATTGCAATCATCGCCCTGGCCTGCATCGGGACCGTTCCGCTGACCGCTGGCGAGGTCCGCTGGACACACCTGAGCAGCGACACATATGACCTGCCGGCGCCCTACGCGGCGCCGGAACCGACCGCAGCCCTGACGGTGGATCTGGACAGCGACGGCTCCGCAGACATCGTCGTCGCTGCCCGCAAAGCCGCGCCGTGCCTGGTCTGGTACCGGCGGACCGGGAGTCGCTGGACGCGCTACATTGTTGACGACTCCTCCCAGCGGATCGAAGCCGGCGGCGCTTACCACGACATCGACGGCGACGGGGACACCGACATCATCTCCATCGGCTGGCGCAACCCCCGGGTACTGCTATACGAGAACCGGGCGATCCGGTGACGCGGCTGCCCGGGAATCGGCGAGCCTTACCGCCGCGCCGTCTCTGCCCCTGGCAAGCGGTTTGTAGAGCTGAGCGCCATTCCTTATTCGCGCGCCTCGAAGCGGGTCTCGTAAAACTCGCGGAATCGCTGCTGGATCTGGTCGCGCACGCGGCGGAACACCTCCAGCACCTCCTCGGGCCTGCCCCGGGCCCGGGCGGGATCCTCGAAACTGATATGGGCCCGCGCGCCGACCTTGCCGGCGAACGCCGGACAAGTTTCAGCGGCGTCATCGCACACCGTAATCACCCAGTCGAACGGCTGTTCCACAAACTGCTCTACGCTCTGCGGCTGCGCGCTGCTGATATCAATCCCGGCTTCCTGCATTACCAGAACCGCGTACGGGTGCGTGACCGGAGCCGGCCGGGTGCCCGCCGAGTAAACTTCCAGCTCCGGGTCCAGCGATCGCAAGAAGCCGGCGGCCATCTGGCTCCGGCACGAATTGCCCGTGCAAAGGATGAGCACGCGTTTCACCGGCATCGCCCGGTCCCCTACTGTGTCTCGATGAGCTGATGCCGCCGGCCGGCGGTAGCGCAAAACCCGGGCAAAGCGCGCTGTCCCGGAGGCCCCGGGCGAGCGCTTCCGGCGAGTTTCGGTCTCATGAGTCGAGATTAGCAGACTTTGCCCGGCGGCCTTCTCCCAACGGCATTGACATCCGGGTAACCGGCGATGGATACTTCACAATAGAAGAGAGTTAAGGAGCACGATTATGAGAACGAGTTCCACACGGCGAGGTTTCCTGGGCCGGGCCGCGGCCACCGTGAGCGCGGTGGCTCCGGTGATGGGGAAGCCGGCGCGGCG
>CAZXVW010000149.1:0-10749 GCA_964644025.1 uncultured Solibacteraceae bacterium | reverse complement strand
GTGATTCCGGTGATATACAGCGTGGCGCCTTCATGGTTGGCGCTCTGGAAATAGAAGAAGCCGTAGGCGGAATCATGCGGGGGCAGCATCCGGGCCGCGAAGGCGCGCTCTTGAATCTCGGCGGCGGCGAGCGGGTTCTTCGGTTTCCTTCGAATCCCGGGGATGGGGGAGGGGAAGGGCGCCGGTCCCATGCGGGGCTTTTTCGCGCCGCGGAGACGGGGGATGTCCTCGGGGGGGATGGGGTCGATGCTGCGGCGATCGGGACGGATGTATTCCACGCGCATGTGGTCCAGGCGGAGCGCTTTGCCCGAGTCGTTCTGCATCACTACCAGGATGGGGAGGATGCCATACCTGGCCGGATCGAACTTGCCGAATGCCGCCTTGGTTTTCTCCCGGTCCGCGTAAACCTCCGCGCCGATGGAGAGCTCGCTCACGGTCTGGTGGTGCGGACAGGAGGAGGGCGGGCCGGGCCGGAACGGGACATTCTTGTCGGCCGCCGGGGCGGCGGCTATACTCAGTAGAAGTATCAAGCTTTTGCCACCGAATCTCATCTACTTCCTGTACCGCCTTCTGCAGGCACTCGCCTTTCCCCTTCTCGTAGTCTACTTGCTGCTGCGGGGGTTTCGCGAGCGCGCGTATTTCCGCGGTCTGGGCGAGCGGTTCGGCTTCCTCCCGCGTTCTCTCCGGTGGACGGCTCATGGCTCGGTCTGGTTGCACGCGGTCTCGGTCGGCGAAGTGATGTCCTCGGTCCGGTTGCTGGAGCGGCTGCGCGCCGAATACCCCTCGCGCCGGCTGTTCGTCTCCTCGACCACGCTGGCGGGCCGGGCCCTGGCGGAAGAGAAGTTGCGCGGGCTGGCCGACGGCATCTTCTACGCGCCCATCGATTACTGCTTCGCGGTGCGGCGGTTGTTGCGCGTGCTGCGGCCCTCGGTGGCGGTGATTCTCGAAACCGAGATCTGGCCGAACTGGTACCGCGAGATCAAACGGGCCGGCGCGGGGCTGCTGATTTCCAACGGCCGCATCTCGGACAAGGCCATGCCGCGCTACCGTGCCCAGCGATGGTTCTTCCGGCACGCGCTCTCGCTGCCGGACGCCGTCCTGGCCCAGAGCGACGTGGCCGCGCGGCGGTTCATCGAGCTGGGTGCTCCGCCGGCGCGGGTGCACAATGCCGGGAACCTCAAGTACGATTTCGACCCGGCGAAAGCCGCTGTCCCGGAGCCGGTCCAGCGCCTGATCGACAGGACCGGCCCGTCAGCGGTATGGATCGCGGCCAGCACCATGCCGCCCGTCCGGGCGGGCGACGTGGATGAGGACGAGGTGGTGCTCGAGGCTTTTCGAACCCTGGCCGCCGAACACCGGCGCCTGTTGCTCATCCTGGTACCGCGGCGCCCGGCCCGGTTCGACGAGGCCGCCGCCCGGTTGCAGCGCGCTGGCGTGCCGTTCTTGCGCAGATCCCAGCTCGGCGATGCCGATGAGCTGCCGCTGCCGGGCGTCCTCCTGCTCGATACCATCGGCGAGCTCGGCGGGCTGTTTCCGGTAGCCGACGTGGTCTTCATGGGAGGCACGCTCGCCGAACGCGGAGGACACAATGTTCTGGAGCCGGCTTTCTTCGGACGGCCGATCGTCAGCGGCCCGCACCTGGAAAACTTCCCCGCCATCGCCGAGGAGTTCCGGCGGGGCGGGGCGCTGGTGGAGATCTCACGGCCCGGGGAGCTGGCCCGCGCCGTCGGCGAGCTGCTTCGCAACCCGGACAAGCGCCGGATGCTGGGCGAGCGGGCCCGTCAGTTGGCCGAAGCCCAGCGCGGCGCCACCGAGCGCGTGCTGGCCGAAATCCGGCGCTTGAGCGCCTGGTCCATCCCGGCGCCGGTGCGCCCGCTGCCGCTCAGAATCCTCTTATGGCCGCTCGCCCGGTTGTGGGAGGCCGGAAGCCGCTGGAAACGCGAGCGGGCGATGGCGCGGCGGCGCTGGCTGGACACCCCGGTGGTGAGCATCGGCGGCATCGGAATGGGTGGCGCCGGAAAAACACCCTTCGTGCTGTTTCTGGCGGAGAAACTGCAAGAGGCGGGACGGCGGCCGGCCATCCTGACGCGCGGCTACCGCCGCCGGGTCCCGGAAAAGGCCACCATCCTGCCGGCGGGCGCGAAGGCGCCGGTGACGCTCACCGGCGATGAGGCCCAGCTCCTGCTGCAGGCCGGCGTCGCCCCCGTCGGGATCGGGGCCAACCGCTACCATGTGGGCACGCTCCTGGAGAAGCAGTTCGCCCCGGAGGTGATTCTGCTCGATGATGGTTTCCAGCACTGGCAACTCGGCCGCCAGTTCGACCTGGTCCTGATTGATGCGCTGGACCCGTTCGCGGGCGGGGAACTGTTCCCGCTGGGCCGGTTGCGCGAACCCCTGGCGGCGCTGGCGCGAGCGGACGCGTTCCTGGTGACCCGCGCCGAGGCCGGTAGTCCCCGGGAAGCCATTGCGGCCAGACTCGGTGAATGGAACCCCCGCGCCCCGGTGTTCTTCTCGCGGGTGGCGCCGCTGGGCTGGGTGGACGCGGCCACTGGCCGGCAAGAAGCTCCTGCCGCCGTTTCCGGCTCCCGCGTGGCGGCCTTCTGCGGGCTGGCGAACCCAGCGTCGTTCTGGCGCACGCTGGCCTCTCTCAACGCCCGCCCCATCGGCTGCTGGGCTTTCCGGGACCATCACCACTACCGGCCCCGGGAAATACAGCGCCTGGCGGCGCAAGCCCGGGCGGCGGGCGCCGAGGCGCTGGTCACGACGGAAAAGGACCTCGTGAACCTGCCGCCGCGGACCGCCGAGCTGGTTGGGCCGCTTCGCTTGCTCTGGCTCCGCATCGGGATCGTCGTGGAAAAAGAAGAAGTCCTGCTCCGCCTCATCCAGCAAAGGCTCGAGCGCCGCGGGGTTCCCCGGCGCCGGACCGCCTCACTTTAGCTTCCAGTTCCAGCAGGAGCTTTTTCACCGCCAGCCCGCTGCCGAACCCTCCCAGGGAACCGTCGGCGGCGATCACCCGGTGGCAGGGAATAACGATTGCAATCGGGTTCTTTCCATTGGCGCCCCCCACGGCCCGGGTAGCGGTCGGCGAGCCGATCTGCCGGGCGATCTCCTTGTAGCTGCGCGTCTCGCCGTAAGGGATGCGACGCAAGGCCCGCCAGACCTTTCGCTGAAATGCGGTGCCGCGCACCTCCAGCCGCAGGTCAAACTGCCGGAGTTCGCCCCGGAAATAAGCCTGCAGTTGCCCGGCCGCTTCGAGCAACAGCGGGTGTTGCTCGTCCCGCCACCACGCGGCCGAGGGCACGATCCGGGCAAGTTCGGCCAAGAACTCCTCGTCGTTCCTGTTCAGGGAGAGGCGCAGCAGGCCCCGGTTTGACGCGGCGATGTGGATTCGCAGGCCCGCAGCGGGCTTGAGGCTCAACCAGGCGCCCATGAACCGAGTGTCCCAGACGGCGCCAGGGATTGTCCACCGTGCGCCGGGCCCGCTGCCGGTTGTCCGGCCGGCCTTACAGCGATTCCGGCCAGGGATAGCTACCGGGCTTCATGACGATCCGGGGTCTGCCGTGCGGGAAAGGCCGCACACAGACCACCCCGGGGGCAAGCTGGCTGTCCACTTCGAGCCGCCGCCAGCCTGCCGTCCGCACCACGATGCCGGCGGTTGCGCCTCCTTCAACCCACAGGTTCTCGACCGGAAACCGTTCCAGTACCTCCGCGGTGAGCCTGGCCAGGGGAACGAGGAGCCGGCCGGCGTTCTCCCCGCCCGCCGCCAGCCGCCGGCCGATGCTTACCACCGCCCGGGAACCGGCCTGGAGGGCGGCAATCACGCGGGCGGCCCACGCCGAAACCAGTTCGGGCGAGTGGCTGTCACCCCGGGTCAACTCGTCCGGCATCGCCAGCACCGGCACTCCCCGGGCGGCCAGCTCGGCGATCCGATCCCGCGCTCTCGGAGCTCCGGTACCGGAAACCAGCAGGAGAGTGCCGGCCGGCGCGGCGCGTCTCTCCGGAGGCTGCCGGTGTGCCGGAAACCCGCGGGCTTCGAGTAACGCAGCGAAGAAATCCGCGGCGCCCGCCGGCAGCGTCTCCTGGTCGAGTCGTTCCGCCCACGCCGCAACTTCCTCCGGCGTCGCAGCCTCCCCGACGACGACGCCCACCGGCAGCGGCTCAGCACCCGGCGAGGCGAGGCAGACCGGCTCGGTTGCCTTCGCCGCGCCCAGCATTTCCAGAACGTCGGAAGAGCGGATTGGGTGCTCGGGGTCCCTCCGAAAAGCGGTTTCATGAAGCGGCCGCCCCTGGATCCGGTAACATCCGCCGCGGATCGTGCGCCCGAGCGCCGGGTTCGCCGGCACCAGCAGCACGCGGCTCCGGCCCAGGGCTTGCATGAGGGCGGTCAACTCGGCCAGTACCGGGCCACGAAGCACCGAGTCCACCTTCTTGAACACTTCGGCCTGGGGGAACCCGGTCAGAGCCTTGCCGAGCGCCCGTATCGTGCGCGCCGCTTCCTCCGGGGGGCGGGAGCGGGTATCGGTGTCCAGGATGGTGACGCCGGCGGCCGGCCCGCTGATCCGGTCCAGGCAAACCGCGGCGCCGAGCCCGTGAACCAGGGCCACGCCGCCAAGCTCGCATGCTCCGGTCAGATCGTCGGCGATTACCAGGAACATGCCAGCTACCCGCGTTGGCTGCGGCCGGCCAGGCGGACCGCCCAGTCCAGGGCATGCATCATGCTGGTAGCGCTGGCGCGGCCGGTCCAGGCAATGTCGAAAGCGGTTCCGTGATCCACCGAGGTGCGGACGATCGGCAGGCCCAGCGTGATATTCACGCCCGTGTCGAAGGCCAGCATCTTGAACGGAATGTGCCCCTGGTCGTGATACATGGTCACGTAGGCGTCGAAGCGCTTCCGAACAGCCGGGGCGAAGGCCGTGTCGGGCGGCAGGGGACCCTCGGCGTGAATTCCCTTCCGGACGGCCGCTTGAATGGCCGGCTCGATGAACTTCTCCTCTTCCCGGTCGCCGAACAGGCCGTGTTCGCCGGCGTGTGGATTCAGACCGCAGACGCCGATCCGGGGTTCGGCGTCAAGACGCCGGCGGTTGGCATCGGCCGTCAACTCGATGACCTCGAGGATGCGCTCCTGGCTCAGCCGGGCCGGTACGTCCCGGTAGCCGATGTGCGTGGTGACCATGCTTACGGTCAGGACTTCCGAGGCCAGCATCATGCAATAGCTGGACGCGCCGGTGAGCGCCGCCAGCATCTCCGTGTGACCGGGATACGGCACGCCCGCCGCGCGCAACGCTTCCTTGTTGATCGGTCCGGTGGTAACGGCGGCCGCCTTCCCGGCCAGCGCGCTGGCGACGGCCGCCTCGATGTAGCGGGCGGCCGCCTGCCCGCAGGCGGCTTGGACCTTGCCCGGAACCACCGATTCGGCGTCGATTGCGCCGCAGTCCACCACTTCCGGGGCGGGCCGGCCGCCGGAAGCGCGCCACTGTTCGAGCGAGATGACGCGTTCCGGCCCGGCCAGATGGCACTGGCGCGCCACGCGCCGCAGCACGCCCGCGTCGCCGAAGATTACTGGAGTGCATGCGGCTCTCACCGAAGGCTCGCGGAGCGCCCGCAGGCTGACCTCGGGACCGATGCCGGCCGCGTCGCCCATGGTCACGGCGATGAGAGGTTTCGGTTGCTGTTCAGGCATAAGCAGACCGGTAGATCGCCTCCGCGTCCGCGGTGGTCAGCTCGCGCGGGTTGTTCTTCAGCAGCCGGGTCACCGTCATGCCGGCCCGGGCCATCCGGGGGATGGCCTCCTGGGGGATGCCCAGCTCCCGCAAGGTCTGCGGAATGCCGCACTTGCGGGACAGCTCGCGGATCCGTTCCAGGCCCTCGCGCGCCGTCTCAACGGGATCCTGGCGCCGTTCGACGCCCAGCGCCACGGCCACCTGGGCGTAGCGATCCGGAGCGGCCTCGAGGTTGAACTCCAGCACGTGCGGCAACAACAGGGCGTTGGAGACCCCGTGGGCGACGTGGAACTCGCCGCCCAGCGGATACGCCAGCGCGTGAACGGCGGCCGTGTTCACCGGGCCGAGACATAGCCCGCCGTACAGGCTTCCCAACGACATCGCCTCGCGGGCCTCCACGTCGTCGCCGTCTTCAACGGCCCGGAGCAGGTTCGCCCCGATCAGCCGGGTCCCTTCCAGCGCGTAGAGATCGATCATCGGGTGCGCGTTCCGGTTGGCGTAAGCCTCAATGCAATGGGTCAGCGCGTCCAGGCCGGTGGCGGCGGTTACCGGCGGCGGCATCGTGAGGGTCAGGAGCGGGTCGACGTAGGCGGCGTCCGGGACCAGGTGAGGACTGACCACGCCCTTTTTCAACTGGTCTTCCTCGTCAAGCAGGATCGCGTTGCGGGAGACTTCGGTTCCCGTGCCGGAGGTGGTGGGCAGGCAAACCAGCGGCGTGCGGCGGCCTTCCAGCCGGTCGATGCCGAACACTTCGCGCGCGGTCTGGCGGCTCTCGAGCAGCGCGGCCAGCAGCTTGGCGACATCGACGGCGCTGCCGCCGCCCAAGCCGACGACGGCATCCGGCTTCTCTTTCCGGGCCGCCGCCAGGGTTTGCTCGAACGCCGCCACCGAGGGCTCGGCGGCGATCTTGTCATAGACAGTCACCGAAATGCCGGAGGCCCGCAACTCCGCGGTCAGCGGCTCGGCCAGCGACGCCGTGGGCGGAGAGGTGACCAGGAACAGGCGCCGGTAGCCCGCCTGGATCAGGTCGCGGGCGCACTCGGACAGGCAGCCCCGCCCAAAGACAAGTTTTCGTGGCTGCAGCAGGGTGATGGTTTTCATTTCCGGTTTTCTCCTTGTCTCAGTTGTCTTCGTGCGCGGCCGGCGTCCAGACCGTGAGGCCGGTAAGCTCGGGCCGGAAGCCGCCGAACAGCACGCTGGCCAGGTAGCCGGCGCCGAACAGGATGAAGTGGCTGAACACACCGATGAGGATGGTGTTCATCGTGAAGTTGATCCCGAGATCAACGCCGAGCGGTCCGGTCAGCGTCGCCCAGCCGACAAACAGCAGGCAGACGAGGATGCCTACGTAGGCGCCCAGGCGCGTGCAGCGCCTCGTCAGGAAACCCAGCCCGAACAGGCCGAGCATGCCGCCGGCGACGATGGAAACCGAAATCACCACGATCTCGTACGCTGCGGTGGAACGCGTCAGTGTGAGTAAGACGGCCGCGCCGGTCGCCAGCAGCCCGCCCACCAGAACGGCGAACTTGCCGAACGCCAGCCTGGTCCGGTCGGTCGAGCTCGGCCGGGCGCGGGCGAAGTAATCCTGCGTGGCGACGGTGGCGATGCTATTCAGGTCTGCCGAAACCGACGACATCGCCGAGGAGAGCAGCGCCGCCAGGATCAGCCCGACAATGCCGGCCGGCAGCTTGGTGGCGATGAAGTACGGCAGAATCGTGTCCGGCTGCTTCGTGATATGAGCCGGGATCGTTTCTCCGGTCAGATGATAAAAGGACCACAGGCAGGCGCCGATGAAGGCGAAGATGAACCACGTCGGCACGGTGGTGAGAATGCCCATCGTCACTCCCTGCCGGGCTTGCCGGTCCGAGCGGGCCACCAGGTAGCGCTGCACCATGTTCTGCTCGGTGAAGTAATAGCGGGCGAAATTCAGCAAACCAGCCGCTATCAGGATCCAGGCGGTCGCCTGGTCGTAGTAAAGGCTCCGGAAACTGAACTCGAAATTCCCGAAGCCGAACTTGCCGGCCTGATAGGCGTCGTTGAGCACGCCCAGTGCTCCCCCTGGGGGCGTGAACAGGAGTATTCCCAGTATGATGACGGCGCCCCCGATCAGGAAGACACCTTGCAGCACCGAGGTCCAGATCGCGGCTTCGATGCCGCCGAACAGCGTGTAAAGAAGCGTGAAGACGCCCACGCCAACGGCCACCCATTGCAGGTTCCAGCCGGCGATCACCTCGACGGCGACGGCGGTCAGGTAGAGCGTGAAGCCCAGGTCCGTGAGGCGCACAATAATGAACCCCGCGGACCCATACAGGCGGGCGCCGTAGCCGAAGCGTTTCTCCAGGTACTCGTAGGCGCTCATCCGCACCACATGGCGGTAGAATCCGACGACATAGCGGACCACGAAAAACAGCACGATCACCGCCATGAACATGTACAGCATCTGCCAGCAGTCGCGAGCGAATACCGAACCCGGGATCGCCACGAAGGTAACGCTGCTGATGGTGGTGGCCATCATGGTGAAGCCGACGGCGAAGGCCGGGATGCGGCGGTTGGCGACGAAATACTCCGAAGTGGTGGTCTGGCGCCGGGCGGTCCAGGCGCCGATACCGGCGGTGACAGCGAGAAAAACGGTGATTGCTATCCAGTCGAGAGGGTTAAGAAAGGTCATTTTCTGCTCCGGCGCCTGCTATGTCGGTCTCGAATCGTCTTTCCTGCCCGGGCGCTTCAAGTTTTCGCGGCCGGTGGCGGGCCCGATTCCGAGCGCGTCCGCGAAGCCCGCTCGATCGCCTCGCGGGCCTGCGCCAGCACGGCTTGGGCGCCGGTTTTCAGGCACGCGATGTCATTCGTGCAAAACAGCAGGTCCACTCGCTGGCCGGCCCAGAACTCGAAATCAGCCGGACTGGCGCCCACGGCCACCTGCTTTCCGTGCTGCCGGGCCACCTTGATCACCTGCGCGGCGGCCTGGCGCACTTCCACGCTGCCGGTCTTGCCGGGCACGCCCAGGCTGGCCGACAGGTCAGCCGGTCCCAGGAAGATGCCGTCGATTCCGGGGACGCTGCAAAGCTCCTCGGCCCGGTCGACCGCTTCGCCGGTTTCGATCTGGCCCATCAGGCACAGCTCCTCGTTCAGCTCTTGCTGGAGCTTCGGAACCGGACCGGCCAGCCCGTAGTGCACCGCCCGGGAAACGCTGAAGAAGCCCCGCACGCCGGCCGGCGGGAAACGGGCATTCCGGACCAGTTCAGCCAGCACTTCCGGAGAGTTCGCCATTGGCAGGTCAATGATATCCGGCCCGCATTCGGCGGCCTTGAGCACGGTTTCCCGCTGGGAGTCCGGGACGCGGATCATGGTCAACAGCCCCAGCCCGGAAGCCATGCGGCACAGGTCAGCCGCCTCGGAAAACGTCAAGAAGGTGTGTTCCATCTCGACCCAGAGAACCCGCAGGCCGAGGTGATGAACCATCTCCACGAAGATCGGGTCATAGAAGTACACGGCGGCACCCAACAACGGGGTGGTCCCGTTTTGCTGAATTGCCTTCTCCAATCTGTTCATTCGTTCACCTCGATTCCATTTTCTGATCCTGCTCCTGCAACGACAAGAAGCGCTGTTCTAGCGGACTATCAGGCCGTCTTTGAATGTGATCTCCGAAACGAGTTTGCCGGTGGAATCCCACCGCCGGGCCACGCCGTCACACTTGCCGTCCTTCCAACTCGACTCGGCTTTCTTGCGGCCGTTGGGCCAGTACTGCGTCCAGACGCTGACGCCGCCGGGCCGGTGATTCCAGCTCCAGATCACGTTGCCATCGGCGGACCAGTGTGTTTCGGCGCCCACCTTACGTCCGAGCCGGTAGTTCACCTCGTACTGCTTGCGGCCATTCTCGTAGTAAAAGACCTCGGGGCCGTCCAGCAGGTAGCGTCCGTCGGAGGCGATGACGCCGGACCAGGCGGCCCGCTTCCTGCCGCTCGGGTAATTCTCGTTCGACTGGATTCGGGAAGAAGCCGCCGTGACCGTCCGGTGCGATTGCGGTCCCGCCGCGGGATCCAGAATCCAGGCTTCGTTCAGCTCGAAGTGCAAGCAGGGGTGATTCATGGTGGTGATGAGATGGATGACACCGTTCGGGGCCTGCCGGGCCACGCTGTAGCCGAGCGTGGGGTACTTGTTCTCCGACAGCTTCCAGTAGCGCCGGTCCTTGTGGGTGAGCACGCGGGACTCGTGCACCGCGGCGCCGGGCAGTTGCTTGATGGTCCAGGTCTTGCCCTCGTCATCAGACAGGGCGACGAACGAGCCTCGCTTGTTCACGCCCCGCGGCGCCACCCCGTGATAGCTCTGAAAATCCGCGGCGAAGAAAAGCCTCCCGCTCGCCAGGCGGATGACGGTGGGCCGCTGATTGCTTCCGAGCGCGGGAAACGGGGTCTTGCGCTTCCCGGTCCAGGTCTTGCCGCCATCGGCGGAGGTCACCTGCGGCATGTAGCCGTCGATGTCGGTGTTCTTGCCCCCCAGGGCGAGAATGCGCCCGTCTTTGAGCAGCACGAACGTCGTGTGACGTCCCGCCGTGCGGCCGCCGGTGTCCCGCCAGGTCTTACCATCGTCGCTGCTGGCCCATAGCAAAGAACGGCCGCCGTCCCCATCTGTGGGCACGTAGATGGTTCCGTCCGGGCCGCGGAGAGCCGAGTTGATCGGCTGCGCGGTGTATTTCCCCACCGGTCCGGTGAGCAACGGGAAGCGGATCGGACTCCAGGTGGCGCCGTTGTCCTTCGTGGTTTGGATGCGGAACGGGACTCCGTTCAGGTAACGGCCGCCGGTGAAACACCACACCGTTCCGGCGTCATTCCACAGCAGGGCGGACTGATCGTTGAGGTCGGCGAAATCGTAAAACGGAGCCGGCGTGTCCCACTCGTCACTGCCATAACGAAGCCGCGTGGCGATGAAGCCGACGTTCGGCCAGTACTCGGTACCCGGAGTCGAGGCGCTGAAGAAAACGGCCAGCACGTCGCCATTCGGCATCACTACCAAACCCGGGGAGTGGTTGTGCCCG
>CAZXVW010000148.1:0-10876 GCA_964644025.1 uncultured Solibacteraceae bacterium | reverse complement strand
CGGAAACCACCACCGGAGGCCGGGCGCTCAAGTTCTACTCCTCGATTCGGGCCGATATCCGCCGCATCGCCGCCATCAAGGACGGCGACAAGGTGATCGGAAACCGCACCCGCGTCAAGATTGTCAAGAACAAGGTGGCGGCGCCGTTTCGGGAGGCCGAGTTCGACATCCTTTACGGCCGGGGGATCTCCCTCGAAGGAGATCTCATTGACTTGGGGGTCGCCCATCGCCTGGTTGAAAAAAGCGGCGCCTGGTACAGCTTTGCCGGCGAGCGGCTCGGCCAGGGCCGGGAGAACGCCAAACAGTTCCTCCGCGAGAACACCGACCTCCGCGACAAGCTCGAAACCGAACTGCGAAAGGCGCTGGGACTGCTGCGGGCGGTCCCGGCCCAAGAGTCCAGGAGCGCCAAGGCTGCCCCGCGCCATTGATGGTCACCGGGTGACAGGCAAAGCAAGAGCCCGCAGGCAGATCGGCTGAGAGGATGGCCGCCGGACACGCACCAAATCATTTCAAAGAGGTGTTCGGTGACCAACCAGGAAAGACAGCGCGCCATCGACCTGGCGCTGGTGCAAATGGAAAAGCAGTTCGGCAAGGGGTCCGTGCTGCGGTTGGGTTCCACCAACGTCCTGCCGGTGACCGTGATTCCCTCCGGTTCGCTGGCTCTGGACGCTGCGCTTGGAGTGGGCGGCTTCCCCCGCGGGCGCGTGGTCGAGGTCTACGGCCCTGAGTCTTCCGGAAAAACCACCATCGCGCTTCAGGTGATCGCGCAAGCTCATCAACAGGGCGGGACCGCGGCCTTCATCGATGCCGAACACGCGCTGGATCCCGCCTACGCCCGCCGCCTGGGAGTGGACGTCGACAACCTGCTCATCTCCCAGCCCGATTACGGTGAGCAGGCGCTGGAGATCACCTCCGCGCTGGTGGGTTCCGGGGTGGTGGACGTCGCCGTCGTGGATTCGGTGGCGGCCCTGGTGCCGAAGGCCGAATTGGACGGCGAGATGGGTGACAGCCACATGGGCCTTCACGCCCGGCTGATGTCGCAGGCGCTCCGAAAGCTCGCCGGGCTGGTGGCGCGGAAGAACACCTGCTTGATCTTCATCAACCAGGTGCGCGAGAAAATCGGCGTGATGTTCGGAAACCCGGAAACCACTACCGGCGGACGGGCGCTCAAGTTTTACGCTTCCGTCCGCATGGATGTCCGCCGGATCGGCGCCATTAAGGACGGCGACAGAGTGATCGGCAGCCGCACGCGGGTCAAGGTGGTCAAGAACAAGGTGGCCTCGCCGTTCCGGGACGCCGAGTTTGACCTGATCCACGGCGAGGGCATCTTCCGGGAAGGCGAGTTGCTCGACGCCGGGTTGAAACAGGGGCTGGTGAGCAGGAGCGGCACCTGGTACAGCTATCGCGGCCGGAAGCTCGGACAGGGCCGGGGAAACGCCGGGGCCTTCTTGAAGCAGAACACCGATCTCCGCGACCGTCTGGAGCGCGAGCTGTGGCAAAAGCTGGGGTTGGCGGCGTGGGAGCCGGCCCCCGGGGCGCCGGCCAAACCGGCCGAAGCCGAGGCCCGGAAGGCCGCGGTGGCGATGCGCCGCGCCTGAGAGCGCGCAAACAAGGCCTGCAGAAGGGCCGATTGCCCCCAAAGCCCCAAAAAAAGGGTTTCTCAGCATATTTTCCCTTTACACGACCGGTGAGAATCCTTTATCATGAGACAGCAAAACACTACCCGAAGCTCGGCGCAGCATTGCGAAGGGCACGGGTCATTGGGAGACAGATTGACAATATGGCTCAGAAAAAGAAAATGACGCAGACCGATTTCGTGAAGAAGATCGCCGCCGTGGGCGGCGTGACCAACAAGGTCGCCAAAGAGATCATCGAGACCTACGCGGCGACCGCGATCGCTGAGACCAAGAAGAATGGCGTGTTCGTACTGCCGGGACTTGGCCGGTTGAAGAAAGTCTCGCGCAAGGCCCGGAAAGGGCGTAACCCCGCGACCGGTGAGACCATCCGCATTCCGGCCAAGAAGGTGGTCAAGTTCACGGTGGCGAAATCCTGCAAGGAAGCAATTGTGCCTCCGCGCAAGAAAAAATAACACAAGATAACACCAGACAGCGGAGACTGCAAAAGACAACCCCGCGACACCAGCTCGCGGGGTTTCTTCTGTGCGGGGGTGGAAACCGAGTCGGAATGCGCCCGGCCTGCGGGCGGGCCGCAAGCCTATGCCTGCTTCTTTTCTTCTTCGGACTTGTCTTCGCTCTTCAGGGCGTTCTTGAAATTGCGGATACCTTCACCCAACCCCTTGGCCACTTCGGGGATCTTCCGCCCGCCGAACAACAGCACGGCGATACCCAAGATGATCAGGAGTTCCGGTAAGCCAATGGATCTCATGCGGCCTCCTATAATGACACCTTCATTGTAGGGACGGCTCCGAACAGGAGTCAAGCACGTCCGGACTGAGCCGCGGCGTTCCTCACTTTCCTGTCATACGCCCCGGAGCGGGGGACGGAGCGAAATCGATGCTCGCGGCGCAGCAAGCACAGCAGCCTGCGCCGGCCTCCGCAGCAGCGCCCTCGGTCCGGGCCGGGCGGATCAGCCCCCGCCGTGGCGGTCTCCTATACTGGATTGTGGGAAGGGGAAGCGCAAAGTGCAAGTTCGCAAGCTCTGGGGCTGGATTGCTCTCGCACTCCTGCTGACCGGCTGCCATCACGACCCAGAAGCTGCCAAGCGGCGGTTTCTCCAGCTTGGAAACAAGTACTACGAGACTGGCAAGTATAAAGAAGCCTCCATCCTTTACCGAAAGGCTCTGAACGAGGACCGGCGTTACGGCGAAGCTTACTACCGCCTGGGTCTGACGAACCTGAAGCTCGGGAACCGGAATGACGCCGGGCGCGCCTTCCTTCGCGCGTTTCAGCTTGAGCCGGACAACCTCGCTGCGTTCCGGCATCTGGCGCAGCTTTACCTTCTTGCTTTAACCCAACCGGTGGTTCCCCGGCGCGAGGAAGTGCTGGCGGATCTGATCCGTCACACGGAGCAGGCTGAACAGCTACACCCGGGCGCTTTCGAGGTTCTCTACGTGAAGGGCCAGATCGCCTTGTACCAGAACCAGGCTCAACAAGCGGTCCCGCTGCTGCGCCGGGCCCTGGCGGTGAACCCCTGGGATGCGAACGCAACTCTCGCGCTGGCCACGGCTCTGGCGGCGCAGAACCAAGTCGCTGATGTTGAGAAGACCCTCCGGCAGTCGCTCGAGCACAACAAAACGCAACTGGCCCTTTACAACTTTCTTTACGTGGTTTATGCCAACCAGGGACGGACCGCCGAGGCGGAGGCGGTTCTGAAGGACGCTTGCGAGAACAACCCGGACGAGTGGGCGGCCTGGATCAACCTGGCGAATCATTACCGGAACGCCGGGAAGAGCACCGAGATCAAGGCGGTTCTCGACCGGCTGCTGAATGACCCTGAGCGGTTTCCCAACGCCCCCGAGCAAGTCGGCGATTTCTACTTGCGGGGCGGCCAGGCCGATCTGGCCATCAAATACTACCGGGAAGGCATGAAGGCTGAACCGAAGCGGGAAAGAGAGTACCGCTATCGAATCGTGCAGGCGTATCTGGCCGCCCGCAAGTTCCAGGAGGCGACCGGTGAGGTGGACGGCCTGCTGGCCACAGACCCCAATGATGCACTGGCGCTGGGATTACGCGGCGCGCTCCGCTTACGGAGCGGCGCCCAGGAGGACACCTCGGCGGCGCTGGAAGACCTCAAAACAGCCGTCTCGCGTCTTCCCGCCAACGCTGTTCTTCGATATCAGCTTGGCCTGGCCTACCTGGAGAGCGGGGACCAGATGAGCGCCCGAGAGCAGTTTTTGGAAGCCGTCCGGCAGACGCCGGAATACTTACTGCCTCAATACGCTCTGATCGACCTTCACCTGCAGCGGAACGAGTTCACGCGGGCCGAGGTGTTGGCGAACGACATTCTCAACAGACACCCCTACGACGCTTCGGCCCGGCTCGGCCGGGCCATGGCCTGGATCGGCCTGCGGGAGTACGACAAGGCCCGGTCAGAGCTGGAATCGTTGATTGAGAAAAAACAGCGCCTTCGTGATGCCACCTTTCAGTTGGCCAGGCTGGAGGTGATCGAGAAGAAATACGCGGCCGCCGAGAAACGGTTCCGGGCACTGGCGGAAGCCGACCCTTCTGACATCAGGGTCGTGCAAGAACTGATTGATCTGCAAATGGTTCGGGGCCGGCCCGATCGAGCACAATACTATCTAGACCAGGAAATCACAAAGCACCCGGACCGCTTGCCCCTGCGCCTGGCGGCGGCGGAGCTGGCGATCACTCGGGGAGACCTCAATCGGGCTATCGAGGAATTGCGCTTCGTTCTGGCGCGGGAGCCGGGCAACGGGCCCGCCAATAACCGGCTAGGCGAGATCTGTTTGCGCAAGGGAGACACTCAGACAGCTCGCGCGCACTTCGACAAGGCGATGGAGGCCGACCCACCCGTGCCGGAGGCATTCCTTCACGTCGGCACTCTCCTTGCGCGGGAGGGCAAACTGAAGGAAGCCAGGCCGTACTTCGACCGGTGTATTCAACTGGCGCCGGACAATGACGCCGCACTGAACAATTTGGCTTATATCCTGGCGGAGATGGGAACCGACCTCGACCAGGCGCTCACCTATGCTCAGCGGGCGGTGGCCAAGAAGCCAGACAGCGCCGACTACGCCGACACGCTCGGCTACGTTTACCTCAAGCGGAATCTGAACCAGAATGCTATCGAGGTTCTGCGGCGCATTGTCGCTGAACATCCAGCCAGGGCGAGCTTCCGCTACCACCTCGCGATGGCGCTGTACCAGAAAGGGAACCAGAAACAGGCGCGGGAGGAGCTGGAGACGGCCTTGAAGAGCAACCCGTCGCCGGAAGAGACCAGGCGAATTCGGGAACTACTCGCCAGACTGGAGAGCTGAGCAAGGCCGGCGAGGCGGCGTTCGGATTGGCGGCGGTTCGGCGCGCTCGGCCAGGATGCAGGCGCACTCACCTGTACGTGCCTGCCGGGAGGATAAACAACCAGCGGCTTTTTGCCGATGAAGAGAATGGAAGCTCTGTTAGTTTGTTCGGCTGCGTCGGGAAGACCCGCCGCAGTCTGCGGCGAACGATCTGGCGCCGAAGGCCGGCCGTGCCCGGTGGCGATGTGGTACGACATTGTGGCGGGAGAGTGGTATCCTGAAAGTGGCTCACGGAAGGGGGCGCACGGTGGACGATGAACTCAAAAACCTGATGCAGGAATTGGGAAACGCGATCAACGAGTCGCTTTCGGACTCCGAACGGATCGCGGCCGCCATCGGCGAGATCAAGCGCGCCGGCTATGATGTTTTCCTCGTCTTGGAAGCCACCATCGGCTTTAATAAGCGGCAACAGACGGAGCAGGAAGAACCTTACGCCGATCCGGCCACCGAACAATCTCCCGACGCGCAGGTTCAGTCTTCTGGCAAGATCCGCTGGACTTCGCAAGATCACAAGTTCCTGCGGGCCCTGAAAATCGCCGTCGATGACGAGGCCAACTAGCCATTAGCTGCTGACTTCCCGGTAGACCGCCCAGGTCCGCGCTACTGCCTGTACCCAGGGAAATTCGGCGGCCCGTTTCCGCCCCCGCTCGGCCAGGGCACTGGCCAGCTTCTCATCCCGAACCAGCGAGACAAGCGCGTGGGCGATTTCCTCTTCGTTTACCGGATCCACCAGCAGGGCGGCGTCGCCGGCAACCTCGGGCAGGGCGGAACGGTTCGACGTCACCACCGGAACGCCCCACGCCATGGCCTCCAGCACCGGGATGCCGAAGCCTTCGTCCAGCGAGGGAAAGGCAAGGATGCGGGCCCGGGAGTAAAGCCCGGCGAGGACGGGCGCCGGCACGTAACCCAGCACATCGATATCCGGACGGCGGGGGCTCCGGCGGATGCTGTCGAGTATCTCACCGGCCCCGTACCCGGCTGCCCCGGCAAAGACGAGACGCCAGCCAGCGGGAACACTCTCAAAAGCCCGGAGGAGCCGGAGGATGTTCTTGCGGCGCTGCAGCGCCCCGACGTGAAGGATCATCTTTTCTCTTCGGGCGCTGGCTTCCAGTGGCGGCAGGCGGACGCCGTGGGGAATCACCCGGATCCGGGATTCGTCCACGCCCAGCAGATCCCGCACCTGGCTGGCGGTGAAGCGGGAAACCGTGATGACCAAGTCGGAGCGCTCGGCGGCCTGCCGCGCCTGCCGGGCAAAACGGTCACGGAACTCCCGGCTGGAGTACTCTGCGGTGAGGACGAACAGATCGTGAAACGTCGACACGGCGCGGCGGTAGCGGGCCTCGGGAAGGCGCTGGTTCAAGCCGTGAAACAGCTCCACCGAGGCGAGGCGCCGGCCCTCCCAGAGTAAGCGCCGGCGGCAGTTGCCGGGCAGCCGCTCCCGAAGCAGCCGCAGCAAGCGGTGGGGACGGCAGGCCCAGATCCAAGTCTCCTCAGGGTGGGCGGCGGCCAGGCCGTGGAGGATCTCCCGGGAGTAGACGCCGACCCCGGAGAGTTCCTTTCCAACCGAGTAGGTGGCATCCAGAGCAATTCTCAAGGGTCGGTGTGAAGCTCCTCTCCTGTGTGTCTCGCCGGTGAAGGCGGCCCCTGACGCAACGCAGCCGGCTCAGCCGGGCGATGCGTTGTCAGGTGCGGGTGGTTCGTCGCGTCGTGCGGCGGCGCCAGCCCGCCTGTGGGTCCGGCTCCTGTTCAGGCTTTTGCTTTACTCCGCTTATTCTCGCACAGGGATGTCTCGGCGGCTTCGAGCAAGAGCGGAAAAGAGCTGAACGCGCCGGCTTGCGTGCTGGCCGTCGCCGCGCACACGGTGACCGCGGGCCGGGCCGCGCCGAGGTTTCCGGCCGCCAGAACCCTGGCCAGCGCTTCCGTGGCTCTTGCTGATTTGTTCTCGGCGCTCTCCACGCTGGCGACAGCGAAGCGGTTGGGCCCGACGCGACCGATGATGTCCGTTTCCTCGAACGAATCCCGGAGGGCATCGGCCGCCAGAATCAGTGCCAGGTCCCGGTCCTGGCTGCCCGCGGTGTCCTGAAGGCGGTCGAGGCCGTCAAGTTCCAGCAGATATACGCGGAGGCCCGTTCCCGTGCGGCGCGCCAGTTTCCACTGTCGCTCGGCAAGGTTGTGGAAGGCGGCGCTCGTATACAGACCCGTAAGGTCATCAATGTAGGAAAGGCTCAGCAGCGCGGACCGGTACCGCTGGCGCTCGATGGCGCAGCGCAGCCGGCGGGCCAGGGGTATACAGTCCAGGTCCGGCTTGACGATGTAGTCTTGCGCGCCTTGCCGAATCAGGCTGATGGCCAGAGCTTCTTCTTCGCCGGACGCCAGCAAGATGATTGGTGTTTCCGGCATCCGGGAGTGCAGTCGGCGAAAGGCATCCGGGCCAGGGCTGTCGGGCAAGGCCAGGTCGAGCAGAATCACGTCGAAGGACTCCGCCGAGAGCATTTCCATTGCCTCGGCGAGTTGGCCGACCGGAATCAGTTCGCAGGCCTCCATCCAGGAATGGCTGTATTGGAGCTCCTCGATCTCAACCAGCGCCTCTTCCAGCAAGTGGATGTCTTCCAGATCCTTTTCCACCAGGAGGATCTTGATGGGCTTCTCATGCATGAAGCGTTCCTTGGGTCAAAGCACCCCTATAGTAGTGGAGGCAAGCGCGGCTTTCTCTCAGCCCAGCCGGCGGGTTCTAGCTGGCCACGCGGTATTCCTTGAGTTTCCGGTACAGGGTGGTTCTGCCGATACCGAGCAGGCTGGCCGCCACTGCCCGGTCACCCTTGGTGTATTCGAGCGCGCGGAGAATGGCCCGCTTCTCCACCTCGTTGAGCGGAAGCACCGGCGGGTCTGGGGTCTGGGGAGAGGCCATTGGCTCGAACGCGGTGATGGAAGCCCCGCTGGTGGCGCCGGCAGCCATCGATAACCGGGAAGCGTGTTTTCGCTGGAGGAAGTTTTGTATCGGAGAGGGAAGGTCAGCCACGTGGAGTAGCGGGCCGGTATTGATCGCCACCATCTGCTGAATGCAGTTTTCCAGTTCGCGGACGTTGCCCGGCCACTCATACTCCATCAACGCCTCCATCGCTTCCGGAGTGAACTGGTGGCGGCTGCTGTAACGGGCCAGGAAGTGCTCGATGAGCGGCGGGATGTCTTCCTTTCTCTCCCGCAGCGGCGCCAGCTTCAGGCATACCACGTTGAGGCGGTAGAACAGATCGCGCCGAAACGCGCCTCGTTCGACATCCCGGGCCAGGTCGCGGTTCGTGGCGGCGATGATCCGGAAGTTGGACTTACGGGAACTCAACGATCCGACCGGGCGGAATTCCTTCTCCTGCAGCACGCGCAGAAGCTTGGCTTGCAGATCCAGCGGCAGTTCGCCGATCTCATCCAGAAACGCCGTGCCACCGTTAGCCAGTTCAATAAGCCCCACCTTGTTTCCCATAGCGCCGGTGAAGGCCCCGCGCACATGCCCGAACAACTCACTCTCCATCAGGGGCCCCACCAGCGAAGAGCAGTCGATGGGAACGAACGGTCCGGCCGGGTTCACGTTGTGGATCGCGCGGGCGACCACTTCCTTTCCCGTGCCGGTCTCGCCGAGCAACAAGACCGGCCAGCGGCCTTTACCTACTTTTTCTACCAGCCGAAGTATCTGGCGGGTTCGCGGTGAGTCGCCGACGATTTTCGGCGAGGGGCCTGAACAGTTCACGATCATAATGGTTTCCGCTTGCAGGACCGCGCGGTGGGACCGGCCCGAAGGAGGTCCCTGGCTTCCTCTAAAGACATAGTGGCAACCGTCAAACCAAAATCTAACGGAGATTCACCCGTCTGCACAATCCCGCAAGGTGTTGAATGTGTGAACTCTTATGCGGAGGCCGACTCCCCCATGCGAGTGGATCATCTTACGACCCCTCCCCCCAATGCGGGTATTCCCCGCCCGGAACCGGGGGCTTCCTTGAGCAAAGCGGCGACTAGCCGCCAGCCCCATCGAGGCGAACGACGAAGGCCGGGCCGTATTCCCCCCGGATCCTTTCGGCGAGACCGGCGGCCTGCGTACGCGGAGCAGGCTTGCCCACCAGCACCCGCCACAGCGGCGGTGCACCGTCACGCCGGATCAGACGCGCCGCGCCGTAGCGCCGCCGCATCAGGTTACGGAGCCGCTCGGCGTTGCGGCGACTTCGAAAGGCGCCCACCTGGACTACGAAGCGGTTGCCGGGCGAGAGGTCCTTCGGGGAAGAAGAAGCCGGCGAGGCGATGACCTGGAGCCGCACCCGCGCAGTGCCCGTGCCGATCATGCCGATGGCCTCGGCAGCGGCCCGGGAAAGGTCGATGATGCGATCGCGCACGAACGGTCCCCGGTCATTGATCCGCACATCGACGGTTTTGCCGTTATCCAGGTTGCGGACTCGCACCCACGTACCGAAAGCAAGCGTGCGGTGAGCCGCGGTGAGCTGGTTCATGTCATACAGCTCTCCGCTGGCGGTCCGCCTGCCGTGATACGGATGACCGTACCAGCTTGCCAGACCGACCTGGGGGCCCGCCGTCACGGGAGGAGGCACGGGGATGCGAGGTTTTTTTCGGCCGCACCCCGGCAACAGCATCACCGCCGCCAGCAGGACGGCCAAAGCAGCTCCCAGCACTGTCGGCCGGCTCGACGAACGTCCGGCAACAGGCTTGGACAAGGCCAACATTGGCTCGAACACCGCTAAAACAATTCTACCTGCAAACGTTTTTGAGGCGCTACTGCCTTCGCATCGTTATGCTATCTGCAGTGGCGGTGCATTTTTTTCTTGACATTCATTCCAAAGCACCTTATATATGAATCACACTGCGATCTTCACGGATCGCAAATTTGATGTTTAGGGAGAATCGATCGATGAAGTACGCAACCAAGAAGGCTGCGAAGAAGAAGGCGGTGAAAAAGGCCGCGAAGAAGGCGCCGGCCAAGAAGGCTGCGAAGAAGAAGGCGGTGAAGAAGGCCGCGAAGAAGAAGGCGGTGAAGAAAGCCACGAAGAAGAAGGCAGTGAAGAAAGCCGCGAAGAAGAAGGCGCCGGCCAAGAAGAGAGCGACCAAGAAGAAGTAACCGCCTGCTGGCAGCACGCAAACAACCGAGCGGCCCCGGTGTCCGGGGCCGCTTTTCTTTTGGCGGTTGACGGTGGCGCCCTTCAACCGGGCTTGCGCAGCAGCAGTGCCAGGAAGGTTTCCCCCATGCCGAACATCAGTGACTTGAGCTGCAAGCGGCGCCGGAGCCGGCCGGCCTCATTCACTTCACGCAACGTTCGGGCGAAGTGGTCCGGTTCCCCGGCGCGCAGCAACAATCGCGCCAGTGACTCACGGCGCACCTTGGTGAAGCCGCGCGCGGCGGCGTGGTCCTCGATCGCAGTGAAGCAAACATGGGCGGTGATGTCCCGGTCGCCGGGATTCTCGAGGACATCCTCCAGCGCCCGGTGGCGGCGGTAACTCATCAGCGTGCCGCCGGGAAAGCGAACGATCTCAGGGGCGGTATAACCGTAATCGATCACCAGCGCGTAACCTTGCTCCAGGTGTTCGGCAATGGCATCGATCCACCGCAGCGCTTCCAGGTTCACTTCAACCGTTGCGCCGTCCGGCGCCGCGGCCGCGTAGCGCTCCAAGTACTCCGCCACCGGAGGGTCAACCGGCTCGCTCTCCACCCAACGAAACCGTCCGTGCCGAAAGCCGACGCGGAGCTGGCGGTAGCCGGAGCCCCGCTTGACCGCTACGTCGACCGGTAGAGCGTCAAAGAACTCGTTGGCGAACACCACACCGCGAATTCCGGCCGGCATCCGGTCACCGGTCTCCACCGCAACGTAACGCCAATCAGAAAAGAACTCC
>CAZXVW010000147.1:0-10897 GCA_964644025.1 uncultured Solibacteraceae bacterium | reverse complement strand
GCGGAGCGGGGTGACGGTGCGGTTTTCCTGGCCGGGTCAGCCGCTGGGGTGGGCGACGCCGGTGGCGGTGGTGCGGCCCGAGGGGAGCGACGCCGGGGAGATTCCCACGCTGGTCGAGAGCGCCCCGGCCACGGTCGAGCTGCCCGAGCCGGCCGGCTGGGTGGCCGATTCCAAGCGCGGCCGCCGCCGGGCGGAACGCGAGCTGGTCCGCCGCTCCGGTAAGGCGTGGGACGGGATTTATTCGAAATTCAACCGGTGGCTGTGCCGGCCGCTGCTAAGGGCGCTGGCGAGGACGCCCGTCACGCCAAACATCGTCACCTTCATGGGGCTGCCGCTGGCGGTGTGGTCAGGCTACTGGTTCGCGCAGGGCCATTGGAGCGCGTACGTTATCGGTTCATTGCTGTATTTCGCCACGGTGCTGGTGGACGAGCTCGACGGGATGCTGGCACGGCTCACCTTGCGCGAGTCAGCGTTCGGCTGCTGGCTGGAGTCGTTCGTGGATTACGCCACCTACATCCCGGTGTTCGGGGGCATGGGGGTGGGATTGTCACGGCAGTACGGCCGGCCATGGCCGGCCATCAGTGTAGTGCTCCTGTTCGGGGTGCTGATGACGTTTGCCGTGGCGGTTTACCACCGGAAGCTGGCAAGCCGGCACGTGCAGCCCGGGAAGTACGTGCCGGAATACTACCGCGTGCTGGAGGCGGATTCAGCGAATCTGATTTCGCGGGTGGTGCGGCAGATTCACTTCTTCCTGAAAAAAGCCGCGCTGTCCCACTTTGTGGTCATTTTCTCCGTGCTCGGCCTGCTGCCGGTTTTCTTCGTCCTGGCGGCTTTCGGAAGCAACATTGCCTGGGTTCTCGGGCTTCATACCAGCCGGCTGCTTGGCGGTAGCGGTCGAACCTCTGAAAAGGTGATTCGGAAAGGAGCGTGACGATGCGAGCGGTAATTCTGGCGGCTGGCCGGGGCACCCGGATCGCGGCGGTCCACGCCGCGCCGAAGTGCCTGTTGGGATTCGGCGGCGACACGATACTTGATTATCAGATCCACGCGCTGGCGGGAGCCGGCATCCGCGAGATCGGGCTCGTCGTGGGTTATGAGCGGGAACGGATTGTCGATCATATCGCGCACCGGTACCTGGATTCCGGGCTCTCGATTGATTTCATCACCAATCCGCGGTTCGCGGTCACGAACAACATCTATTCCCTTGGGCTGGCGCGGAGCTGGGTCGGCTTCCATCGGCTCGTGGTGCTCAACGCGGACGTGCTGTTCCATCCCCAGATTTTGAGCCAGGCCCGGCGCCCGGAGGGCGACATTTCCCTGGTGGTGGATCCCGCATATCGGGAAGAAACCGCCAAGGTGATCATCCGCAACGGGCGTGTGGTTACCTTATCCAAGGGGATCCCCCGCGGAGAGGCGAGTGGTACGTTTGTCAACATCGCGACGTTCTCGCGGCGGGGCGCCCAGATGTTGTTCGACACCATCGACGCGATGATTGCCCAGGGGCGGGTGGACGTGTTTTTCAACCAGGCGATTATGCGGCTGGGCGGGAACGGGGTTCCCATCGGCTTCACCGAGGTCAGCGGGCTTCCGTGGGTCGAGATCGACGATCCGGGTGATCTGGACTATGCGCGCCGGGAGATCTATCCGGCCCTGCCGCCGCTCGCGGTTCCCGGCGAGGAAGCGCGGGGAGGGAACGAGCGCTGGGCAACGAGCGCCGGAATGGACTCGGCCGCATAGGCCGGCGCCAGCGCCTGGAAGAGTGGGAACACGAGCCGGTGACGGTAGTGACTGGTCCGGCGGGGGCGTAGTGGGTCTGGTAACGGTTATCAACAATGGTCTCCCGATCGGGCGAAGATGCTCTCAACCGGTTGCGCAAGGGCAAGTTTGGGACTGATGCCACGCCGGGCTTCCCACTGAAGCTGCTGAGTTGGAACATCGAGCGCGGGCTCCGGTTGCCAGCCGTCACGGCGATACTCGCCCGCGAGCGGCCGCAGATCTGCCTGCTGCAGGAAGTGGACTGGAGGGCCCGGCGGACCGGGCGGCGTGACGTGGCGGCTCTGCTCGCCGAACGCCTCCACTTTCACTACGTTTTCGCTCCCGAGTTCGAGGAGCTTGGCCAGGGATCACCGGGTGATCCTGCCTACCACGGGCAGGCAACGCTTGCGGCTCTGCCGGTCGTGCACTCCCAGTTGCTTCGCTTTGCTTGCCAAAGCCGGTTCTGGCTGCCGCGGTGGTACTTGCCGAACCATCCGAAACTCCAGCGCCGGCTGGGCGGGCGGATGGCGCTGGTAACCGAGTTCAGGGCTGGGGAACGCCGCCTCGTGACTTATAACGTGCATTTGGAGAGCCGCGGACCGGAGAACCTCCGCTTATCGCAACTGGAGGAAATCCTCGCCGACGTCCACCGCTACCCGGCCCTCACGCCGGTGGTGATCGCGGGGGACTTCAACACGAGGATGGCGCCCTCCCCGCTGACGGACCGGCTGGAGACGGAGGGCTTCGGCAACGCTATCGGCCAGGCGCCGGCTGGGACGAACCGCGCCGGCCGTACGGTGGACTGGATCTTCGTGCGCGGCCTTCGCGTGGTGAGCGGCTGGGTGCTTGCCGATGGGAACGCCTCGGACCATCACCCGCTCGAAGTTCTGCTGGATCTGGCCGGCGCCCGGTTATGAGGCGGGCTGGGCGCGGCGGCCGTGAATCAGCGAGTACAAGAGTGGAATCAGGACCAGGGTCACCAGGCTGCTGAGGATCATTCCGCCGATCACCGTGATGCCCAGGGCATTCCACAGCTCGGAGCCTTCGCCCCGGGACAGCGCCATCGGGACCATGCCGAAGATCGTGGTGAGGCTGGTCATCACCACCGGCCGCAGGCGGGTTCTGCCGCCACGAACGATGGCTTCGCGGAGCCCCAGGCCGCGCTGGCGCAATTGCTTGACGTAGTCGACCAGCACGATGGCGTTCTTTACTACGATTCCGACGAGCATAATGATGCCGATGTAGCTGAACAGATTGAGCGGGGTTGCCGTGAGGACCATAGCGAAGGCCACGCCAACGAAGGCGAAGGGGACCGAGAACATGATGATGAACGGGTCGACGAAGTCCTCGAACTGTCCGGCCATCACCATGTAGACGAGCACCACGGCGAGGATCAACAGCAGGCCGAGGGCGCCGAAGGCGGTTTCTTGCTCCCGGACATAGCCGCCCCACTCGATTTCGATGCCGGGCGGCAGCTCCAGCGAGCCCATGCGGGCGCGAATTGCGCCGACCACGTCGCTGAGAACGTAGCCTTGTTCGATGTCTGCCAGAACGCGGATTACACGGGCGCGATTCTTGCGGTCGATCTGGACCGGGCCATAAGCCTGCTCGACATAAGCGACATTCCGGAGTTTCACCATCTGGCCAGCAGGAGTAGCGAGCGGGGTTTCGCCGATTTCCTGGAGACTTTCCCGGAGGTTCTTCTTCAGACGCAATTCGATGTCGAAGTCGTCGCCGGCGTCGCGGAACTTGGTGTCGCTGAACCCGTAATAGTTGGTCCGGAGCGCGTCGGCCACCGATGCCACGTTCAACCCCAACGTCGCCGCCTTGTCCCGGTCCAGACGGACATGGATTTCCGGGCGCAGTTTCTTGCTGCTGAGGGTGACGTCGACGGCGCCGGGCGTGGCGGCGACAATGTCGCGGATCTGGCCGGCGACGCGGTTCAAGGTATCGAGATCGTTACCCAGCACCTCAATGCTGACGGGCTTCTCGCTTCCGAGCATGATCTGCTGCGTCATGCTGCCGCCCATCACCGAGAGCTTTTCCACTTCGGGGAAAGCTTGAAACACGGGGCGGAGTTCGGCGGCGATCTGTCTGGCGGTGCGGCGGCGGAATTGTTTATCCACCAGGCGGCCCCCGATTTCGCCGATATTGAGGCCCTCTTCCATGCCCATGGCCACCCCGAACCCGGTCTCGCTTTGGCCGGCAAAGGCGTAGGATTTGTCCAGCTCGGGCACTTTCTCGACAAGAATGTCCAGGGCCCGCCTGGTGGTGGCTGCGGTCACCTCCCCGCGCGTGCCTTCCGGAAGTTGCATGACGATGTCGAGGTCTCCGGTGTCAACCGGCGGCATGAACTCGGTGCCCACCAGCCGAACCAGGAACAGGCTGCCAGCGAACACCATAAGGATCAAGGAAAGCGCCACCAACCGGTGGCTCAATGCCCATTCGAGCAGCCGGGCGTAGGCGTTATCGAGCGCCGTGAGCGATCTTTCCCCCAGCCGGAAAAACCAGTTCGCTTTTTCTTCAGGCCTTCTGACGTGGAGCAGGCGGGAAGAAGCCATCGGGATCAGCGTGAGAGAAGTGAACAGCGAAACCATGATGGTGAGCAGGATCATGAAGGCCAGTTGGTTGAACATGATTCCGGTAATGCCCGTGCCGGCGAGGAATAGCAGCGGAGCGAAGACGGCCACGATGGTGAGCGAGGATGCGGTCACGGCGAGACCTACCTCGGAAGCTGCCTGGACCGCCGCCTGGCGGGGCGGTTTGCCTTCTTCGACGTGCCGGGTGATGTTCTCGAGCACGACGATCGAATCGTCGACCACCATGCCGACGGCGATGGCCAGGCTCATCAGGGAAACCACGTTGAGCGTGTAGCCGGCCATGAACATGCCAAGGAAGGCAACGATGATGGAGAAAGGAATTGCCAGCACCACAATCAGGCTGGTGCGAAACCGCCGGAGGAACAGAAAGCAGATGACCACCACGAGGATGCCGCCGACGTAGGCGGCTTCGCCCACGTTATGGAGCATGGCATAGATATCCTCCGAGGAATCCATGACGATGTCGATCCGGAGATCAGCCGGCAGGCGGGGCTGGATGGTCCGTAAGCGGTCCTTGACCGCATTGATCACGTTGACGGTGTTGGTGCCGGACTGTTTCTGGATGACCATGACCATTCCCGGCACTCCGCCACTCCACCCCCATATGGTTGGTTCCTCGTGCGCATCGGCAACCTCGGCGACGTCGCGCAAACGCACCAGTCCGTCCCCGCTGGTGCCCACCACCGTCGCGGCAATTTGTTCCGGACTCTGATAGCGGCCGGTGACGCGGATCTGGAGCGCTTGCCGGCCAACCTTGGCGGTGCCGGCGGGCAAGTCGAGGTTTTGGGCGGCGAGCAGGGTCCGTACCTGCTGGACGGAAAGGTGATAGGCTTCCAGGGCCTGACGGTCGAAATGCACGTTGATCTGGCGCCTGGTACTTCCATACAAGAGGATGGCGCCGACGCCCGGGACACGTTTGAGGGCATCGGAGATCTGCTTGTCCACGATCCGGTACAGGTCGGGGGTGCTCTCGGTGGCGGTTACCGTCAATACAAGGATCGGCGACATCGCGCTGCTGAACTTGAAAATGAACGGCTCTTTGGCGTCCGGGGCATGCTCATCGATGTCCGGCTTGGCCAGATCCATCTTTTCGCGAACATCATTGACGGCCACGTCGAGGTTGGTCCCCCAGGCAAACCGGCAGGTGATGACCGACAGGTTATCAAGCGATTTGGATTCCAGCCGGTCCAGGTTGGGCGTAGTGGTGAGCTGGTCTTCCAGGTACTTGGTAACATCCGATTCGACGTCCGAGGCCGTGGCGCCCGGATACGGGGTGATGACGCTGATGGCCGGCGGCTCGATATCGGGCAGCATGTCCAGGTTGAGCCTGGAGGCCGCGACCCCGCCCAGCATCGCGAGCGCGGCGAAGACCATAACCGTGGTGACGGGCCGGCGAACGGCCACTTCGGGTAATTTCACGTGTTACTCCATTCTTTCACTCGGCCACGCGAGATGGCTTACATTCTCCCGTGTCTCGACATTGCTACCAGAAGCCAGAACCCCATTACCGCGGAGATCAGAAAGCCCGTCAATCCGATAACCGGTATCTCGTGCCATTTGGGTGGGATGTCGGCATGCACAATAAGCGAGGAGCCGACGATGAGAGATGCGAGGACAACGGCGAACGCCAGACGGTTGCTGACGCGGTCGAGCGTCGAGATCACCGGATCCAGCCCGCGGTGCTCGAATTCGATTTTCACCTTGCCCTGCCTGAGTTGCCTGAACAATTCTCGAAGTTCTCCGGGCGCGTCCTTGAACAGCTGGGCCAGTTCTGTTCCCGAGCCCCACATTTCTGCGGCAATTCGCCGCGGATCAAGCCGCTCGAATTCGAGACGCCGGACAAAGGGCGCGGCGGCCTCGGTGTAGTCGAACTCCGGGTCGAGCATCCGCCCCACGCCCTCGACCGTGCTCAGCGCCTTCAGCATCAGGAACAAGTCGGGCGGCACTCGCAGCCGATGCCGCGTCGTCAGATCCAGAAGCTGATGGAGCAGTTTCCCAAGCTCGAGTTCCTTCAACGGACGGTACAAATACCGATCCATTAGCTCGGCAACCTCTCTCTCCAGTGCCGCTTCGTCCGGCTGTTTATCCCACCGCGTGAGTTTTTGCAGAGCCGCGGCAGTCTTACGCGCGTCGCGGCGCACGATAGCTAGGATCAGGTTGGCAAAGTTCTCGCGGCTGCGCCGATCCAGGCGCCCCATCATGCCGTAATCCAAATAGCAGATGACGTTTTCTGACAGAATGAAGATGTTTCCCGGGTGAGGGTCGGCGTGGAAAAAACCGTGTACAAAGACCTGCTTCATGATCAGGTCGGCCCCCCGCCGGGCGACCTCCTGGCGATCGAGGCCTGCCTTTTCCAACCGGTCGAGCTGAGAAGGTTTGATGCCCTCGACATACTCCATGGTCAGGACGCGCGGCGAGCTGAGCTCACGATAAACCTTGGGCACGTAGACCACCGACTCCTTAGCGAATTGTCTTGCGAACCGTTCCATGTGAGCGGCTTCGATCCCGTAATCCAGTTCCTTCTCGAGGGTACGGCCGAACTCCTCAACGATCCGAGTGGGATTCTGCACGTCCCACCCTTCCAGATGAGTGTCCATCAGGGTGGCCAGGTGGAACAGAATTTCCAGGTCTACTGCAATGCGCTGCCTGATGTTCGGGCGCTGCACTTTGACCGCGACCCACTGTCCACCGGGCAATCGGGCGCGATGCACCTGCCCGAGAGACGCTGAAGCGAGCGGCGCCTCGGCGAACTCCTCAAAAACGTCTTGAACCGGGGAGTGCAGTTCGGTTTCAACAACTTGTCTGACCTCGGTGAAAGAAACCGGCGGCACCTCGTCCTGCAACCGGGCCAGTTCCCGCAGAAACTCGACAGGCACAAGGTCCGGCCGCGTGGAGACGATCTGCCCCATTTTGACAAACGAGGGGCCAAGCTCCTCGATGGCCATCCGTACGCGCTCAGCCCGGGAATAAAACTCGATTTTCTCCCGCCGCTGCCGGCTAATCATTCGCAGGCCGATCTCCAGGTATTGCGCAATCTTCAAGCTGTCGATCAAGTCTCCGAATCCGTACTTGACTAGAACGGTGAGAATCTCGCGATACCGCCGGGCGTGACGATAGCTACGCCCAATAGCGGTGATCTTACGGATGGTCATACCGTTGTTCCTCCATCAGGGGACTGATCCGGGCCAGCGTTTCCTCATATCCTTCGGCAATCGCCTCTCGGGCCCGATGGAACTCCAGGAAGCCGATGTCGCCCAGCTTGGGTTGAATCAACAGGTCCGGTGGATCGGACTCCAACCTGATGACCGTGATTTCAGTTTGCATGATATTAATGGAGGTCGTTAGAACGTCGAAAACGCCCGGCCTTGTATCCCGGGCCGGCCATCGTGGCAAGTTGGGCAGCTTTGGAAGATCCAGCGCTTTGACCTTTTCACTAACGACGCCCAGCAGCGTGTTGCTCTTGGCGAGACTTTGTGGGGCGCCGCTCACCGGGCTTGCGCTTTCCTTATGGGCGGACGAGGCTTCGGCGAGATGTTTCTTGGTTTTCGCTCTATTCATCTTGACGAGATTGTGATTCAAATCGACAGCGATCACGAACTCCGCCCCCAAGTCTCGCGCCACGTTTACGGGAACCGGGTTGACCAGACCGCCGTCGACCAGAATGGCGCCGTCCTTGCAGACCGGCGTGAACATTCCCGGCACGGAAATGCTTGCCCGCACCGCCTCGATAATGTCTCCTTCGCTGATCGAAATCTCGCGGCCTGTGTACAGATCGGTCGCCACCGCGCTGAAGGCAAGCGGCAAGTCCTCGATGTTGCCATCCGCTACGTGACGGCGGATCAGTTCGGCAACCTTCTTTCCATCAATGAGCCCCGATTTGGGAAGGACAACGTCAAAGAATGAGAGAATCTGTTTCCAGTCGAAACGCAAGACGACCTGTTCGAACGCGTCGAGATTTCCGGACGCATAGACAGCCCCGACCAGGGCGCCAATGCTCGTGCCCGCCACCGAGGTCACGCGGATCCCCGCCTCCGCCAGGGCTTTGATCACCCCGACATGAGCCCACCCGCGGGCCGAGCCGCTGCCCAGGGCGAGCCCCACATTGTTAGTGAGTTTTGAAGTTTTAGCAGGCATACTCCGTTTGCCCTGTCCTCGGGCAGTAACGCCTCTCGTCGGTTGGCTCGAAGCTCCCTCGGGGAAACAGCTACGAGGAGTCCCGCTTATCCCGCGACGGTTCCCCAAAATCGCCCGTGCCTTGTTCCTGTTGTCTTTCGAGCCGCTCGATCTTAGCCTTCAGTTGCGCAATGTCATCCTTGGTCGCCACATCGAGTTTTGCGGTAGCTTCGCGCACCATGGCTTCCACTTTTTCCTCCAGCGATTTCTGCGCCTGTTGGGATCGCTCCTTCAATTCCTTGATCAGATCTTCCCCCTCCTTTTCCGACAACTTGCCTTCCTTGATTACTTCGTTCGCCAGTTCCTCAACCTTGTCTTTCGTTAAGACGACCAGGCCGACTCCTGTCATAACAGCCGTTCTGATAAGACTTCGCATATCTTGTTCCTTTCTATCGATAGAATACATCGCAAATTCGGATTTGGAATCCTTCCCTGAGTTTGTCATAATCTTCACAGTTCCCTTGGACGGGGCGCCCCGCGATGCGTTCCTCGCAAGTGCTCCTGGTTTACCACAAGCGTTTTCAGAGGTTCTTCGGTCCCCGGCGACCCCAATCGCCCCGCACTGGCAGCGCCTGAGTCGCGGCTGCTCCGCGACCACGATCCTGCGCGCTGCGCTGGTTCGTTGAGATATTGGCCCAGCCACATTGGGTCCGTGAGACGATTGATTTGTTCCCCGTAGCGGAGCATCCCCGCGCAGTAGGCCGGGTCCTGGATGGCGACACCAGCCTCGTTGTTAATGGGCGTAGCTCCGGTGGTTAAGACGGCGTTTTTCAGAGACTCGAAATGATCGCGGATCACGCAAGGACACAGCCAGTTGCCAACTCGTTCGGCGGACCGGCGGAAGCCATACTGATCCTGCCACGCGCGGATCCGCTTGAAGAACGGAGACTCGAGCGCCATGTTGAGGTTCCCACCTTCGCTGTAAATCCTGTAGATGTTGTCAGTACTGTAAGGAACAAAGGCGCACGGGATGATGTCGCCGTTCCAGTCGATGTAGAGGTATCCGCCCCACCGGCCCGCGCTCATACAACCGTGAGATGCCGTTCCACTGTTCCAGAAATCGGCTAGAAACACTTTCCTCTCCCGACAGAACCACCGCAGCCGCTCCAGCATGAGAACCCGCTGTTCGGGGGTAACCATCAGATCCAACGATTGGCTCCGTCCAATGGGCATGTATTGGAATAGCCAGCCATAGAGAGCGCCTTGCTGATCAAAGTAGAAATCCACAAAGTCGTCACTCATTATGAGGTCCCAGTTGTCTCGGGTGGGCGTGGCTGAGATCCCGAATGGCACACCGTGCTTGCGGAGCTTCTCCATGGTCCTCAGTATCCGCTGGTGGACTCCCTTGCCTCTTCTGGCGTCGGTCTCTTTGGCGAATCCCTCCACCGAAATTGCCGGCGTGATGCTGCCCAGTTCCGCCATGCGCCTGGCCACGGTGTCGTTTATCAACGTGCCATTTGTGTAAACCATGAAAAAGTCGGAGGCGTGCTTGGCTACCATGTCCAGCAAGTCCCGCTTGCCGTAGCGCCAGAGGAAGGGCTCGCCGCCCGAGATCACCGTGAAATTAGATCCCCAGAGCTCTTGTTTCTCCGTAAGAATTCTGTCAAACGTCTGCCAGTCCAAGCTTCCATGATTATCCGGGGCGCTGGCGGCGTAGCAGCCGGTGCAGCGGAGATTACACCTGCCAGTGGGGCTAATCAGGATGAAAAGCGGCGAGCCGGAAGCGGGAGAGCTTGCGGTCTGTTTCTGATACTTCTGGTTGAGTATCACATTCCCCACGAAAACCTGGAGCCATCTCTCCAAGACGTGTTTCGAAAACGCGCCGCGCTCGATCCCCAGGTCGAGACTGTGCACTAGCGCTACGAGATACTCGTATCGGTCCTCCTGCACGCGGCGCGGCCACTTCTCCGGATTCTCCTGCACCAGCTTCTTCCACGCGCGCTGATTGATGGCGCTGACGATCTGGCGCCTGATTGCTCTTTTTTCGATCAGAAGTCTCAGGAGCCCCAGTATCGATTCCCGTTCAAGGATTGTCTGAATATTCATCACTGGTTCCTTCCTCTTCTCGCGGGGTCCGGCGGCCCGCTGCGGCCCCCGCTGATCGCCTTTGTCACTCTTCCGAGTGGGTGGCCTCGAATTGGTTAGTCGCCTCTTGGAATATGGTCACCTTCTGCCCTTGTGCGCCGCCCTTCGGGCCTGGTTCCGCGCAGCCGCGATGGTCCCCCGTGCAGCCTCCCACATCCTGTTCCCGAGTTCGACTGTCTCCGCGGTGACGGCGCGGGCGGCTCTTTCGGCGGCCTCGGCTGTCTTGTCCACTACTACGTTGTTCAATCCCTTCAGGCGTTCAGTCGCCGTTTCCGCAGCATCCC
>CAZXVW010000146.1:0-10955 GCA_964644025.1 uncultured Solibacteraceae bacterium | reverse complement strand
CGGCGGGGTGTGGGTGCGTGATCGTGAAAGTACGGAATAGCGAGGCCCCAAGGACGATGCGGCGCTATAGGCGCACGTCACGGTTGCATGCACAAGCCGACCCTGCGGATCTCATACGGTAAGCTCTGTGATCTCACGGGCGTGGAATGGGGCCGCCGGCCGGGATCGAACCGGTGACCGGCTGATTGCGAGAAGGTCCCCCCGCGCGGGGGTTGGGTGTGATTGAGCTTGCCGGTAGGGGCGGGCGGCGGGGGGTGGTGCGCTGCAAGCTGCGGGCTTAGGCCGGGAGCAGGTAGGGCGCTCGTTGGGGCCGGGCGAGCAGGGAGTTGGCCACTTCGTCGCCGCGGAAGCGTTGCGTCTCCGGGTCCCAGTGGAGCGGGTGACCGCGCAGCAAGGCGATGTTGGCCAGGTGACAACTACTCACCGAGCGGTGGTGGGTGAACACGTCCGAGATGGGCGTGGCGCGCCGGCGGACGCATTCGATGAAGCCGGCCATGTGGGTGGTGGGCTCCCGGCCCTGGTAAAGGCGGATGACGTCGTCTTCGAGCCGGTCCGCCGCGGCCGGGTCAGACTGGATCTCGTCGATCAGCCGGCCGGTCAGCTCCTTGCGGCTGACGAAGATGCGGTCCCGCTCGCCTTCCAGCCAGATGCCGTTGCCCGGTCCGTGCCGCACCACCAGCTCGTTGCCGTTGGCGAATTTCATCTTCACTTCGAACTCGGTCGCCGTGTTGAACATGTTGGGGACCTGGTCCGGGGCGAGTTTGCCCGTCACCAGCTTCAGGGTACGGCGGCGGCCCAGGGGCAGTTTGCCCTTACCCTGGATGAGAACGGGTCCGGTGTTCTCGACACCCAGCGCCCACTGGGCGATGTCGATGTGGTGAGCGCCCCAATCGGTCATCTTGCCGCCGGAGTAGTGGTACCACCACCGGAAGGAGGCGTGGCAGCGTTCGGGCGTATAGGGGACTTTCGGCGCCTGGCCGAGCCAGAAGTCCCAGTCGAGCGTGGCCGGGGGCGCGGCCGCCGGGAAGGGCCCGCCGCTTTTGCCGCGGCCGATGTGGCAGGTGGCCTTCAGGCGCCGGCCAAGGCGGCCGGAGCGCGCCAGGGCGACGGCCTTCAGGAACCTGCGCTCGAACTCGGTGCGCTGCTGGGTGCCGACCTGGACAACGCGTCCGGTCCGGCGGACTACCTGGCAGATCTTCTTTCCCTCGTCGATGGTGAGCGTCATCGGCTTCTCGCAATAGACATCCTTGCCGGCGCGCAGGGCGGCAATCAGGATGGCGGTATGCCAGTGGTCGGGGGCGCCGATGGTGACCACGTCGACGTCGTGGCGTTCAAGCGCCTTGCGGTAGTCCTTGTATAGCGCTGGACGCTGGGGCTGGCGGGGGTCGAGCTTTTCGAACAGGCGGGCGAAGCTGGCCTCATCAACGTCGCAGGCGGCGACGACGCGGCCGAAGGAGGCGGCGGCCACGGCGATGGCGCGCCCCCGGTTTCGCACTCCAATGGCGAGGATCCCGACGCCATCATTCGCTGCCACCGCCCGGGAGAAGGGGATCGAGGCGGCCAGCAATGACCGGCGGGTTAGCAGGGCGGGTTTATTGACTTTCGTGAAGTTCATTTTTCCGATCCATCTGATCGTTCCCGGCCGGACGCGATCGAGCCGGGGGCGGTTGCGGGGCTCCGCCGCGCGGAAGGCGGCCACGGGCGGCGCGCGCCCGGCCGTGCTGTTCAGCGAGCGGTGATAAAATAATAAGTGAACGACACCTCGGTCGTGGGGGTGACGCGAGGAGGAGACTCCGGCATGGTGATGGATCCTCCCGGTTATCTACGCGCACTGGGTACCTGCCCGCCGGTTGGGGTCCAGCCGGCTTTCAGCAAGATACCCCGGCTCGATCTGCTGCCCCTTGGGGGGCGGCCGGCGGCGGGCCGGCAATCATCCCTGCTCGAACAGAGCACCGAACAGACCGCATTAGAAGATCTCAAGGATAACAGCCAGATAGGCGAAGACCGGCCGATGGCGGGGCCGGGAGTTTCGAGACAGCTTTCGCCGCGGCGGGTCTTTCCTACCAACGGCAATCAGGCGCTGCCAGGGGGCAGCGCAGCGAGACGTTTCCGGCCTTTGGCGCACCGGACCGGATGATCGTCCGGGCGCCGCTGGAGTGATTGGCAGAGGAGGCAACCGGCATGACCGGCGCCCGAAAAGTTCGCTTCATTGAACCGGCCGGGCGGCCAGGACGCCCGTTCAACGTCTGGCTGGCCCAATGGCCGTTGCTGGGGCCGATTACGCTCGCCACGATTTTGCGGCGGCGCGGCTACGATGCGGCCGTTTACAACGAGAATGTCTCCGGATCACTGCTGGAGAACGAGGCGGCGTACGCCGATGTGTGTTCGGCGGACGTGGCCGGCATCAGCATCATGACGCCGACGGCGGCGCGGGGTTACGCGCTGGCTGACCGGATCCGGCGGGAGGCGCCCGCGACGACGGTGGTAATCGGGGGAACTCATGCCACGTTCCTGCCGGGGGAAGCGCTGCAGCACGGCGACATCGTGGTGCGGGGAGAAGGAGAAAGCGTAATTGAACGGATCGCCGCCGGCGGGATCCAGCCGGGCGTGATTGAGGCTCCCCCGGTGGAGGACCTGGACTCGCTGCCCGCGCCCGACTTCTCCTTGATGCAGGATTTTGACAGGGTGCTGGCGCGGTTCCGGCGCCGGGATCTGTATGAGTTGCCGGTGATGACCTCGCGGGGTTGCCCATACAATTGCACCTACTGCTCGGTGAGCCGGATGTTCGGCCAGCGGGTGAGGCGGCAGTCGGTGGAAAAGGTCTACGCGGATCTTTGCTCTTACGCGGAGCAGGGGTTCCGCCAGTTCTTTTTCTACGATGACAACTTCACCTCGGACCGCCGGTGGACCCGGCAACTGATGGGACGGATGCGAGGCTCCGGTTTCGGTTTCCGAGCGCAGGCGCGGGTGGACTTCCCGTGGCTGGACGGCCGGCGGAAGCTGCTGGACAAGCCATTGCTGGAGGCCTTGCAGGAGGCCGGCGGGCACATGCTTTACGTGGGCTACGAGACGCTGGAAGAGGCCACTGCTTCCGAGTGGAAGAAAGGCTACCGGGGGCAGGGGGCGCTGGAGGGACGGCTGCTGGCCGACACGCGGATTCTTCACGACTACGGTTTCTGGATTCACGGGATGTTCATGGCGGGACCGGAGCACGGCCAGGAATCGATCGACCGGATCGTGGCGTTCGCGCGGCGTGGAAAGCTGGAGACGATGCACCTGAGCATTCTGACGCCGCTGCCCGGGACGCCGTTGTTCGACCAGATGCGCCCGCACCTGATCTTCACGGATTTTCCCGGTGACTGGAACTTCTATGACGGAGCGCATTGCGTTTACGATCACGGGCGTCTGGGGATCCGGCAATTGCAGGAAGCGGTGTTGCGGGCGCACCAGAGGTTCTATCGGGGTTATAGCTGGAGCGTTCGCCGGATCCGCGACGCGCTGCGGCCACGCGCGCCGTTGATGGACAAGCTGGCCCTGATGGTATCGACGGCCCGGAGCGCCCAGCGGGCGCTGCGGCAATGGCAAGAAGATGTGAACACGTTCGTGGAACTGGCGAGGAGGAGGCAAAGCAGCAGAGAACAGCATGCCTAGCAACGGGCGTCCGGCCGGGGGCCGGGCGGGAAAGTGGAGGTGGTTATGAGGAGTTCAAGTTGGCATCGTGCGACGCGGGCGGGATGGACGCCGACCAGTCCCGCGTTTCAGTTCGCGGTGAAAGGCGTCGATCTTGCCCTGCGATTCCGGATTCACCCGGAATTCTTCATTGACAAGCTGACCGAGCGGGTAGGGACCGCGCTGGACGAGACGGAGCAAGACCCGGAGACCCTCGCCCATCTTCATTGGTTCGGCACTCACTTGAAGCCGTTTCTGCACCGCCTGATCCGTGAGCGGCCCGCCGCGGCGCGAGCGATCCTGCGGTTCCTGGTGACCTATTCGACGGATGTGTACCGGCGCACCGAAGGCCAGCAGAGCGGGCGGGCCAGCCCTTCGACGGTGGTTATCGAGCCGACGGACCGCTGCAACCTGCAGTGTCCGGGCTGTTACGCCAAGAGCACCGCCGCGGGCAGCGACCTGCCGTTCGAGCGGCTGGTGGAAATCGTCGAGCAGGTCATCGATATGGGGGTCACCCTGATTACGATTTCCGGCGGCGAGCCGTTCCTGCGGGAGAAGAAGGACCAGGTGATCACGCGCCTGGCCGAACGATTCCCGGAGCGGGGCTTCCTGGTTTACACCAACGGGACGCTGATCGATGAGACGATCGCCGCCCGGCTGGGCAAAGTGGGGAACGTGTTCCCTGCCATCAGCGTGGAAGGCTTTGAGCACCAGACCGACCGGCGGCGGGGACACGGAATTTACGAAAAGAACCGGCGCGCCCGGCGTTTGCTGGCCGAGCACGGCGTCATGACCGGGTTCTCGGCGACGGTGACGCGGGAAAACGCCGAGGCCATCGCCAGCGATGAGTTCATTGATCTCCGCATCGCCGAGGGCGACCTGTTCGGGTGGTTTTTCCTGCTGCAGCCGATCGGGCGCTCGCCGCGGCCGGACCTGATGGTGACGGCCCGCCAGCGCGCGCTGTTGCGGGAAGCGATTATTCGCTGGCGCGAGACGGACCGGCCCATTTTCCTGGGCGATTTCTGGAACGACGGGTGCCTGGTGGGCGGGTGCATCGCCGGGGGCAGGTACTACTTTCACATCTATGCCAACGGCGACATCAGCCCTTGCGTTTTCGCGCCCGTCGCCTGCGGCAATATCTTCGACATTATCAATGGACGCAGCGAATATTCCAGCCTGAACGATTTCGTCCAGCGCCATCCTGTGTTTGCCGCCATTCGGCGGGAACAGCGGCGGCTCAACGATCGGAGGAGCCCGTGCCTGTTGATTGACCATCCAGAGGTGTTCCGGCGGATCTACCGGATGGAGGGCTGCCGGGCCGCCAAGAACATGCCCGCCGGATACGTGGACGGCGAGATCGCCCGGGTGATCGATGAGCGCGCCCGGGAGTGGGCTGAGGTGGCGCCGGCGTTGCCGCCGATGGCGGCGGCGGGCGCGCCGCGGGCCGAAAAAATCTGTGCCGCCTGACACGGGTCAGGCCGGCGAACGGGCAAGATTGCTTGTCCGGAAGCATCCGTCTGTTGGCTCGCTGGGGTTCGCGGAGCGAGACGGAGGCTGGTGTGGGGCGCGGCCACCCCAGGGGCCGCGCGAGCAACAGGAGTCTCTGAAGCAGAGACGCCCGATCAAGGGAGAGTGACGAGAATGATCGGAATGAATTTCACGTCGTTTCTGGTGTTGCTGGTCATCGCGGTGGTGGTGGCCGTCATCGCTCACTACGTTATCCGGTACCGTTACCTGGAAGGGATCGACTCCTTGTTTGGCAAGATCGCCATCGGCTGGCTGGGTGGCTGGCTGGGGTCACCGGTCGTGGGCCATTGGGGCTTCCAGATCGGTGATGTCTACGTCATTCCCGCCATCGTCGGCGCCATCGTGGCCATTCTGCTGGTGGTGCTGTGTTTCAAGGCGACGGCCAAGAGCTGCGGCGGAGAGAAGGCAACCGGCTAACCCGCGGCAAACTAGTTCCATTTCTGACGAGAGATTAAGCTCGACCCGCGGCGGGGCTGGGTTGCCCGGCGGGCGAAGGCCGTTGGGCACGTAAGGGGGGACTACACTACCCGATTCGCACCTCGCCCGGCCGGGGCCGCAGCCCCTGCCGCACGGCTGCCTGTCGCAACAGCAGCCCTGATGGGCAATCGTTTTCGCCGGCCGGCAACTCTGACGCCCGTCGTCTCCCAACCGGCGAAAGCTTCCATCCGGCAGGCGTTACTCGGCCGCCTCGCTCCCGGGGTTTTCGGCAGCGGAGGCGGGCGCAATTCCCTGAATGCCGCCGCGTTTGCTGAACCACACCGCAACCGCCAGCGCGGCCACGGCGACGGCAATGATGAGTCCGCGTACGCCCCAGCCGATCTCGCGGATGGCGAATGGCGCGGCCAGGATAGCCACCAGATTCATGACCTTGATCAGCGGATTCAGCCCCGGCCCGGCGGTGTCCTTGAAGGGATCACCCACCGTATCCCCGACGACGGCTGCCTTATGCGCTTCGCTGCCCTTGCCGCCCAGCAGCCCGTCCTCGATCTTCTTCTTCGCATTGTCCCAGACAGCGCCGGAATTGGCCATGAAGACGGCGAGCAACTGCCCGGTGAGAATCGCACCGGCCAGGTAGCCGCCTAGCGCACCGGCTCCCAGCCAGAACGCCACCAGGATAGGAGTAAAGATGGCGAGGATCCCCGGTCCCAGGAGTTCCTTCTGCGCCGTGGCGGTCACGATATCGACGCAACGCCCGTAGTCAGGCTTTTGCTTCCATTCCATGATGCCGGGCATCTCACGGAACTGCCGCCGGACTTCCTCGACGATCTGGTAAGCGGCGCGCCCGACGGCTTTCAACGTGAAGGAGCTGAACAGAAACGGCACCGCGCCGCCGATCAGCAAGCCGACGAAAATGTTGGGCAGGTTAATCCGCACGCCGACGGCTTGCAGGTGACTCGCGTCGGCGAAGGAGCGAAACAGCGAAATGGCAGCGATCACAGCGGTGGCAATAGCCAGGCCCTTTGTCAAAGCCTTGGTGGTGTTGCCAATGGCATCCAGCCAGTTAAGGTTCTTGCTGACCTGTTCTCGTGCCTCGACCCGGGCCATCTCGAAAATGCCTTGAGCATTGTCGGTGATCGGGCCGTAGGTATCCATGGCGAGGATAAAGCCGGTGGTGGTCAACAAGCCGAGGCCGGCTAGCGAGATTCCGTAAGCGGCTAGCGCCAGGTTACCCCCGAAAATGATCCCGGAGGTTACGATCGTGAGGCCGATCGCCACGATGGCCCACACCGAGCTTTCCATGCCGCTGGCCATGCCGGTCAGCAGCATGGTAGCCGGCCCGGTGCGCGTCGCGTAAGCGGTCTCGGTGGCCGAGGGGTAATCCGGATGGGTGAACCGGTTAGTGATCCATAGCGAGGCCAGCGCCAGGACGATGCCGATGGTGGCGGCCAGCGCGAAGCGGTAATCCGGGCGTCCAGTGACCGGATCAATGAGATAGAAATGATTGATCAGGAAAAACCCGACCACTGAAGTCAGAGCCGAGGTCCAATAGCCCAGCGTGATCGGCCGCATGGGATCTTTCATTGCCCCGCGGACGCGCACACTGACGATCCCGATGATGGAAGTAAAGACCCCGAGAGCCCGCATCAGCAGGCAAAACAGCACCAGGCTCAGCGCGAACCGGGCGGCGTGAACTCCGTAATACTGCTTGAAGCCGGGATCGAGCAGGGCAGCCGCGCCAAGGATGATGGCCGCCACCAGCGTGACCTCGTAACTCTCGAACACATCGGCCGCCATGCCGGCGCAATCGCCCACGTTGTCGCCCACGTTGTCGGCGACCACGGCCGCGTTGCGCGGGTCGTCTTCCGGGATTCCCGCTTCCACTTTGCCGATCAGGTCGGCTCCCACATCAGCCGCCTTGGTGTAGATCCCACCGCCGACGCGCATGAACAGCGCGGCCAGCGAGCCGCCAAAGCCGAAGCCGACCAGGACCTTCATGGCGTTCTCAGCGAACAGCAGGAAGATCGTCGTGGCCCCGAGCAAGCCGAAACCGACGGTGAACATGCCCGAGACGGCCCCGGCGCGGAAAGCCAGCTCGAGCGCCTTGTTGTAGGAATCCAGCGCGGCCGTGGCCGTCCGCACATTTCCCTTCACGGCCAGCCACATGCCTACGTAACCGGCGCCATAGGAAGCCAGCACGCCCATCAGAAACGCCATCGCGATGCCGAACGGCAATGGCAACGCGACCCCCGCCGGCGTCACCGGATAAACAGGGCGGTAAATCAGCCAGAGCAAAATCGTGATGGCGATGACAAACAGCGCCATGGTGCGGAACTGGCGGCCCAGGTAAGCCATCGCGCCTTCCTCGATGGCGGCGGCGATTTCGCGCATCTTGTCCGTGCCGGTAGGCTGGCGGATGACACGCCGCACCAGATAATAGCCGTATGCCAAAGCAATCAGGGCGGAGATCAAGACTCCCCAAAGCAGTATCCAGTCATGGGAGGTCAAATGCGGAAGCGTGATGTCACCCTCCGCGGCTCCCAGCGGCGCGCCTATCCATAGCGCCGCACCCATCATTCCCATTCTCCTCATCGTGTGTTCTCCAATTCTCGTTTCCAGAAAATTATGGCCGTCTCCTGTTCCTCGGAAGCGGTTTGGACGCCCGGACGAGAAAGAACCCGGCGGGCGGCGGGGTAGGTACAGACTGCTCCGACCCCCACCGCATCCCGAATTTTGGCGATAGGAGTCATCAGCAGCACTGCTTGGCGGTTTTGAGGGGGACTCCATCCCCTGAGATTTATAGAGATACGATGTGGCCGCTTTCGGTGACAAAATAAGAGTGACGCTAGCATCGCCGACGGCCGAATGCGGTCTCGTAAGCAGGAATCGATCGCTGTGCCCCGTTGAAGTCAGGGGTAATTGCTTTTGAAGATGCGGGGTATGCGCCTGGGTAAGTGCCCCCGGACGAGCCGGCCCCCGATTGCGAACCTCCCTTCCACTAACGGAGTTGGCTTCGAGCGCAGTCTGTGGTAATATTGCCATAGAGCCATGAAGGTACGTCCGTTTGAAGTCTACGAGGCGCGTGCCAACATCGCCAAGGCGCTGGCCCATCCGAGCCGGCTCATGATCCTGGATGCCCTCCGCCAGAAAACCCTCTGTGTCGGCGAGCTGACAAAGTTGGTGGGGTCGGACCAGTCCACTGTTTCCAAGCACCTGGCGATTTTGAAGGAGACCGGTCTCGTTGCGGTTCGCAAGAAAGGGACCCAGAGCCATTACTCTCTCCGGTGCCGATGCCTGGACGGCTTTTTTGGCTGCATTGAGGCCGTCTTGCAGCAGAACCTGGAAACGCAGCAGGCCCTGGTGGGAGCGCGGTAAGTCTCTTTTTTTGGCCTATTCATGGCGATATGGGCATAAAAGAATGATTGGATCCGACGGTTTGCGATCGGAGACGGATGAGGAACGAATTCATCAAGGGAGGAGACTGGCGGTGGCGGCGAGTATTTCGCGGCGATTGTCTTTCCTGGACCGGTACCTGACGCTGTGGATCTTTCTGGCCATGGCGGGCGGAGTCGGCCTCGGCTATCTGGCACCGGCGGTGGTTAATGTAATTACGTCCTTTCAGCTCGGCGCGACATCGGTTCCGATCGCCATCGGGTTGATCCTGATGATGTACCCGCCGCTGGCGAAGGTCCGCTACGACGAACTGGGCGAGGTCTTCCGCAACACCCGGGTGCTTGGTCTTTCGCTAGTGCTGAACTGGGTTGCCGGACCAATCCTGATGTTCCTGCTGGCCGTTGCGCTGCTGCGCGGCTACCCGGAATACATGGTGGGACTGATCATGATCGGCCTGGCGCGCTGCATCGCGATGGTGATCGTCTGGAACGACCTGGCTGGCGGCGATGCCGAGTACGCGGCCGGCCTGGTGGCGTTCAACTCGGTTTTCCAGGTTTTCTTTTATTCCGTCTATGCCTGGATCTTCGTGACGCTGTTGCCGCCGTTGTTCGGCATCAAGGGATCGGTGGTGGACGTTTCCATCACGCAGATTGCCGAGAGCGTGCTGATCTACCTGGGTATACCCTTCGTGGCGGGACTGCTGACACGTTACTTCCTGGTGCGCGCCCGGGGAAAGCAGTGGTACGAGAAACGGTTCATCCCCAAGATTTCGCCCGTCACGCTGATTGCCTTGTTATTCACGATCGTGGTCATGTTCTCGCTCAAGGGGGACTACATCGTGCGGCTGCCGCTCGATGTGTTACGGATCGCAGTGCCCCTGCTGCTCTACTTCGTCATCATGTTTCTGTCGTCTTTCTGGCTCAGCCGGAAATTCGGGGAAAACTACTCCAAGACGACCACGCTTTCCTTTACCGCGGCCAGCAACAACTTCGAACTGGCCATCGCGGTGGCGGTGGCGGTGTTCGGGATTCACTCGGGCGAGGCTTTCGCGGCGGTGATCGGGCCGCTGGTCGAGGTGCCGGTGCTGATTTCGCTGGTGAATGTCTCGCTGCGGTTCCGGAGATATTTCGTGCGGGACGGCGAACCCGGGACCGCCGCGGAGCAGGTCCCGTGAAGAGGGGCCGGCAGAGTCGAACAGATCGAGGGGTGCCGCCCCGGGGGATTGGGAGTCTGAAGCTAGAGAAAGGAGTCTTTCGCAATGAGCAGTTCTGTCAAGGGTTTGATGCCGCCTGATTGGGCGTTTGAGTTTCACGGTCACCGGTGCCCGTTTCTGCCCTTAGGGTTCCGGATGGGGCAACTGGCGCTGGAACGGCTGGCCATTGCCCGGGAGAAGAATCACGGGCTGCACGTGATCGCTGAATCGGGGGAAGGTCATCCCCAGGCGTGCCTGATCGACGGCATCCAGGTCGCCACCGGCGCCACGTTTGGGAAAACGCTGATCGAGAAGACCTATTGGGGAAAGCTCGGAGCTACGTTTTGGTACCCGGGCAAGACACCGGTCCGTTACTCGTTGAAGCCGGCGTTTCTGGACGAACTGGGGAAAATGGAGTTCTTCTCTTACCGGAAACGCGGCGTGGAACCGTCGGAAATTCCGGAGGCGGTCACCCAGCAGGTGATCGACTGGACGCTCGCGCTGCCGGACGAGGAGATTTTCGCGGTGGCGGAGCGGCCGGATTTTTCTTACACGCCGCCGAAGGGTTCCTTCAACAAATCCCTCTGTTCGGTTTGCGGCGAGTATGTCTTCGAACGCTACGTGCGTTTCCGCGACGGCCGGCCGGTCTGCATCCCGTGTTCCGGCTATCGCGGGTAAGGCGGGCTTCGGCGCGGCGCTGATCGGTATCTACATCCTGCTGATGAACCAGACCGGG
>CAZXVW010000145.1:0-10977 GCA_964644025.1 uncultured Solibacteraceae bacterium | reverse complement strand
CTGCACGGAGACGTTGCCGAGCAGCGAGGCCACCAAGCCCACCGCGGCCAGGATCACCGGCAGCGCCATCAGATGAGAGCGCAACTCCGCGGCCGCTGCGCCATCCGCCGCCAGCTTCTGCAAGGCGGCCAGCGGCAGCGTGGCCGCAATGGCGATGGTGGCGACCATCGAGCCGACGTAGGACTCGAAGATGTCGGCCCCCATGCCGGCCGTGTCACCTACGTTGTCACCCACGTTGTCGGCGATGACGCCGGGGTTGCGCGGGTCGTCCTCAGGAATACCGGCTTCGACCTTGCCTACCAGGTCGGCGCCCACGTCGGCGGCCTTGGTGTAGATGCCGCCGCCCACTCGGGCGAACAGGGCGATGGAGCTGGCGCCCATGGCGAAGCCGTTGATGTTGGCGGCCTGCTGCGGGTCGGCGTAAATGGCCGCGAAGGCCGCCACGCCCAGCAGTCCGAGGCCGGCCACCGCCAGACCCATCACCGAACCGCCATTGAAAGCCACCAGCAGTGCGTCGGCCATTCCTTTCGAGCGGGCGGCTTCACTGGTCCGCACGTTGGCCCTGGTGGCCGCCTGCATTCCGGTGAATCCGGCCAGCATGGAACAGATGGCCCCGCTGATGAAACATAACGCTGTTTGCGGGGCGATTTTCCAGGCCAGCAGGCCGGCCACGATGACCACGAAACCCGCGAGGATGGTGTACTCGCGCCGGAGGAACGCCATCGCTCCCGCGTGGATCATTTCCGCGATCTCTCTCATCTTCTGGTTGCCGGCCGGCTGGCGGATGACCAGACCGTACACGATGAGGGCGCAGACCATGCCAAGAAGGCCGATGAACGGTGCGATGTGTTGGAGATTCTGCATAGTGATTCTCGAAGATTACAGAGCTTCAGATTGGCAAGCGCGAAGTCGCTTCGGAGTCAAACCTATAAGCATATCCCGCGGGCGATGAAGCGGGCAACTTAGGCAGCAAGCCGCTCCCGTACGGCCGCGGCAGGCGAGCGCGATACCGATACCGGCGCGCGGAGGTGAGGCGATCCCATTGGCCCGGTTCAAAAATCGGTGGATTGGTAACGGAGCTTTTCCAGGCGCGCAATCCGCTCAGCCGTGGGAGGGTGGGTTGAGAACAGCCGCATCATTGCCTTACCGCTGAAAGGCTTGATGATGAACATGTGCTCATGCGCCGGCGAGGCGTTCATGGGGATGCGCCGGGACCAGGTCTCCAATTTCCGCAAGCCGCTGATCAGACCGTCCGGCGAACCGGCGTATTTCGCTGCCGCGGCGTCGGCCGCGTACTCGCGGGTGCGCGAAATTGCCATCTGGATCAGCAAGGCCGCGATCGGCGCCAGGATCAGCATGAAGAGCCCGGCCATCGGGTTCGCGCCCTCGTCATCGTCACGGGAGCCACCGAAGAAAAAGGCCATCCGGGCCAGGAAGGTGATGGCCGTGGCGATGGTGGCGGCGATCGAGCTGATCAAGATGTCCCGGTGCTTCACGTGGCCCAGTTCGTGTGCCAGCACTCCCTCGATCTCCCGATCATTCATCAGGCGGAGAATTCCGGCCGTGACCGCCACCGAGGCGTGTTTCGGGTTCCGACCCGTGGCGAAGGCGTTCGGTGATTCGTCCGGGATCGCCCAGAGTCTGGGCGTCGGCAGATCCATGCGCCGGCAGAGGTTCTGAACCAGCGGCGCCACGCGGCGATAGATTTCCGGATTCCGTTCCGGAGTCACCGGCTGGGCGCGGTACGCGGCCAGCGCCATCTTGTCGGAGAAAAAGTAGCTGAAGAAGTTCAGTCCGATGGCAATGACCAGGCCGATGATCAGGCCTCGCCGGCCGCCCAGCGCTTCCCCGCCTACCAGCAACAGACCACTCATCAGCCCGAGCAGCAGAACCGTCTTCAAGCCGTTCATGGCACGCCTCTCTTTATTATTCTGTCACAGCTTTCCAGGAAAACCGGGACAGGAACCCAAGTACGATTTTTCGAAATCGCCCGGACCACAACCTGGGCCGCGATACGGCGTCGCTTCGCCGTCCGTATTACCCTGAGTGCGGCTGGGCTATACTACATCTTGTGGTTTGGATGCTGTAGCCGCCGGCTCAAAAAATCTCCCTTGGGTTCCTGTCCCGATTTTCGGCGTGTTTCCACCAGGAGGAAGGCCGGAGGCGCTGTCCGTAGCCCAGTGCGTCATCGAGCTTGAGGACCAGTCGGCGCAGCCGCGTGCCGGCCAGCCACCGCCCAAGGCGGTGAAGCCATTTCGTATAGTCCTTGTTGTACGGACAGACACGGATGCAGGTGCAGCAGTCCGTGTTCTGAGCCGCCCAGTAGGCGAAGCACTTCGGCGCGTTCACGCTCCACTTCTTGACGCCCTTCAGGGTTGACCGGCTTTCGGAATCGCCCGCCGGTTCTCCCAGCGGGAGCGCCCCGGCCGGGCAGGCTTCGGCGCACCGCTTGCAAATGCGGCAGAATTTCTTGACCCCGAAATTCACCGGTTCATCCGGCGCCAGGGGCAAGTCCGTGAAGACCTTCGCCAGGCGCACCCGGGGGCCGAAATCCTTCGTGATGAGCAGGCCGAGACGCCCGTATTCGCCAAGACCGGCATGAATCGCATAGGGAATCGACATCGCGGAATCGTTCTGGGAAGCCACCGCCCGGTAACCCAGGTTCCGGATGTACTGCGCCAGGGAGATGACAATCGCCGCATCACGGGAATACCCCAGGCCGGAGGCCGCGCTGCCCAGCGCCGACGGCGCGGTGCGCACCAGGCCGTAGTCCATGCCCCGATAAATGACAATGACCCACTTCAAGTCCTCGGGAATGTCATTTGGGGCCGAGCGGCGGATCAGCTCCTGGTATTTCTCGCTGTACATCCAGCGCTGATCCCGTACCGTGACGCCGGCGCCGTCGGCCCCCAGCGCCCGGGCGACGGTCTTGATTTCCCTTGCCGCCGCCTCCGGGGATTCGAACTCGGCCTTGCGGGAAGCCGGAGCGCTGTTCTGGGTAAACGCGTCGGTAAACCCCTCGCGACGGCCTTGCTGACGATGCCTCTCGGTGAACAGGTCACTGATGTGCCAGGCCGCGTTCCGGAACGCGTAATCTCTTTGCGCAAATCCATCAGCGCGGCGCCAGTTCCGCAACGGTTCGCGGTGCGTTCTATAAAAGGTCGTCACCGCGTCGCTTTTCACCGTTTCATCCCACCAGGATCGGCGGAAGACTTCGTCCTTCTGGTTGAACCGCTGGAAACCAGCCGTAATTTCGTACCCGAGGTATTCGAGATCACCGTCCGCTGGGACCGGCGGCTTATTGCCGAGCACCGTCTGGATGATTTTCTTTGACAGGGAAGGCTTGGGAGCGGCCATGGGAAACGTCTCCACTCTGTCGTCGCGCGGCCTGCAACCCGCTGGCGCCAGTGGGCTGCGGTCGTCTCTTACGGCTCGGATGGGCTCGAGGACCCCCGGCAGGGCGCTGGCGACCGGTGAGACCCGTTCGCATCCCTGACGACAGTAATGGGATTATATCCTGAATCCGGTCTGATCCGGCGGCAGGATCAGGTTTGCGGCCGGCCTATTTGTTCTCCCACCCGGAGAAGTTAACACCGAGCACGCGGAAGCGCTCCACCTGAACCGCAAGCCGCTGGAGGAACGCCGCGTAATCCTTCCGGCCGGCGGGAGTCCAGGCGACCTCGGCGAGCGCTGTCAGCCTCGGGAACGCCATGTACTCGAGCTGGTCCGGATATAGGATCAAGGCCGTCCAGAGCTGGCCCTGGGTACCAAGGATGTGCCGGGCTTCGGCGGGCGTCAGCTCGCGGGGCACCGGATCGTAGTGGTACACCTTTTCGAGTGGCAGGAAGCGGCGGCCGCGACCGTGCGCCGGCCGGCGGTTGAAATAAGTATAGGTATTCGGGGCCATGACCACGTCGTGCCCGGCCCGGGCCGCAGCGATGCCACCCTCAACGCCGCGCCAGGACATCACCACAGCGCCCGGAGCCAGCCCTCCCTCCAGAATTTCATCCCAGCCCACCAGGCGGCGTCCGTGGGCGGCGAGAAACTCATCCATGCGGCGCATGAAGTAGCTCTGCAGTTCCTCTTCGCTTTTCAGTCCGAGTTGCTTCCTCCGCGCCTGAGCCCGCGGGCTGGCTTTCCACTGGTCCTTGGGGACTTCGTCACCGCCGACATGAATGAACCTGCCGGGAAATATGTCGAGAACCTCCGCTAGCACGTCCTGGAGAAAGTGGATGGTCTTCTCGTCCACGTTGAAGATGTTCTTGCTGATGCCCCGGTGCGTGCTGACCTCCAGTTGTTTTGCCGTGTTGCCAAGCTCCGGGTAGGCTGCGATCGCCGCCTCGCAGTGGCCCGGCATTTCGATCTCCGGCATGACCCGCACGTAGCGCCGGCGGGCGTAGGCCACGATCTCGCGAAGATCCGCCTGCGAATAATAGCCGCCGTAAGGGACGGCGTCGGGTGCCAGCTTCTCGCCCGGCTGGCCGATGCGTTCGGTGGCCCGGATCGAGCCGACGCGGATCAGCTTTGGGTATTTCTTGATCTCGACGCGCCAGCCCTGGTTGTCAGTGAGATGCAGGTGAAGCACGTTCATCTTGTGCATCGCCAGCAGGTCGATGAATTTCAACAGGAACTGCTTGGGCATGAAGTGGCGGGCGACGTCGACCATGGCGCCGCGCCACTGGAAACGCGGATGGTCTTCGATGCGCACGCAGGGTATGCGCCAGGCGACGCCGCCCCGGGCGGCCGCCGCGTAAATAGCAGGCGGCAGCAGTTGCCGCAGCGACTGGCAGCCATAGAAAGCCCCGGCCGGCTTGAGCGCCCGGATGAGGACCCGTTCCGGGCTGACCGACAGCAGATAGCCTTCTGCTCCGAGGCGGCCAAGCGAAGCGTCAGTGCCGAGAACGATGCTGTTGTCGCGTTGCCTGCCCAGCCTCCCCACCTTCAGAGGAAAGCCCAGGGCGGGCGCCAGAGCGGCGGAAAGGTACTCTCCCACTGGCTGCGTCGCTGCGTCAGTCAGGATGACGGTTTGCCGGGAGAGCCGAAACTCGCCGCTGGTGGCCGTGATGCTTACCGGTTGCGGGATGATCGCCGGCGGGGCGTCCGGGGGCCGGTCCGGACCGCCAGCCGCCAGGCCCGCCGACAGCAGCAAGATGAAAGCCAGGCCGAAAGCCATACGGATCTTCATTTCCCTTTAAGCGCCTCCACCGCCGGAGACGGGCCCGCCATCTTGGTCGGGCGAACCCGCGCCGCTCGTCACGATAGCAGGTTCTTGAGCGCCGGGCCGAGGTCGGGGTAGGAGAACTTGTAACCAGCCCGCTCGGCCGCGGCGGGCAGCGCGCGCTGGCTGCCCAGGAGCATTTCCGCCATCTCTCCGAACAATACCGTCAGCGCCTTGGCGGGCACGGTAAACAGCGCCGGTCGCCGCAGGGTCCGGGCCAGCACGCGAGTGAAGTCAGCATTGCGAACCGGGTTGGGTGCCGTCGCGTTCACCGCCCCTTCCAGTGACGGCGTTTCCATGGCGAAGCGGATCAGACCGATGACGTCGTCCAGGTGGATCCAGGACATCCACTGCTCGCCGGATCCCACCTGCCCGCCGATGAACATTTTGAACGGCGGCAGCAACTGTGCCAGGGCACCGCCGCCGGCACCCAGCACCACTCCGATTCGCAGTTTCACCACCCGGACGCCCAGCGCCTCTGCTCGGTCAGCCTCAGCCTCCCAATCCCGGCAGACTTCGGCCAGAAAGCCCGTGGCCGGCCCGGAGCTCTCGGTCAAAACCTCATCGCCGCGGGAGCCGTAGAAGCCGATTGCCGACGCCGAAATGAGCACGGAAGGAGGTTTTGCCATGCGGGAGAAAGCGCTCACCAGACGTCGCGTTCCCTGGATGCGGGTTTCACGAATCCGGCGCTTGGCCTCGGGCGTCCAGCGCTGCGCCACCGGCTCGCCGGCCAGGTGAACCACCGCGGTGGCTCCGGCCAGGCTATCCGGCGGCGGGTCGCCCTGCAATGCGTCCCAAAGGAAGACCTGGGCCGCCCGGGTCAAACCGGTCTTCGGCGATCGCCCCAGAACACGAACCGAATGTTGCGCCGACACCAGGCTTGCGATCAATTGTTTGCCAAGGAACCCGGTGCCCCCGGTGATCGTGATTTCCATGCCCCTGCCTTATTGTACGCGATGCCGGCCGCCGCCCGGCGGCTAGAATGGTACCAGTACGTCATGCGCGCCTGGAACAGGGCTAAGCTGCTGTGGGGATATCTTCGGCGGCGGGAAATTCTCGACGCGATGCCGGTGGAGTACATCGTCGAAACGACGGCCAAATGCAACCTGCATTGCCCCATGTGCGCCCGCGAAACCCTCCCGCAGCCGAAACAGGACATGAGCGACGAGATCTTCGAGCGCCTGGTCACCGAAGCCGGCGACACCGCTGAGCACATGATGCTCGTCGGCCTTGGGGAGCCGCTGCTGGATCGGAAAATCTTCGAACGGATTGAATACTGCGAGCGCCATCATATCTATACGCTGCTTTCCACTAATGGCACCTTGCTCGATGAGGAAGCCGCGGCGCGCCTGCTCGCTACCCCGCTCGCCCATATGACCTTCAGCTTCGACGGCGCCACCAAGGAGTCCTTCGAGACCTACCGCAAAGGGGCGCGCTTCGAGCAGGTGCGCGACAACTTCGTGCGGTTCGCGCGAATGAAAAAGGAGCGCGGCGCCAGGCTCCAGGTGGTGGTCCAGATGGTCCAACTGGACGGTAATGCCGGCGAAACCGAAGAATTCATGCGGTTCTGGCGGTCCGTGCCGGGAGTGGACCAGGTGCGCATCAAGCAGGATGAAACGAACGTGTTGCAGCCGGAGGCCCGGCACCCGGCCGATGACTGGAAACACCCCTGCCACTACCTCTGGCGCGGCCCGCCGTACGTCAAATACAACGGCGACGTTTACCCATGCTGCCAGAGCTATATGCTCGGCGGCCGGCCGGCCGGCCGGATTGGAGAGCAGTCATTAGAGGAAATCTGGAATTCGCCGCAGCTTCGGCGGATGCGGCGACTCCACGCCCAGGGCAGGGCCAGCGAAATCGGGGTGTGCTCCCGCTGCGTCACTACCATTCCCCACCCGGTGCTGGTGCTCGGCAGCCTGATTTTCCATGGCAAGTTCGTCCGGCGCCTGCTGCCGGTCATCGAAAGGCTCACCTACCTATCCCGGTTGCCGGCGCGTCTGCTGACCCCTCCACGCAAGGACAGCGGGAGGGCATCGGGAAGGACAAACGGGGATCACGCCAGGTGACCGCTTGCCGGGAGAATCAGCGGCCGCCTGCTTCCCCGGGCGCCCTCAGGCGGGCTGAGGCCGACTTGTCCAGCGGGTTCGGCAGGTTGTGGCTGGCGTAGTAGCCCGGCTGGACGCGCTCGACGATTTGCGCTACCGGCCGCTCCAGAATCTCGAAATACGGTTTCGGGTAAATGCCGATCCACAGGGCCCACAGGACCAACGGAGTAAAGTAGGCGATCTCCCTCGCGTTCAGGTCCTTCAGGCCCAGGTTCTTTTCCGTCGTCTGCCCCAGCATGGTCCGCTGGAACAGCCAGAGCAGGTACGAGGCGCCCAGCGCGATCCCCACCACGCACCAGAAGGCCCAACTGAACTTGATCTGGTAAACGCCCCGCAGCACCGTGATTTCTCCGATGAAACCATTGAGCGGCGGCACCCCCATGGAACTCAGCGCCGCGAACAGGAAAACGATCGTGAAAACGGGCATCACCCGGAGCAGGCCGCCGTATTCGGCAATCATCCGCGTATGGCGGCGCTCGTAGACCACGCCGACGATCAAGAAGAGCATGCCGGTTGAAATTCCGTGGTTGATCTGCTGGAGGATTGAACCGGCGATGCCGGCCGGATTCAGGGCGATCATGCCCAGCGTCACAAAGCCCATGTGGCTGACCGAGGAATAGGCGACCAGCCTCTTCCAGTCCTTCTGCATCAGGCATACCAGCGCGCCGTAAACGATGGCGATGATGGAGAGCGCCGAGACAACCGAAATGACCTTGGGATCCTTGGCGGCGTCCGGCAGCAGCGGCAGCGAGAACCGCAGGAAACCGTAAGTGCCCATCTTCAGCAATACAGCGGCCAGAACCACTGAGCCGGCCGTGGGGGCCTCCGTGTGGGCATCCGGCAACCAGGTGTGGAACGGGAACATCGGCACCTTCACCGCGAAGCCGACGAACAGCGCCCAGAACACCCACCATTGCATCGCCGGAGGGAGCGGGGTCTCGATCAGCGCATTGATGTCAAACGTGTATTCACCGAACTGGCTGCCGTGCTCGAAGTACATGGTCAGAATGCCGAGCAGCATCAGCACCGAACCGGCCAGCGTGTAAATGACGAACTTGATCGCCGAATAGACGCGCCGCGGGCCTCCCCAGATGGCGATGATGAAGTACATCGGTATCAGGATCAGGTCCCAGAACAGGAAGAACAGGAAGAAGTCCAGCGCCATGAACACGCCCATCAGGCCGGTTTGCAGCAGCAGGAAGTGAGCGTAGTATTCCTTCAGCCGGTGGTCGATCGCGCTCCAGCTCGACAGGATCGCAAGGAAACCAAGCAGCCCGGTGAGCACCACCAGCAGCAGGCTGAAGCCGTCGATGCCCAGATGATAAGAGGCGCCGATCGACGGAATCCAGTCCGCTCTCTCGACGAACTGGAAATCCTGGCTCCGGTCCCAGGCGAACACCAGCGGCAAGCAAACCAGGAACCCGATGAAGGAGGCGATGTTGGCCCAGAGCTTGATGGCACGTTCCTTCGAGGAGGGGATGAACAGCAGCACGAGCAGCCCGGCCAGCGGGGTCCACAGCACGATGGAGAGAATGTGGTCCATGGGATCAGCCGTAAGAATTCCTTATTGTATGTGATGCCACCAGGCCACAGCAATCTGGTTTTGGCCGCGGGAAGGCGTCCGCCGGCCGGCGGCGCTGGGGCCGGAAAGCGATTCCGGGGCGATTGGGTCCGTTTTGACGATGATCCGGCCCGGCGATAGAATGTGGTTGACGCTCCGATTGGACTCTTATTCAGATTGTTTCCGGAAGCAAGAGAGTGAGGAACAGCAAATGGCAACAAGCGATGATCCGCTGAACCGCAGGGATTTTTTGAGAAGCGCCGGGGTGATGGGAACGGCGCTTGGCATCGGCGCCCCCAGCCGGGTTCTTGGCGCCAACGACAAAATCAATATCGGCATTATCGGCGTGGGCGGGCGCGGCTCCCACCTGGCCCGTTACTACCAGAGGATCGGCGAGGAGACCGGCGCCTGCCAACTGGTGGCGGTCTGCGATGTCTGGAAAAAACGAGTCGACGAGAACAAGAAACGCTATCATTGCAAGGGTTATCTCGACTACCGCGAACTGCTGGCTGACGACTCCATCGACGCGGTCTACATCGCTACCCCTGATCACTGGCACGCCAGGATGGCGATCGAGGCGATGCGCGCCGGCAAGGACGTTTACCTCGAGAAGCCGATGTGCCACACCATCAAGGAGACCCGGCAGCTCGTCGAGACCGTCAAGGCGACCAAGCGCGTGCTCCAGGTGGGTTCGCAAACCACCTCGGCGGATCAGTGGTACAAGGCCAAGAAGGCGATCGCCGATGGCATGATCGGCCAGATGATCATGAGCCAGGGCTCCTATCACCGCAACTCCAAGAACGGCGAGTGGAACTGGCCCATCGATCCCAACGCCGGTCCCAACGGTAAGGGGGAGGAGTACATCGACTGGAAGATGTGGCTCGGCCCGGCGCCGAAACGGCCTTACGATCCCGACCGTTACTTCCGTTTCCGCAAGTACTGGGATTATTCCGGCGGTATTGCCACGGACCTCTTCTATCACGTGGTGGCCCCGTTGAACATCTGTTGGGACGAGCCCCAGTTCCCCTACCGGGTGACGGCCGCCGGCGGCATCTATGTGTTCCATGACCGCGAGGTTCCCGACACCTTCCACCTGCTCGCCGATTACAAGAAGGGCCACTCGCTCGTGCTCAGTTCCTCGATGGCGAATTCCCAGCACATCCCCGGCCTCATCCGCGGACACCTGGGAACGGTGATCATGGTGGAACATGGCATGTTCGAACGGTACGCCCCCTACATCACGGTGAGGCCGGATTATTCCGAGCGAGGGGGCTCACGCAACGTGATCGATGAGGCTTACGCCGCCAAGTGGGGCACGGTGGACATCCGGATCCCGGTAAAGAGGGAAGACATGGTCGAGATCCACATCAAGAACTTCCTGGACTGTGTCCGGACTCGCGAGAAGCCGCATCTGGATGTGGAAACCGGAGCCAAGGCCCAGGTAGTGATCTCCATGGCCGTGCAGGCTTACCGGGAAAACCGCGTGCTGTACTTCGACGAAGCCAACTGGAAGGTGCTTCCCAGGCCACCGAAGGCCTGAGCCCGTCCCCGGTGAGGGGCGGTTCAAATCCGTCCCTTGATTTCCGCCCAGTCCCCGGGCTCCCGGAACTTCACTCCGGTGAGTTTCGGGTCAATGTTTCTGAGCAAGCCGGTCAGCACCGCACCCGGGCCCACTTCGACAAACCGGTCCACGCCCTGCGCGGCCAGGTAGCGGACGGACTGCACCCATCGGACCGGATTCGGGACTTGCTCGTAGAGGCCGCGGCGCGCTTCTTCCCCCCTGCGGATCTCCCGCGCCTGCCAGTTGTTCACCAGGGGAACAGCAAGATCCCGGAATTCCGTGGCCTCGAGGTCGGGTTTGAGCTTTTGCTGGGCGGGCCCCATCAGGGGACAGTGGAACGGGGCGCTCACCGGCAACAGGACCGCCCGGCGCGCGCCGGCTGCCTTGGCCAGGCCGGCCGCCCGTTCGACGGCGCCGGTGTGGCCGGCAATCACCACCTGCGAGGGCGAATTCAGGTTCGCCACGCTGACCACCTGACCCTGCGCCGCCTCTTCCAGGATGCCCTCCAATTTGCCCGGCGGCAGTCTCAGCA
>CAZXVW010000144.1:0-11279 GCA_964644025.1 uncultured Solibacteraceae bacterium | reverse complement strand
AAAACTTGCTCTGGTGACCGGCGGCAGCCGCGGTATCGGGTTCGGAATCGCCCACGCCATGGCAGCGGCCGGCGCTGATCTGATCCTCGTGGCCCGGGGCCGCGCCGGCCTGGAGAAGGCAGCCGGCGAGATCGGCGGCCTGGGACGGAAGGTGACCATCCGCCCGTTCGATCTGATGCGCAGCGAAGAGATCGGACCCTGGTACGAGGAGGTCGTCACCGCCGCCGGCCGCCCGAACATCCTGGTCAACGCTGCCGGGACGACTCGCCGCGGGCCGGCTGAACAGATGCCGCTGGCCGACTGGAACGAGACGCTCTCGCTGAACCTGACGGCCGCGTTTCTGCTCTCGCAGGCCTTCGCTCGCTCCCTCATCGGGGCGGGCGAGAGTGGCAAGATCATCAACATCGCCTCCCTGATGACGGCGGCGGCCCGGAAAACCACCGCGGCTTATACGGCATCGAAGGGCGGTATCGGCCAGTTGACGAAGGCACTGGCGGTGGACTGGGCCGGCCAGGGCATCCACGTGAACGCGATCGCTCCCGGCTACATCACCACCGAACTCACCGAGCCGCTGTGGAGCGATGCGGAGTTCGACGCCTGGGTGAAACAAAGGACGCCGCTGGGGCGGTGGGGCAGACCGGAGGATATCGCTCTGCCGGCGGTGTTCCTGGCTTCTCCGGCCTCCGATTTCATGACCGGGCAGGTGGTCTACGTCGACGGCGGATGGCTGGCTACCTTCTGATGCCGGGCCCGCCGGGCGCCGCCGCTCTCAGCGGAACACGTAATACAGAACGGCCAGGGTCGCCAGCAGCAAACCGGCCAGGACTCTCGGGTCCGCGGCGCCGGCCACCTTCTCCCCGGCGATTACGGCCAGCGGGTTCTGCCAGGTCAACCCGTCCACGTTCTCGCGGCGCGGGGGCGGCGTCAGTAGGCTGACCGTCACGAAGAAGACACTGCAAATCACGAAGGACCACCACGCCTGCATCATGAAACCGATCCCCAGCGTGTGGGTGATCAATTTCCGGGTTCCGAAGACCGGCAGGTCCAGGACGAAGCTGGCCGCCCCGATCAGGAAGCCGAGCGTGAGCGTGGCCAGCGAGGCTTCTCTGGTGCCGCGGCGCCAGAAGACCCCGAACAGGAAGACCGTGGTGATGGGGGGAGCCAGGTCGGCCGCAATCGCATTGATCGCCTCGAAAATACTGGAATAGCGGCCGCCCTGCGTGGACCACAGCACGGCCAGCAACATGATGACCACCGAGCTGAGCCGGGCGATGCCCACCTGCGCCTGGTCGGAGATTCGCGGCCTCAAGCGCTTCACGATGTCCACCGCCACCAGGGTGCCGGAGCTGTTCAGCGCCGCGGCGATGGTGCTCATCAAGGCGGCCAGCACGGCGGCGGAGATCAGGCCCTTCAATCCGGTGGGCACAAGCTGGTTGATCATTACCGGCAGGGTCTGGTTGCTGTCACTGCCAATGATGTCCCGAAACAGGACATAGCCGATCACTCCCGGCAGCACCAGCAGGAAGACCGGCAGCAGTTTCAGAAAGCCGGCGAAAATCGGGCCGATCTGCGCGTCGCGCCGGGTCCGGGCGCCCAGCACCCGCTGGACGATGGTCTGGTCCGTGCACCAGTACCATACGCCGAGCACCGGGTAGCCAAGAAATACGGCGTACCAGTTCAACCCCACCTGGCTGTCAGTTTGCAGCATGCTCAGTTGTCCCGGTTTGACGGCGGCCCGGAACTCGGCCAGCGTCCGGATACCATGTTCGGGCAAGGCCAGGATCGCGAAGACGGTGACCAGCAACGCGCCGAGCAGCAAGATTCCGGTCTGGATGGTTTCGGTCACCACCACCGCCCGGAGGCCGCCGAGCACGGTGTAGATGGCGACAATGACGGAGACGACGGTGATGGAGGTGATCACGTCGATGCCGAAGAACTGCTGAAACACGGCCGCTCCGGCGTACAGGCTCATCCCAATGTGAATAAACAGCGCCGCCACGATGGCCATGAAGGCCAGAAACGAGCGGGACGCCGGACTGTAGCGCCGTTCCAGGAATTCCGGCAGTGTGGAGATCCTGCTGCGGAAGTAGAACGGGGCGAACACCAGGGCAAGCAGCACCAGCGTGAAAGAGGCCATCCACTCGAAGTTGCCCCAGACCAACCCTTCGTTGTACCCGGAAGCGGCGAGTCCGACCAGGTGGATCGTGGAGATGTTGGAAGCGAACAAGGCCGCGCCGACGAAGCCCCACGGCAGGCTTCGTCCGGCCAGGAAATAGAAGCTGCTCGTGGTCTTGCCCCGGCGCGTGGAAAGCACGCCGACAGCCAGAATGCCGGCCAGGTAGACGACGATGATCGCCAGGTCGAGAACTGGAATCCGAAGTTCAGCCATGATGCCAGGTTGCCGGATTCAACGCCGCGGGTAAACGGAAATATCCCCGGCCGGGCCGGCGTGAGCTAGCCTGGCGGCCGGCGTAAGGCCAGCCCTTGCAGGTGAAGGACTTCCAGAAGGGACAAGTAGAGGTCGGCCACGCCAAAGCCGCTGACGGCGCCGCGGAAGTACGGGTCAATCCACAGCTCCCGCCATCCGGGCGAAAGCCAGGAGAAGTAGTTGAGATCCCAATAGCGCGACCAGGGGAAGGCGACCAGAAAGATACCCATCTCGAAGCAGAGAATGGCCAAGAGCAGTCCGACCAGCCGGTGCTGATACCAGCGCCGCGCGGAGGTTGCCGGGCGCTCCGGAATCGGCGTCACGGGGGCCAGCGCATCCCGGGGGTTCTCAGGGGAGGCTAATGGCATGGTCCGGCGGCGACCTCCTCGAACAAGCTCATTTGCGCTTCCCGGGCGGCGGAAGAAGCGGTCCGCGGCCGCCGCAGCGGTGGCAGGCCGGCGGCCCGCCGCACCGGCGCAAAGCTGACCCGATGCTCGGGGGTGGGGCCATGCAGCGCCAGGGCGCGCAGGTGCTCCGGGGTGCCGTAGCCCTTGTGCCGGGCCAGGCCGTAATCCGGGTAGAGCCGGTCCCAGCGGCGCATGGCCCGGTCACGATCCACCTTGGCCAGAATAGAGGCGGCCGCGATGGAGCGGCACCGGGCGTCGCCGCGGATCAGCGCCCGCTGCGGCACGTCGATGTCGACGGTCAGCGCATCCACCAGCAGGTAGTCGACCGGGGGAACGATTTTCGCGACGGCCCGTTTCATGGCGAGCCGGGAGGCCTGGTAGATATTGATGCGGTCAATTTCCCCCGGCTCCACCCAGGCGACGGCCCACGCGCTGGCGCGTTCGCGGATGAGCGCGGCCAGTTCCTCGCGCCGCCCGGGCGTGAGTTGCTTGCTGTCCCGGAGCCCCCGGACCGGCCGCTCCGGGTTCAGAACCACGGCGGCGGCGTAAACCGGACCGAACAGGCAGCCCCGGCCGGCTTCATCACAGCCGGCGATCCGCTCGTAGCCCTGGCGGCGGGCCGCCCGCTCGAAATCATCGCGGCACCGCCCGGCCGGGCGATTCCTGCTCCGTCGCTGGTCCCCGGTGGCCACCGAATCAGCCGCCTCAGGTGCGCTCCTTCAGGCGGGCCGCCTTGCCGCGGAGCTTCCGCAAGTAATAGAGCTTGGCCCGGCGGACCTTCCCGGTGCGGACCACCTCGATGTGGTCGACGGCCGGAGCATGCAACGGGAAGATTCTCTCGACCCCATGGCCGAAGCTCATCTTGCGGACGGTGATCGTCTCGCTGATGCCCTTGTTATTCCGGGCGATCACCGTGCCCTCGAAGGCCTGGAGCCGTTCCTTTTCCCCTTCCTTGATCCTGACGTGGACCCGGACGGTGTCACCGGGGCGAAACTCCGGGATGTCTTCTCGCAACTGCTTTTCCGTCAACTTGTCAACCAAAGCGTTTGTCATTTCCAATTGTTCCTTGTATCAGTAGATCTCGATTCACGGCCGGCGCGGGCCAGCAGATCCGGCCGGAGCCGGGCCGTCTTCGCCAGGGCGGCGGCATGGCGCCAGCGGCGAATCTCTTCATGGTTGCCGCTGAGCAGCACGCCGGGCACCCTCCAACCGCGGAACTCCGCCGGGCGGGTGTACTGCGGGCAATCCAGAATTCCGGATTCGCCGAACGAGTCGGCCACCGCGGACCGCTCGTTGCCCAGCACGCCGGGCAGCAGCCGGGCCACGGCATCGATGACGACCGCAGCCGCCAGTTCGCCTCCGCTCAGCACGTAATCTCCAATCGATAATTCCTCGTCGGCCAGGTATTCGGCGACGCGCTCATCGACACCCTCGTAACGCCCGCAAATGAGCAGGATCTTCTCCATCCCGCTCAGCCGGCGGGCGACGCTCTGCCGGAACAGCCGGCCTTGGGCCGAGAGCAGGATCACCGGGCGCCCGGGACCGCGGTCCGCCCAGATCTGCTCCACCGCCTCAAACAGCGGCTCCGGCTTTAAGACCATGCCCTCGCCGCCGCCGAACGGCCGATCGTCAACCGTCTGGTGCCGGTCGTGCGTCCACCGGCGCAGGTCGTGGATGCGGACGCCAATGGCGCCGGCGTCAATGGCCCGGCCGAGCACGCCGCAGGCGAGCGGGCCGCGAAAGAAATCCGGAAAAATCGTGAGAACGTGAAATTCCATCAGCGATTCAGTTCCAGTAATCCTTCCGGCGGAGCCACCACGATGCGTTTACGCGCCAGATCGACCTCCACGCAGATCGCCGCTGCGAAGGGAATCAGCAGTTCCTGGCCCCCGGCGTTCACCTCGAGCAGGCCGCTGGCGCCCTGCTCGAGAAAGCCGGTCACCTCACCGAGCCGCCGCTGGCTGTCCCGGTCGATCACCTCGCAGCCAACCAGGTCCGAGTGGTAATACTCTTCCGGCGGAAGGGCGAAGCGTTCCTCAAAGGGCACGCGGACCTCGGCGCCCCGGAGCGCTTCTGCGGCGTCGATCGAGTCCACGCCGGCGAACTTGAAGATCAGCCGGGGACCGTGCCACCAGACCTCTTCCACCGCCAGACGCGCTGGAGCGTCCGGGAAACCCTGGGCGCCGAACAACGTCACCTCCTCGAGCTGCTCGTAGCGTTCCGGGTGGCTGCTCAGCGGGATCGCGACCAGTTCACCGCGCCGTCCACGCGTCCGCGTCAGGCGGGCGATGGTGACCCAGTCTTGCTCCCTGTTCGGGTCGGGCATATCGATGCCGCCCTCCGGTCCGGGGGCCGGGAGGCAGCAGTGAAAGTTACTCCAGGATTTCCAGGGTGAAACGCCGGTTCAGCTTCATCCCGGCGGCCCCGAGCAGCGTCCGAATCGAACGAGCTGTTCTCCCCTGCTTGCCGATGACCTTTCCCAAATCGCTGGGCGCGACGCGTAACTCGAGCACGGTGACCTGCTCGCCTTCCACTTCGCGCACGCTGACTTGATCCGGGATGTCCACGAGAGCCTTGGCGATCTCCTCAACAAGTTCCTTCATCCCTGCCATGACAGCGCCTCCTGTCCGTTAACTTGAACTTCGACCGGCCTTCGCGGAGGCCTTGGCTCAAGTCGCCGAGCCAACCGGCCCGCACCACCAGGGCGCGGTAAACGGCTGTCCTGACTTGATGATAACACCGTTGCGGCCGTTCCTCATCAATCCGGGCCGCAAAAGCTTTCCTGTCCCGGATGCCAGCGGCGAGAACGCCGCGCCACTCAACCCGACGGCGCTTCGGCGGGCGCGGCCTCCGGTTTCGGGTAGGCCTTCAACAGCCGCCTGACGGTGTCGGACGGCTGCGCGCCCACGCCCAGCCAGTACTCCAGCCGCTCGTAGTTCAGGTGGACCTCGGCCGGGTCCGCCACCGGATTGTAATGGCCGACCACCTCCAGGCAGTCGCTGTCACGGCCTTTCCGCTTGTCGATCACCACGACCCGGTAGGTGGGCTTCTTTTTCGCTCCAAACCGGGCCAACCGAATTGCTACCATACTTGGGTCACTCCTCTGCTGCGCCGAAAATCCCGCCCCAGCCGCCGGCATTACCGGAACCGGCCTGGCAGGGCGGGCGGCAGTTTCATTTTCTTCAGTTTCTTGCTCAGCCTTTTCCCCATGAAGCCGCCGGAGAAAGTTTTCATCATCTTGCGCGCCTGGGCATATTGTTTCAGCAGTTGGTTCACCTGCTGGACCGTGGTGCCGCTGCCCTTGGCGATGCGGCGGCGGCGCGATCCATTGATAATCATATGATTCCGGCGCTCCTTGGGGGTCATCGAGTCGATGATGGCCACCACGCGCGTCAGTTCTTTCTCGTCGACCTGGACGTCCTTCAAACCCTTGACCGGCCCGATGTCAGGCATCATCTTCAGAATCGACTCGAGCGGTCCCAGCTTGCGCAACTGCATCATCTGGTTGCGGAAGTCTTCGAGCGTGAACTCGTTATCCAGGATCTTCCGCTGCATTTCCTCGGCTTTCTTGCTGTCGATGGACTCCTCTACCTTTTCGATCAGGGAGAGCATGTCGCCCATGCCGAGGATCCGGGAGGCCATCCGGTCCGGGTGAAACGGCTCCAGGGCATCGAACTTCTCGCCGGTACCGACAAACTTGAGCGGTTGGCCGGTGACGCTGCGGATGGAGAGCGCCGCGCCGCCGCGGGCGTCGCCGTCCATCTTGGTGAGGATGACGCCGGTGATGCCGAGCCGCTCGTGGAACTGGCTCGCCGATTTGACCGCGTCCTGGCCGGTCATTGCGTCGGCGACGAAGAGGATCTCGCTGGGATTGAGCGTTCGTTTGAGTTCGCTCAGCTCCTCCATCAGCGCGTCGTCGATGTGCAGGCGGCCGGCGGTGTCGATCAGCACCACGTCCTTGCCCGTCTGCACCGCTTCCACGCGCGCCGCGCGGGCCAGTTTGACCGGTTCGTTATCCGCCGGCGCGCCCTCGTAAACCGGCAGCTTGATCTGCCGGGCGATGATGCTCAACTGCTGGCGCGCCGCCGGGCGGTAGACGTCCACGGAAGCCATGATCGGGTTGTGGCCGTTTTTCACCAGCCACCGCGCCAGCTTGCCGGTGCTGGTGGTCTTGCCGGAACCCTGCAGCCCGACAATCAGCATGACGCTCGGCGGTTCGTTGGCGAAGCGCAGGCGGGAGTGGTGGCTGCCCAGCGTTTTGATCAGCTCGTCCCGGACGATCTTGATCACCTGCTGGGACGGGGAAAACGAGGTAAGCACTTCCTCCCCCATCGCCTTCTCCCTGACGCCGGCGATGAACTGTTTGACGACCTTGAAATGAACGTCAGCCTCCAGCAGCGCCATGCGGATCTCCCGCAGGGCCGCCTCCATGTTCTCGGCCGTCAGCTTGCCTTCCCCGCGCAGGGTCTTGAAGACGCGCTGGAGTTTCTCGGTGAGGTTCTCAAACATAATCCGCCTGTCGGAGCGCCACTGCCGGCCAGCTCCTGCCGGCGCTCATTGCACGGGCAGGCTGGGGAAAAAAGAATCGGGACGCGCCGGTACCGTCGGCAGTTCTTTCATTATAGGACATTTACGGTGGCTTCCTGGGTCCGGGGAGAGGAAAAGCGCGGCGTGGGCCTGGAAAGACGCGCCGCAGCCGACGACCATCTGATTTGACCGGCGGTATCCCGGCCGGCCGCCGATTCACTCGGCGACGGTCTGCCACCCGCGGCGGGACAGATCCCAGTAGATCACCGCGCCGGCGGCCAGGCCGATGGCCACAAACACGAAACCAATCGCATACTCGTGCAGCAGCAGCTTGCCCACGCCCATCAGCCAACCGTAGATGAGTACGCACCCGCAAACCCAATCCAACAGGTTGGCGAAGCCGTCGCCGGAGGCCTGCACGTCCGGAGCCAGCCGCGCAATGCGTCCCCACCCGAGTCTCGACGGGCGGCTCAGGCGGTAAAACGAAACCAACGTCTCGCGCGGTTCCGGGGCGGTGAGATAGGTGACCGCCAGCCAGGAAAGCGTGGTCACCGTCACCGTGATGATCATGATCCAGGCGAAGTCGACCGGCTGGTCGCTGTTCATGCCACCCGCGGTTTGCAGGGCCACCGAGGTGACAAACGCCACCACCATCGCCGAAACCTCGCTCCAGGCGTTGATCCGCCACCAGTACCAGCGCAGCAGCAGCACGCCGCCGGTGCCGGCGCCGGTGACGATGAGCAGTTTCCAGGCGGCCGCGATCGAGCCCATGTAGAAGGTCACCACGGCGGAGATGATGGTCAGCAGAACGGTGGCCAGCCGGGAGGCGATCACGTAGTGCCGCTCGCTGGCGCCCTGACGAAGGAAGCGCCGGTAGAAATCGTTCACCAGGTAACTGGCGCCCCAGTTCAGCTCGGTGGCGATGGTCGACATGTAGGCGGCGGTCAGCCCGGCCAGCATCAGCCCGCGGAGCGAGGCCGGCAGATGGTCGATCATCACGTGGATGTAGCCGGTCTCCGGGTCGGCGAGTCCGGGATACAGGATCAGTGAAGCCAGGGCGGTCAGGATCCACGGCCAGGGCCGGACGGCGTAATGGGCGATATTGAACCAGAGGGTGGCGAGCACCGAATGGCGCTCGTCGCGGGCGCTGAAGATCCGCTGGGCGATGTAGCCGCCTCCGCCCGGTTCGGCGCCGGGGTACCAGGTGGCCCACCAGTTCAGCGAAAGATAGACCAGGAAGGTAATCATCGGCATCCAGGCCGAGTTCAGGTCGGGGACGAAGCTCAGCACCGATCCCGCGCCCCCGGCAGCCGCCGCCCGGGCCTGGTCCACCGCGTGGAGCTGCGTCTTCATGGCCTCGATCCCTCCGACCGCGCCCACGGCGAACACCGCCAGCACGATCACCATGCTCATCATGATGACGAACTGAATCATGTCGGTCACCAGCACTCCCCACAACCCGGACAGCGTCGAGACGAACGAGGTCACCGCGATCAGACCCAGCACCAGCATCAGCGCCTGGAACTTCTCGATGCCGAGGACCAGCATCAGGATTTTCACCATCGCCAGGTTCACCCAGCCCAGCACGATGCAATTGATCGGGAGGGCGAGGTAGAGGGCGCGGAAGCCGCGCAGAAACGCCGCCGGCCGGCCCGAGTAACGGATCTCGGTGAACTCGATGTCGGTCATCACCCCGGATCGCCGCCAGAGGCGGGCGTACAGGAACACGGTCAGCATGCCGCTGGCCACGAAGTTCCACCAGAGCCAGTTGCCGGCGATGCCGCCCTTGGCCACCATGCCGGTGACGGCGAGCGGGGTGTCGGCGGCGAAAGTAGTGGCCACCATCGAGGTGCCCGCCAGCCACCAGGGCACGCTGCGGCCGGAGACGAAGAACTCTTCCATGCTCTTGCCGGACCGCGCCCGGTAATACAGCGCAATAGCGACGGTCAGCGCGAAATAGCAGACAATAACGATCCAGTCGGTGAGTTGAAGAGCCATGGCAGTTTCGGTGTCAGCCTTCGATCATCGCATACTTTGGGCGCTGGAGCCGGTGCGGCCCCGCCAGGATCAGCCGGCGCGCTCGGCCCTGTTGACCGCCGCGCCGGAAACGCCTGTCCGGTCGCGCCAGCCGGGCAGGAAGCTGGCAGCGGTCTCCAGCAGGGTCCGCATCAGGTTCGCCGAAACCCGCAGTTCCAGGCGCCGGTACGGCTGCGTGCCCGAGAACAGGTCCTGCACAATGCGGGCGAAGGTGGGGCTTCGGCGGAGAAACTGCACCATCCGCAAGGTCACCGGCCGGCCCAGGAGCCGCCCGGAGTAAAAGCGCGGAAACAGGCGCGCGGCGTAGGCCAGATCGGCGCCGAAATCCGTTGTGACCGCCCGCTGATAGGTCGCTGCGATCCCGGCCTCGTCTCCCCCGGCTGAACGCACCGCCTCGGCGGCTAGCTCAGCCGAGCGCAATGCGTAATACAGGCCTTCCCCGGTTATCGGGTCCGCCAGGCCCGCGGCGTCGCCGACGGCGAGCCACCCCTCGCCGGCAAAGCGGGCCTTTTCCCAGGACTGGACCGAGAGGGAAGGCAACAGGTGACTGAATAAAGGAGCGTTTTCGAAGCCAAGCCGGTGGCGGCGCATGTAGTCTTCCAGGTGGCGGCGCAGCGCGGCCGCCGGTACACCCTTGCCACAGATGCCGACCGAGAGATGACCGCAGCGCGGGAACACCCAGATGTAGCCGGCCGCCGGTGGGAGGAATTCCAGCTCGACGCGGTCGCTGTCGCCGGGAATGTAATAGCCCACCGTCCGCATCACGTCGCCGGCGTCAAAGACGGTCCCCATCCCGCGCAGTGAATTTCTGGCCCCGGTGGCCACCACGCAGAAGTCGGATGCCAACAGCCCGGTTCTCGTCCGGATGCGCCACTGCCGCCCGGCGCGCTCGATTCCCAGGACGCGGGTTTTCACCAGCCGCGCGCCGGCTTCCTCAGCCCGGTGCAACAGCAGACCGTTCAGATCAGTGCGGGAGTAGATCAGGATCGGCTCGTCGAGCCGCAATTCCGCGCGGCCGGCGTCCGGCGTGGTGAAAGCGACGCGCCGGATCACCTTCTTGGGGCCGGGGTGGTTCATCAGAAACGGGTAGCGGCGGTAGGCTTTCGCCGTCAAGCCGCCGCCGCAGGGTTTTTCCCAGGCGAGTTTCTCGTCCGCCAGGACGACATCGAAGCCGTCGCGCGCCAACCGGCCGGCGGCAAAGGCGCCTCCCGGTCCGCCGCCAAGAACCGCGACCGTCTTCATCGGTTCCTCATCGCCGGGCGGCGCCGCGGCCCTCAGCCGGCCTCAACGCCCCTGGCATCGCAGATATCCTCGTGATGGAGGAAAAAGCGGTCGATGGACGCCTTCTTCGCCCTGACCAGCCGCTCGGAAAGTTTCTCCATCTCGGATTTCGGCATCGGGCGGAAGCTCCTGGCGATGCGGATGTTCTCGTCGATGTAGGCCAGTTTCGGCATCCCGATCACCGCCGAGGCGACCGGCAGCGACATCGCGTAGCGGATCAGTTCCGCGGCCGAAGCATCGGGGGAGAGCTTCTCCTGGGCGAAGACTTTCATGGCCGTGACACCCATGTTCTTGCGCAACGCCACCGGCAAGGCCACGCGCTCGAAGCTGTCGGCGTAACCGCGCCGGTTGCTGGGAGCGGCGTTGCCCATGCGCGCGGCGTTGAGCGCCATCTGGGTGCAATCGAGATCGTGGCGCTCCAGGCAGGTTTTCAACACCTGGGGATCCGTATGACAGGTGACACCGATGTAGCGGGCCATCCCTTGTTCCCGGATCTTGTAATAAGCCTTGAGCGCGCCGTCGGGGGCCTCGATCGCGGCCAGGTCATCGGCGTGTTTCAGCGAATGCATGTGGAGCAGGTCCACGTGGTCGGTTTGGAG
>CAZXVW010000143.1:0-11318 GCA_964644025.1 uncultured Solibacteraceae bacterium | reverse complement strand
AGCTCGAAGCTGTCCCCGCGGTCGGGAATCACCACATCGAGATCGTGAAGCTCGCGCAGCAGTTCGGCGAAGGCTTCCGACTGCGAAGGTTCGCCGTGCACCAGGAACACCTTCTTCAGCGATTTGACCATCGGCCGGATCCAGCGCAGCAGCTCCCGCTGATCGGCGTGCCCGCTGAGCTCGTTCAGGGTGACCACCTCGGCGCGCACCCGCATCGGCTCGCCAAAGATCCGCACTTCCGGCCAGCGGTCGACCAGCTTGCGGCCCAGCGTGTTGGCGGCTTGGAAACCGGTAATCAAGATCGTGTTGCGCGGGTCCTCAATGTTGTTGCGGAGGTGATGGAGAATGCGTCCCACCTCGCACATGCCGGAGGCCGAGATGACCACGAAGGGTCCGCGCAGGTCGTTCAGCGCCTTGGACTGGGAGACGTCGCGAACGTAACGCAGGCGGCCGAAGCCGAACGGGTCCTCGCCTTCCCAGAGGAAGCGGTTCGTTTCCTCGTCGTAGCATTCCGTGTGGCGGCGAAACACCTCGGTCACGTTCACGGCCAGCGGGCTGTCAACGAAGATCGGGATGGAGGGGATCGCCTTGCGTTCGGCGAGCTGGTGCAGCATGAGCACCAGTTGCTGCGTGCGGCCGACGGCGAAAGCGGGCACGATGAGTTTGCCACCGCGGGCGGCGGTGCGGTTGACCACCCCGGCCAGCTTGTTGACGACGACTTCCTCGTGCTTGTGGAGGCGGTTGCCGTAAGTGCTCTCCATGATCAGGTAATCCACCGGCGGCAGCGGGCGCGGGTCTCGAATGATGGGCAGGTTGGGCCGGCCGATGTCGCCCGAGAACGCCAGCGTGGTGGAAGCGCCGTTGCGCCGGTGTTCGACTACCAGCGCGGCCGAGCCAAGCAGGTGCCCCGCGATGTAGGCTTCGAAGGTGAGCGAGTCGCCAAGCTCAGTTGGCGCGCGGAAGGCGACCTCGCGAAACAACGGCAGCGTCTGTTCCACGTCTTCGAGGCGGTAAAGCGCCTCGGCTTCTTCCAGCTCGAGGCCGGGGTCCAGCGAGCGGCGGCGCCGGCGGCGCTTGTTGACGAACTCGGCGTCCTTCTCCTGGATATGCGCGGAATCCCGGAGCATGGCGTTCAACAGGTCAGCCGTGGCCCGCGTAGCGTAAATCGGGCCGTGGAAACCGCTCTTCACCAGCGAGGGCAGGTTCCCGCTGTGGTCGATGTGAGCGTGAGACAGCAGCACCGCGCCGACGCTGTCACCCGGGAAGGGGAGATTCCGGTTGCGCTCCCGGGCCTCTTTCCGCCGGCCCTGGAACAGTCCGCAGTCGAACAGGTAGCGGGCGCCGTCGGCTTGCAACTCGTGCAGGGAACCGGTCACGGTTCGGACAGCGCCCCAGAAAGTAAGCTTCATTGCTCCCATAATCAGTCCCTACGTTGTAACACGTTCAATCGGGCTTGCGGCGGCGCGAAACGCGTAGCGGAAGCTGTTCCGGGCGAGCGCTTCCAGTTCTGAGCGTGTGAAGCCGAACCGGCGGGCGGCCAGCTCGTACTCGCCGGATAGCGTGGTGTGGAACATGGCCGGGTCGTCGGTGTTCAGCACGATGGGAACGCCCGCGTCGAAGATCCGCCGCACCGGGTGCCCGGTCAGGGAACCGACCGCTCCGATGGCGGCGTTGCTGGTAAGGCAGATTTCGAGCGCAATGTCACGCTCCCGGAGCAGGCGGAGCAGTTCCGGATCCTCGGCGGCCCGGATGCCGTGGCCGATCCGCTCGGCGCCGGCGGCCAGAGCAGCGCGGACCGATTCCGGACCGGCGGTCTCGCCGGCGTGGGCGGTGACGTGCAGGCCCTGATCCCTGGCGTACTGGAACGTTTCGCGAAACCATTCCGCGGGCCCACGGTTTTCATCGCCGCCGATGCCGAAGGCCACCACGCGATCCGCGGCCCGTTCGGCGGCCAGCCGGGCGACCTCCATGGCGTGTTCGGGACCGAAGTCGCGAACGGCGTCGAAGATCCACCACACTTCGACCGGTGAACGTGCGGCTTCCCGGACCACGGCGTCATAGATGGAGGCGAGATCCATTCCGCGGTGCAGGATAATCCCGGCCGAGAGATTGATCTCGGCGTAACGCACGTTCTCGGCGGCCAGCCGCTCCAGCAGACGGCGCGTGGCCAGGGCGTAGGCAGCCGGACCGCGGAGGCGATCAATGACCCACTTGTAAGTTTCGATGAAGTCCTGAAAACTGTTGTATTGGTACCGGGAGCGAACCGCCTCGACGTTGAGATCCGGGTCCAGCTCGCACAGTGTGCCGGGTTCCAGGGAGCCTTCCAGGTGAACGTGGAGTTCCGCTTTCCCGAGCCTGCGGTAGAAATCGCCCATCCCTGAGATAATACCGTTGATGACGAATGAAGATGTCGAAGCCATCGTCGGGGGATATCACGGCGATCCATTCCGGGTCCTGGGCGTCCATGCGGTGAGCGGCGAGGACGGAGGTGAAACCTGGGAAGTGCGCGCGTTCCTGCCGCAGGCGCGCTCGGCCGAGGTGGTGGCCAGCGGCCTGACGGTTCCCATGCGGCAAAGGCACTCGCAGGGCGTATTCTCAGCCCACTTGGACCGGCACCCCGGCGCCTACCGGCTGCGGCTGAAGCTGTGGAACGGCGAGGTAGTCGAGCAGGAGGACCCGTACCGTTTCCCTCCCTTGCTTTCCGATTTCGAACTGCACCTGCACGGGGAGGGCACGCACTTCGAGGCCTACAATTCCCTGGGAGCACACCGGGTGGAGTGCGAGGGGGTGCGGGGCGTGCGCTTCGCGGTCTGGGCGCCGAACGCCGAGACGGTGAGCGTGGCCGGCGATTTCAACGACTGGGATACGCGGCGGCACCCGATGCGGGCCCGCAACAGCGGGATTTGGGAGATTTTCCTTCCCGGGCTGGCCGAAGGCGCCTGTTACAAGTACCACATCCGGTCCCGCTTTCACAGCTACCGCCAGATGAAAGCCGATCCGTACGCCTTCTGGGCGGAAACGCCGCCGAAGTCGGCTTCCCGGGTATGTGACCTGGACCAGTACGAGTGGTCCGATGGCGAATGGATGCAGGCGCGCGCGACCACGGAATGGTTGAAGAAACCGGTGTCGATGTACGAAGTGCATCTCGGCTCCTGGATGCGGGGGCCGAACAACCAGCCGCTCAGCTACCGGGAGCTGGCGGATTCGCTGGTGGAATACGTCCGGCGGATGGGCTACACGCACATCGAGCTGCTGCCGGTGCTGGAACACCCGTTCACCGGCTCCTGGGGTTACCAGGTGATCGGCTACTACGCGCCGACCTCGCGGTTCGGCTCGCCGCGGGATTTCATGTACTTCATTGACCGCTGCCACCAGGCCGGCATCGCGGTGGTGATGGACTGGGTGCCCGCGCACTTTCCCAAGGACGCGCACGGGCTGGCCTTCTTCGACGGCACCGCGCTGTATGAACACGCCGATCCGCGCCGCGGGGAGCAGCAGGAGTGGGGAACGCTGATTTTCAATTTCGGGCGGAACGAGGTCCGGAACTTCCTGATCTCGAGCGCTCTGTTCTGGCTGAAGAAATACCACATCGACGGGCTGCGGGTGGACGCGGTGGCCTCGATGCTGTATCTGGACTATTCGCGCCAGGACGGCGAGTGGGTCCCAAACATATACGGCGGCAACGAGAACCTCGAGGCGATCAGCTTTCTCAAGCAGTTCAACGAACAGGCGCACAAGGTGCCCGGCGCCATTACCGTTGCCGAGGAGTCCACCGCGTTCCCCGGCGTCTCCAAGCCGGTCTATCTGAACGGCCTCGGCTTCACGATGAAATGGAACATGGGGTGGATGCATGACATGCTCGACTACTTCCGGTACGACCCCATCTACCGCAAGTACCACCACCAGAACATTACCTTCAGCCTGCTGTACGCCTTTACGGAGAACTTCGTGCTGCCCATCTCCCACGACGAGGTCGTGCACGGCAAAGGCTCGCTGATCGGCCGGATGCCGGGCGACGAGTGGCAGCGGTTCGCCAACGTGCGCGCGTTCCTGGCTTACATGTACGGGCACCCGGGCAAGAAATTGCTGTTCATGGGGCAGGAAATCGGGCAGTACGAGGAATGGAACTGCGAGCTGGGTATTCGCTGGGAGTTACTGGGATTCGATTACCACCGGAAGCTGCAGGTGCTCGTCAAGGAGTTGAACCGGCTCTACCGCGCCGAGCCGGCGCTGTACGAAGTGGATTTTCATCATGCGGGCTTCGAGTGGATCGATTTCCACGATGTGGAGGGATCCATCATCTCCTTTCTCCGGCGGGCCGAAAACCCGGCGGATTTCCTGATGTTTGTTTGTAATTTCACTCCGGTGCCGCGTTACAACTATCGGATCGGCGTGCCGGAAGAAGGATTTTACGAGGAAATTCTGAATACGGACTCGGAGCTGTTCGGCGGCAGCAACGTGGGCAACGGCGGCCTGGTTTCCTCCGAGCCGGCGCTCGCCCACGGCCGGCCGGCGAGCGTTTCCCTGACCCTGCCGCCGCTCGGCGTGCTGGTGTTCCGGCCGCGGAGAGGCGCCGGCGGCGACCATGCTGCCGCCGGAGACCGCTGAACCCGGGGCCACACCCCGGAGCGGGGGGCGGCGGCCGCCGGGCCATCGTCAGCCGCGCTTTCCTGCTATGCCAAGGTCACATCGGTGGCTCTCCCCACGTTGCCGTAACGCTCGGGCGTGCAGGTGAAGATGACAATCTGGCATTCCCTGGCGGCCTTGGCCAGGACGGCGCCCATGAGCGGCAAACGCTTCGCGTCCGTATAGCCCAGCGCGTCATCCAGAATCAGGGGCGTGCCGCCATCCTTGGCAACGATCATCGAGCAGGCCAGACGAAAGATGAGCGAGAGTTGCTCTCTGGTGCCGCCGCTCAATGAGTCGAACGGGACCGTCACCCCTCCTAATGTCCGGCTGGCGATTTGGAGGTCCTCGTTAATGTCTACCTCGAAGGTGTCATCGAACACCAGCCGGCCCAGCTCCTCGATCTTCTCCTTGAGCGGGGCCACGTAAGCGCGCCGTGCTTTGTCCCGTTCATCTCGCATGTACTCGAACAGGAGCCTGGCGGCAGCAGCCCGCCGCAGCAGGGACTGGTTCTCATGCAGTGCCCGCTGCAGGCGGATTTTCGCCATGTGGAGTTTCTCGTGCAGGCCTTCCTGGCCGTGAACTGCCAGCCGTTCCTGGACTTGCGTAAGCTCGGTGTGTGCGGCGGCACGCCGGGTCTGCACCATTTCGAGAGAATCCCTGGCGGTCTCCGCCAGCGTCTTAACTCGCTCGGGGTTCTTGGCCTTCAATGATGCCTCGGCGGAATCAACATTTTGTTTTTCGTCAGCCACCGCACGAACAGCCTTGTCTAGATTCACTTTGAGAGCATCGTCGGAAACAGCTTTCCTGGCCCTCTCCAAGCTCTCTTGCGCACGTTTCAGGTCCTTCGCCAACAGGTCGAGTTGGACCCGCGCTTCCTGGTAGTTGGTGTTCAGGCGTTCGCGGGCGCCGCGCTTCGCTTCGACAGCTTCGCGGGCCCTTTCCCATTCCGCGTTCGCCTTCCGTTGCGCCGCTTCGGCGCTGATCCATTCCGTCTTGGCCGACTCCAGGTCGGGACAGATGGCGGGCTCAGGCACGCGCCGGGCAAGATATCCGGGCACATCCTTCTGCAGCCTGTACAGCTTTCCCTCAAGTTGCTCGTAGGTCAAATCCCGGAGGTTCTCTTTTTCGATCCGCACCTTGTTTTTCACGTCCCGGGACGCTTCCCGCCGCTGTTCGAATGCTTGCCGCGCCTCGTCAGGACCCGCAACGCCTGCGGCCAGGCAGGCATCATCAAGGAGCCTGCGGGCCTCCTCGGCCTTCCTCGATAAGACCTCGGTACTGGAGCCGGCGCTGATTTCGACAGTGAGCATGCCCGGTATGGTCAGCGTCGATCTGTCGGGTACGGAGAGTTCCTGAACCTTCCCTTGACCGAGCCTGAGTTCGGAATCGTCAATCGACAGCCGGCAGTCGGCCAAACCGCGAAGAAGCACCCTCGGCGCACCTGTCTCCAACCGGGCTTTTGCGGTGAGGAAGGCACGCTCGGCGTCCTGGATTGCTTTCAGTGCTTCCTCATCCACTCGATTCCGTGCCAGTACCTCTTCTGCTTTGGCAGCGTTCTTTCGGGCCTCGTCGATACGCTGCTTGCGTTCGCGGAGCTGTTCGAGGTGGAGTTTGTTGTTGTAGTAGTCGAAATCCGCTCGGCGCAAGGTGGCGAGCGTGACCGCTTCCTTTCGCGTGCGGTCGGCGTCCTTGTAAGCTTGCTGTGCCTTTTTGAGTTCTGCGTCGGCGCGACGAAGCGCCGAAAGAGAGGCGGCGCCGGACTCCTCGGCATCCTTGTGCGCTTTTGCAGCTTTCGCAACCGCGTCAATCAACTCCTGGCGGGCCTGCTGGTCCCGGCGCGCCATTTGTTCGGACTGTTGTGCCGTCTCCAGTTTCAGCCGTGCCGCCGACAGGGCGGATTCCAGAGATCGAATCTCCTCAAGAGCAGCAGTGTGGGCAGAAAGATTCCTGGTCAGTTCTTCTTCCTGCCGCTTGAGTCGTCCCAGTTCCCGCTGGAGGGCTGCCGCCCGGTCGACATCCTGCTCGAGATCGCGAATGGCCTGTTCAATGCGGGCAACTTCTTGTTCGGCCTCTGCCCGGGCTTTGCTGGACTCAATAAGCTCCTTTCGTTCGTTTCCGCGCTCGGTGTAATAACGGGAATATTCCTCCCGAACTTTCTCAAAAAGCCCTTCCTCACGGGGGTCGGCGGGGCGGCCGCCCGCTGCTTTGTCGAGGGCGGCCGACAGCGATGTCTGGTTCGCCAAGAGCGGCTGCTGGATCGGATCGCCTTGCTGAATGATCAACGCCTTCCAAAGATGCGTGTCGAGAGTTTCACGGAGAATAGCCTCGGCGCGCTCATGGGCTTCGCGGCCGGTGAGGTTCTCGGGCTTCGGCCGCGTGACGGTGAGCCTGGTTTGCGGTCTCTTGTGAAAGCGCTTGAAGTAAGTGAACGCGTACGGACCACTCTCGGCCTGCAACTCGATTTCCGGCCCTTCATCGCGATGAACAGGCTTGATGGCCATGACAGCCCGATGCTTGCTGGAATCAGGGAACTCAAAAAGAATGGCGATGGCCTCGCTCAGGCTGGTCTTGCCGGCTTCGTTCGGTCCCTTAACAAGTGTAATTCCGGTCCGGGCGATCTCGATCTCGGCGGCGGAAACGCCGCGGTAATTGGCGACTCGAAGGCGTAGGAACTTCATGCCGCACCCTTTGACAGCCGCAACAGAAGCATCAAGGCATCCTGAGCCAGACTGCCTTGCTCTCCTCCCTCTGCAATTGCTGAACGGAGACGTTTCACGGTGGCGTCGGCAAACCCGGAGAACCCAAGATCACCGAAATCCGTGTCATCCGGCAGCACCAGGAGTTCCTCTTCGCGGACATCAAGAGCCGCGAAGACATCCCTGGTGACATCGAGGTAGTTCTGGAGCAGACTTTTTAGCGACAGCGACAAGGAACCGACAACATTCAATCGGACAACCGTTCGCTCTTTGCGCTCGATGTCTTCCAGCGACTTCTTCAGTGCCTCGATATCCTCGGCGGTATTCAGGTCAACTCGCTTCTGCTCGACAAACCGCCACTGGCCGACCTGGATTGGTTGAGTGGATACGGCGCCGTTGCCGATTTCAACCACCTGGACGTACCCGGGTTGCGTTTCCGAGAAATCCGTTGGCTCGGGAGTCCCGGAATACCAGACACGGTTGCTGTCACCGACCTTGGTGAGGGAGTGGCGGTCACCGAGCGCCACAAAATGGACCTTTCCTTCGCCGATCGCGCGTTCGAGCACCGCCAGCCTGATCACTCCAGGGGCTTCCGGGTCCGGGCTGAACAGGTCGACGCCCCCATGCGCCATACAGATTCTCGTGATTCCAGTTGCCGGTGGAAGAGTCGCGAGAACCTCATCAACCGGATTTGCCAGCGGCCGTTTTGACGTCCACGGCGCACCCACGAGTTCCACTGCTTCGCTGACCTTCATTGGAACAGCGGTTTCCACAACCCGGACGTGCCCGGGTTTTCTTTCCAGGAATGCGCTCGAACGGTACACCGATGCGGCGTTCAGGGGATCGTGATTTCCAGGAAGCAGGAAGACCGGGACCGGCACATCCTTGAGGGCTTCCAGCGCCCGCGCGACCGTCTTGCGATCCACCAGGTTGGATTCGAAGGCATCTCCGCAGACCAGCATGAACTGGCACTTCTCATCTTTGGCGGCGCGTCCCATGGCCCGGATCGCGTCGAAACGAGCCTGGGTGTATCTTTCCTGCGCGCCATCGGAAAAGAAGTGGCGGCTCATTCCGAGCTGCCAGTCGCTTGTGTGGAGGAAGCGGACGCTCATCGTCTATTTTCTCCCGCCGGTTTGGGGACTTGCCACCGTCCGATGACAGACGCGTTCTTCATAGTAATCCTCTCCCCGGAAACTCATTACACCAATTCTTCAAAGCCGCCATGTTGTGCCACAGCTCTCATGGTGAATATCCGCGTAATGAAGAAACTTGAGCATAAATCAAGCCGGATATCAGCTCAACTTCCGGCGCACCAATTCTAGCACGAGGCCGGCGGCGGGATTCACCCCCGGAAATCCGGGATGCCGACGATTGCACCGCCGCGCATGGCGGAGGCGTGGGCGCAGATGCCGGCCATGGTCCAGTTGACCGACTGGTGAACGTCGGGGAACGACGGCCGGCCCTCGACGATGCTCATCACGAATTCGTGGGCCAGGTGCGGGTGGGAGCCGCCGTGGCCGCTGCCCTGAATAAAAGACAGGTGCTGGTGTTCCTCGGCGTCGTACACGCCCCTGGTAGTAAACGGCCGGATCGGCTCCGGCAGCAGGTGAGCATAGTCGGGGATCTTCACTTTTTTCACTTTCTCCCCGCCGGTGTGCAGCACCGGATCGTCCCCCTCCACCAGTTGCCATTCGAAGGAGAGCTTCTCCCCGTAAACATCGAAGCTCTCGATGTACTGCCGGGTGGCGTTGAACAGAAAACGCGTCACCTCGAAGGCGAGGTCCTGGTTGCGGATCTTGAAGTGGGCCGTCTCAAACGAGTACGGGGAGCCGTACCGGGCGATCAGCCGCTCGGCGATGCGCCCCGAGCCGAGGCAGGAGACCGATTCGGCTTCTCCGTTCACAATTGCCAGGCACGGGCTGACGCAATGGGTGGCGTAATGCATCGGCGGCAGGCCTTCCCAGTAGGCCGGCCAGCCTTCCATGTTCTGCAGGTGGGAACCGCGCAAGAACTGGATTCTGCCCAGCCGGCCGCTGTCGCGCAGCTCGCGCACGTAGAGGAATTCGCGGCAATAGATGGCCGTCTCCATCATCATGTAGTTCTTTTTCGCTTTCCTGGCAGCCGCGACAATCCGCTCGCATTCCTCGATGGTGGTGGCGGCCGGAACGGTGCAGGCCACGTGCTTGCCGGCTTCCAAGGCCGCGATGCTTTGCGGCGCGTGCAGGTGAATCGGGGTGTTGATATGGACGGCGTCCACCTCGGAGTCTTCGATGAGATCTTCAAAGCTCGTGTAGCGCTTCTCGATGCCGAAGTGATCTCCGATCTGATCCAGTTTCTCCCGGGTCCGCTGGCAGATGGCGTACATGTTGGCTTGCGGATGCCGCTGGTAGATGGGAATAAACTCGGCGCCGAATCCCAGGCCAACGATGGCAACGTTCAGTTTTCTCTCGCTCATGATTCCTCCGCTGCTGAGTCTGGGGTCAATTGTACTGTAGCGGAAGGTCACCGATCATGTTGCTGGGCGTACGGATCGAAAAACTGTTGACGTTGCTTGCTACCAGATTGTACGGACGTAGCCAGTCCGGACGATCAGTTCGTCCTTGGTGATCAAGGTGGCATTGAAGATCGCAGCCGAGGCGACGACGATGCGGTCGTGAATCTCCGCTAATCTCTTGAACGCGGGAAGCCGGGAAACAACTCGCATGTCCAGTGGTACAGGGGAATAATTCCAGCCAACTTCCAGCTTCTTCAAGACGTCCTTGAACTTCAACAGTAGGCGCTTCTTTTCGAGGATTCGAAGCGATTCGGCGAGGACAATGGTAGGAATCAGAACCACCTCCTGTCCTCGCTCGGCTCGATCAAAGGCGAACTCAGCCTGTCGACCTAGTCTCGGATCCTCAGCGAGGAACTAAAGGAACGCGTGGGTGTCGGCGACGTACGTCATTTCGATTGTGGGCGCAATGCCAGAGAGCGTTCAGCAGCCTCGATCTCCTCCGGAGAGATCCGAGTTCCTTTTAACGCGCCGCGCAAGGATACTTTGCGCCGCCCCTTTCCTGGCGTCTGCAAGAGGGCTTTCAGGTCGCGGAGATCCTTCTCGATTCGGCTAAGTCTCTCTTGGGTGCTTGCCATAGCGGCCTCTCATTCCTAGCTTGGCCCAAGCCAATCAGTGACGAACCGCTATTTCTTCAACAGCTCCAGCACCGCCGTCGTCATGGTCTTGATGCCGGTTTCGATAGTCGGATGAATCGCGGGCCAGAACAGCGGCGAGTGAAGCGAGGGCAGGTTTTCGCCGGACTGCTTCGCCGCGGCGATCCGTGCGCCGTCGATGGCGCCGAGCCAGAAGAGGAAGATCGGAACCTTGGGGCTCGTCCGGCCGTACCGGGAGAAATCTTCCCCGCCCATCACCGGCTGCTGCCGGATGACATTGCCGGCGCCAAGAACCTGTTTCCAGGCGGTTACGAGGCGCTGGACCAGCGCCGGGTCGTTGTAAACCGAGGGCGTGGTTTCGGTGCGGGATACCTTGACGATGGGTTCGAGCTCCGGCGGGACGCCGGCCGCGCGGGCGGTGTTCACCGTGATCCGCTTGATGGCGACGAGCACCTTCCGCCGCGTCTCATCCGAGTAAGTGCGCACCGTAAGCTGCATCTTCACCTGATCCGGAATGATGTTGTGCTTCGTGCCGCCGTGGATCGAGCCGACGGTGACGACGGCTGAATCGAGCGGGCTGACCTCGCGGCTGACGATCGTCTGGAGCCCGTTGATTACCTGCGCCGCGATGACGATTGGGTCCTTTGCCGCCTCGGGTCGGGAACCGTGGCCCCCGATGCCGCGGATGGTGATGTCCACCGAGTCGACGGCGGCGAGCGCATATCCGGGCACGTAGCCCACCGTGCCGCTCCTCATGTCGGAGTTGACGTGGAGCGCGAGGCAGTAGTCCGGGCGCGGGAAGCGGATGAACAGCCCGTCGTCCAGCATCGCCCGCGCCCCGCCGGC
>CAZXVW010000142.1:6447-11338 GCA_964644025.1 uncultured Solibacteraceae bacterium | reverse complement strand
CACAGCTACTGGCAGGCGCTCCGCCTTAACCAGCCCCTGATCGCCTTCCGCAGCACGAAGCACCCGGGCCCGCACGGCAAAACGTTTTCCTTGCTGCGGCTCAGCAGCAACCGCGTCCGCGTGCTGGCTCTCAAGCGAGCTGAGCAGAGCGACGAAATTGTTGTCCGGCTCGTTGAGCTCGACGGCCAGCCCGCCTCCGGCGTCCGTGTCTCCTTCGCCGCTCCGGTTACCGCTGCCCGCGAAATCACCGGCGCGGAGATGCCGCTGGGCGAGGCCACGGTCGCCAAAGGCGAGCTGGTCGCGGATTTCACGCCTTACCAGGTCCGCAGCTTTGCGGTGAAGCTTGCCGCGCCGCCTTCGAAGCTGGCCCCGCCGCACTGGGAGCCGGTTCCACTATCCTGCGACCGTTCGGTGGCCAGCCGCGACAACGCAAAGGCCGCGCCCGGCTTCGACGCCGCTGGCCGGAGCCTGCCGGCCGAAATGCTGCCCGCCGAGATTCCTTACGCGGGCATCCGCTTCCGCCTGGCTCCGGCGGACGGGCCGAACGCAGTCGTCGCCCGCGGCCAGACCGTTTCGCTGCCCGCCGGCCCATTCACTCGGCTGTATGTGCTGGCGGCCTCGGCCGACGGCGACCAGAAGGCCACCTTCCGCGTCGGTGACAAACCTGTCCCGTTGACCATCCAGGACTGGACCGGCTATATCGGGCAATGGGACAACCGGACATGGAAGAAAATCGGCGAGCTGCCGCGGCGGCGGCCCGGCGTCCCGCCGTGGCCGCAGACCCTGCTCGAGTACACGGGCTTGCGGCCAGGGTTCATCAAGCGGGCGCCGGTGGCCTGGTTTGCTTCCCATCGCCACACGGCCGATGGCGCCAATGAACCGTACGCCTATTCCTACCTGTTTGCCTATTCCGTTCAGATGCCGCCGAATGCCCGGACGCTGACATTGCCGGACAACGACAAGATCCGCGTTCTCGCGGTCACGGTTGCCGAGGAGAACGAATCCGTGCACCCGGCGCACCCGTTGTACGACACCCTGGAGAGACCGGGAACGTAGAAGCTTCGCCAGACCGCTTTCCGGAAGTGGCGCGCCGGCCGTACCACGCTGGCACGGTTATATAATGGAATCGCCGCTGGTGGCGGCCGAGGATACTGCCTATGGCGCAAGCAACCAGACAGCGAACAATTGTCGCCGTGCCAATGACGCCGGACCTGTTGGTCCGCATTGGGGGCCTCACCGAATTCCCGCCCGCGCCCAAGGAGTTTCAGCCGGAGGGCGCTTGGGTGCAGAAGTATAGAATCCACACCTGCCACGGCTACGTAGAGAGCAGCAATGAAGATGCGGGGGTGCTCCGGGTGGAGCGAGTTCCGGGCGGCGCTGGCAAAAGCTTCACGCTCAAGTTCCAGCAGAGGATCGTCAACGACGAAGGCGATGTCAACTACGTGGACGCTGACGTCACCTGCCAGCCGGACCGGCTCGCCTCTCCGGTCGAATGGAAACTGTCCAGCCGCTTCGAAGACGTCGCGGGGAAGCCCATCGCCGGACTCGACGCCGCCGAATCGGGACGCCTCGCCGGCGGTGCAGTGACGATCACCCGTGGCGGCCACAGGCTCCAGCATCGCTCGAGCCGGCCGGTTACCGCGGACTGGTGTCTGTTTGAGGCCGTTCAACGGCTGAGGTTCGCACCGCCGGATCCAGCGCCGTTCGATCTGCTGGAAGGCTTGAGCCTCGTCCGGGAAAACCACCACATCGCTTATCGCGGGCTGTACCAGATGAAAGAGAAGAAGTGGCCGCCGATGCACTGGTTCCACCAGTTGGGCCATGGTTTGCTTCCGTATGAGTACTGGCTTGATGACCGGCACCGGTTGCTGGTCGCGGCCATGGGCGCCCGCGCATACATTCTCGATGACAAGGCCGACGCCCGTGTGGCCGCTACCCAGCAACAGATTCGGGAGCGCAAGAACAGGAGGCGAAATGGCTGATCAGAAAACCCAAAACGGAATTCGCCGCCGCGATTTCCTCAAGACCGGAGGCGGGGCGCTGGCCGCGTCCTCGTCCGGGCTGGCCGCCCTGGGTTGTGCGGCGCAAAAGAAGGCTCCGCCGAACATCTTGCTGATCATCACCGACCAGCAGCACCATGACTCCATCTCGGCGCGCGGCTGCCGGTTCGCCAATACGCCCTCGTTGGACTCCCTGGCGGAGCGCGCTACCAGCTTCGCCAACTCCTATTGCGCCGACTCACTCTGCAGCCCCTCCCGCAGCGCCATCTTCACCGGCCGCACGCCCAGCGAGGCGGCCGTGCCGCACAACGGGATGCATATCCGGCGCGATATTCCCAATATGGGCCAGTGGTTTTCCGAAAACAGCGAGTACGAGACCGTCTATGCCGGCAAATGGCACCTGCCGCGAACTTACCAGGACAAGATCGAGGGATTTCGCGTGCTGCCGGGCGGGATCGGCGGCCAGGGCAACGTGGGCGATACCTCCGTTTCACGCGCCGTCGAGGCCTTCCTACGGAACCGTACCGCCACCCGGCCGTTTCTGCTGACGGCTTCTTTCCTGCAGCCGCACGACATCTGCGAGTGGCTCCGGTTGAACATGAAGAACCCGGACGGACTTCGCTACCCGGAGCTTCAGCAGGAACTTCCACCGTTGCCGGATAACTTCGACTACGAAACCATTGAGCCGCAGGCGCTGCGCGAGCGGCGGCAGCGGAATGAACCGGCCAAGGGCGGCTGGAGCAAGGAGCACTGGCGCTATTACCGCTGGAGCTATTTCCGGCACGTCGAGATGGTGGACGGCGAAATCGGCCGGATCCTGCTGGCTCTCGAGGACACCGGCCACGTGCGGGACACCGTGGTGGTGTTCATCGCCGACCACGGCGAGGGGTTGGGCCATCACCAGATGGTTCGCAAGAGCAGTCCTTACGACGAGGCTTCCCGGGTGCCGTTCCTGATCTCCTGGCCCGGCTATTTCCCCGAGGGCCGGAACGATGCCCGCACCCTGGTGAACGGGGTGGATGTCATGCCGACGCTGTGCGATTGCGCCGGTATCCGCCCGCCGGCGAACATGCGCGGGCGGAGCCTCAGGCCCGTGCTCGAAGGTAAGGCGGACAACTCGAACGGTTATGTGGTCACCGAAATCCCTGTCAACATCGGCCGCGTCGTGCGAAGCCAGCGATACAAATACGTGACCTACGCCGGCGACACGGTCGAGCAGCTTTTCGACATGGTCTCCGATCCAGGAGAGACCAGGAACCTGGCCGCCGACGCCGGCCACGCGGCCGCCCTCGCTGAACATAAGCGGCTCCTGCGGGAGTGGGAGGCGCGGCTCGACCCGGCCCCCAAGCTTCCCCACGCCGACGCATGGTGGAGAACCAGCTAGCCCTCGCCGGGGCAGACCGGCGCGTTCACCGCTGGCTGGCCAGCTTGGTTTGGCCGGGCGAGCAGGAATATCGGTTACCGAACCACCCCGGCCGTTTCGGCTCCCGTTAGAATGTGACTTTCCACCGGCCGCGACGGGCCGGGAGGAGGCGACCCGCCAGGTGTCGCTGGGTCTTTAGCCCGGCGGGTGGCGGCCCTGGAACAGAACAAGGAGGTGATTCCGGTGAAACCCATCATGGTCGTGTTGTTTCTTATGGCGGGCGCGGTGAGCGCGAGGGCGCAATTGGGTGTCTTCACCACCGAACAGCGCGTTCGCCTGACCCGGGCCTGGGACGGGGAGCGTTTCCCCGACGGGCGTCCCAAGGTGCCGGACTCGGTTCTCCAGCGCATGAAAAACGTCACCGCCGAGCAGGCCTGGGAAGTACTGCACCAGGCCGGTTTCCGGGACCATTTCGAGCGGGGCTGGACCCGCTTCAACCCGGGCCCGGACCGGCTGGTCGGCCGTGTCGTGACCGCCCGCTTCATGCCGGTGCGCCCGGACGTGAACGCCGTCATCAATGACATGGCCCGGCAGGAGGGCCGTGTCGGCAAGGGCCAGAACTCTTGGGTGATTGACACTCTGGTGCCCGGCGACGTCCTGGTGGCGGACCTTTACGGCAAGTACAACTTCATGGGCGATAACCTGGCCACCGCGATTTTCAACAAGAGCAAGAACGGCGTGGTGATTCACGGGGGCGCGCGCGATCTCTCCGGTATTCGCGAAATCAAGGGTTTCACGGGTTACGTGCGGGGCTTCCATCCTTCCGCCGTCACTCACGGCGTCAGCAACACGATGCTCGTGGGAATCAACGTCCCCATCCGCATCGGCGAGACCACCGTGATGCCCGGCGACATCGTTCTGGGTGATCCGGAAGGACTCGTCTTCATTCCCCCGCAACTGGCCGAGCGTGTGGTTCAGCACGCCGAGCAGACCCGGCTGCGCGACGAGTGGGGCCACATGGTACTGCGCCAGGGCCGCTACACCCCCGGGCAGATCGACGGAAAGTGGACCGCGGAAATGGAAGCCGAGTTTCGCCGGTGGGCTGCCGGCCGGAGGGAACCGAAAGCTCCGTAGGCCGGCCTGCTCCGGGGTCCGGCCGGCCCCGGGATTCGGCGCGGCGCATCCGGTGACGTTTTCCTCTCCGCGGCCGATAAGAACACACGGAAGACTACTCTGGCAGACCGGGCGCTGACCTGGGGAGCCGGCGATGCGGGTATCTCTGACGGCCATTTCCAGCTCCGCAAACCCCGGTGCGGGATTCGCACCGCGCCTCTCCCGCGCCGCCGGCGGCGACGGCGCCTCGCCGGCGTCCGGCCGGCGGCGGGCTCATCAACGGGCTGCGGCCTCCGGAGACGGACTCACTGCCGCCGAGCGTCAGATTGTTCAGCAACTGGCCGAGATTGACCGGCACGTCCGGGCGCACGAACAGGCCCACCTGGCCGTGGCGGGCATTTACGCCACCGGCGGT
>CAZXVW010000142.1:0-6437 GCA_964644025.1 uncultured Solibacteraceae bacterium | reverse complement strand
CGTCGTAGGACCCGACGGGCGCCGCTATGCCGTCGGCGGCGACGTCACTATTGATTCCTCCCCGGTTCCCGGTGATCCGGAGGCCACCATCCGCAAGGCCGAGATCGTTCAGGCCGCTGCCAACGCTCCCGCAGACCCCTCCCTCCAGGACCGCCAGGTGGCTGCCGCCGCGGCACGCATGGAACAGGAAGCGCGCCAGGAACTGGCCCAGCTCGAACGGCTTCGCCGGGCCGAACAGCAGCGCGCCGCCGTCACTGCCTACACCCAGGAGGAGCCTGCGCTCGAAAACGGCAGCGCCATGGCACTGCTGGCCTGAGCCGGGAAAACCGGAACACGGCCCGGGCGGTCGGCGGCCGTTGACCGCCGGCTCCCGCTTTTTTCCTCACGGGCGGCGCGAAACAGGGCAAAATAGGGATGTGATGCGACGCTCGGCGGGTGCACACCCCGGTCACCGCCGGTTGGTCTGGGTGGTGGCGGGTTTGCTTCTGGCGGCAAGCGGCGCTGCGCTGTCACCATCGGTTGCGATGCCGGCGCCCGCCCGGACCATGCAGCAGCCCGCCGGCCTGTTACCGGCGCAGGGTAAGGGCCGGGTCGAGGATCTGGCTGCCGGGAAGATTCTGGTGGCCCGCCGCAATGTGCCGGACCCTTACTTCGCCGAGGCGGTGATCTTTCTGGCCTACCACGATGAGGAAGGCGCTCTGGGCCTCATTTTGAATCGGCCCACGAAGATCCCGCTGTCCCGCGCGCTCCGTGGGCTGAAGTCGGCCGGGAGCCGTAAAGATCCGGTCTACCTCGGGGGCCCGGTGGCTCGCACCGGGATGCTGGCCCTGCTCCGGTCGCCCACCAAGCCCGAGGAGGCCCGCCACGTCATTGAGGACATTTACCTGGTGGCCAGCCTCAAGACGCTGCAAGGGGTGCTGGCGAAAGGAACCGGTTCGTCGGCGTTCCGCCTCTACATGGGCTATTGCGGCTGGGGCGCCGGGCAGCTCGAACGCGAGGTGGCGCTCGGCGTGTGGCACATCTTCAGCGCCGACGCGAGCGCGGTTTTCGACCCCCATCCCGCCTCCCTCTGGGACCGCCTCATCCGCCGCACCGAGCTTCGCATCGTCTCTGTGCCTCCGCTCCCCGCTTCTCAGTTGCGCGCTGCGTTACTCCATGGGTCATGGGGTTTGCTCATGCGCTCTCCGGCAGTAGCGCCGCACCGGCGGGAGCAACGCCAAAACCAGTATCGCCACGCCCAGCAGGCCATAGATAGGCTGGAGGGAAAACATAAATGAGTCTATTAGCAGATCTTATCCTGCAGCGTGCTTGCATTTGAATCGTTTTTGGGTTACCCTTTTGTTCGTGGAGATGTTAGCCACAGAAGCCGTATGCCGAGACAACTCCCGCGGGGGGAGCAAGGAGATCTCCACGTCCCACGTCGTTGCTGTAAACATTCTCATTATTGAGGTCATCGTAGGCGGCCCCGCCTGAGCAGCCGGCTGGAGTAAAGCAAGGCTACTGGCGGGGCGGAAAAGCTCAGCCGGTGGCCTTTTTTACTATCCGGCCCTTGGCTGGAACGCTGAGACCAGCGAACGGGAGAACAGATCTAAGAAACGGAAAGAGATTGGTTATGTCAAGTCTGATGAATGGATCCGAGATGCTGTTGGAATGCCTGGTCAGGGAAGGGGTAGACTGCATCTTCGGTTACCCGGGAGGGGTGACGTTACCGCTGTACGACGCTCTCTACGAGCACCCCATCCGGCACGTGCTGGTGCGGCATGAAGAAAATGCCGCCTTCGCCGCCTCCGGCTATGCAATGGCCACGGGCCGGACCGGTGTCTGCTGCACCACCTCCGGACCCGGCGCCACCAACCTCACCACGGGGCTGGTGAACGCCATCATGGACTCGACTCCGATCGTCGCTCTGACCGGCCAGGTGGTGACGAGGCTGATCGGCAGCGACGCCTTTCAGGAGGCCGACACCTTCGGAATCACGCGCCCGGCCACCAAGCACAACTTCCTGGTGAAAAGCACGGCAGAGCTTCCGCGGGTGATCCACGAGGCCTTTTACCTGGCTTCGACGGGCCGGCCGGGACCGGTGCTCGTGGATCTTCCCAAGGATGTGCTCCAGGAACAAACTCACTACGTCCCGGTATCGGAGATCCATCTGCCCGGCTACAAGGTCTATACCGAGGGGCACGCGGGCCAGATTCGCCGGGCCGCGCAGATGATCTGGGAAGCGGAGCGGCCGATGGTTTACGCCGGCGGTGGCATCGTTTCCTCCGGGGCCTCGGACGAGCTGCGCCGGCTGGTGGAGCTGGCCGATTTACCCGCCGTCTGCACGCTGATGGCGCTGGGCGCCCTGCCTTCGGCCCATCCCAATTTCATCAGCATGCCCGGCATGCACGGCAGCTACGCGGCCAACATGGGGCTGACGCACTGCGACCTGCTGATTGCGATCGGCACGCGTTTCGACGACCGGGTCACCGGCCGCCTTTCCTCCTTTGCGCCGCACGCCAAGGTGATCCATGTGGACATCGACCCCGCCGAGATCGGCAAGAACCGCGCTGCGGATCTCCCCATCGTGGGCGACGCCAGACACGTTCTTAAGAAACTCCTGAAGGTCCTGGAAGAGACTGCGCCGTATCAGGCGGATCGCAATCTGGAGGCGCGCCGCGCCTGGTGGCGCACGATTCGGGACTGGCAGTCCGAACATCCGTTGATCCCGGAAATCTCGGCTTCCGAAATTAAGCCACAGCACGTCATGGCCGAGATCGACCGGCTCTCGGACGGCAACGCTATCGTCTGCTCCGATGTCGGCCAGCACCAGATGTGGGCCGCCCAGTTCATCCGCTTCAACGGGCCCCGGCAATGGATCAATTCCGGCGGCCTTGGCTCGATGGGGTTCGGTCTTCCCGCCGCAATCGGCGCCCAGTTCGCCCGGCCGGATAAGCTGGTCTTCGCCGTGCTGGGCGATGGCGGCTTCCAAATGTCGATTCCGGAGCTGGCTACGGTGACCAATTACGGGTTGCCCATCAAGATCGTAGTGCTGAACAACGGCTACCTGGGCATGGTCCGCCAGTGGCAAGACCTGTTCTACAATCACCGGCTTTCGGCCGTGACCCTGGACGGATTTCCGAACGCCGAGATGCTGGCCGCCGCTTACGGATTCACCGGCCGGATCATCGAGCGGCCCGAGGACCTGCGTCCGGCGCTCGAAGAAGCCATCAACGACCCCGGCCCTTACCTGTTGACGGTCATGGTTTCACCTTCGGAGAATGTTTACCCGATGGTGCCGGCCGGGGCGGCGATCAACGAAATGATGTTCGGCACACCACAACCGGTGGCGGTGACGAAATAGAGGAGGTCATTTTATAACCATGCTGCAGGTCATCTCTCTGCTGGTGGAAAACAAACCAGGCGCCCTGATGCGGATTACTGGCGTGCTGAGCGCGCGGGGGTATAACATTGAAAGCCTGACCGTGGCTCGCACGATCGACCCGGAACTTTCCCGCATGACGATCGTCGTCGATGTCGACCCGGAACTCCGGCAGCAGGTCATCAAACAGATGAACAAGCTGGTGAACGTGCTCCAGGCCATCGATGTCACCGAGGCTCCGGCGGTCACCCGGGAGATGGTATTGATGCGGGTCCGGGCCCCGCGGGAGGCCCGCACGACAATTCTGAAGGAAGCGGAGATCTTCGGCGCCCGCGTTGTTGATTCTTCGGTGGAGGGCTTCGCCTTGGAGGTGACGGGCGATTCGGAAAAACTCGACGAGTTCGTCAACGTCATGCGCAGTTACGGTGAGATCGAAGTGACTCGCTCTGGAGTTGTGGCCGTTTCCCTGGAATCCCGGAAACTGCGCCTCTCACCGCCGGTTCCGGCCGGCGAGGAGGCCAAGAACAATCACGCACACAAAGGAGTTTTCAATGGCTAAACGTTATTACGAGAAAGATGGCGATCTGGCTACCCTGAAAGGGCTCAAGGTGGCGATTGTCGGTTACGGCAGCCAGGGCCACGCCCACGCCCTGAATCTGAGGGACTCGGGGGTGGACGTCATCGTCAGCGACCTGCCGGGCAGCGACAACTGGAACAAGGCAGTGGCCGCCGGTTTACCGGTGGTTCCCACCGCCGAAGCAGCCCAGGCCGGCGACATGATTATGGTCCTGGTCGCGGATCACCTCCAGCCCGCCGTTTACGAAAAGGACATCGCCCCGTACCTGAAGGCGGGCAAGACCTTGATGTTCGCCCACGGCTTCAATATCCACTTCCGCACGATTGTTCCGCCCCCGGATGTGGATGTGTCGATGATCGCTCCGAAGGCGCCGGGCCACCGCGTGCGCGAACTCTTCATCGAGGATGTCGGTGTCCCCGCGCTGGTCGCCGTCCATCAGAACCCGTCCGGTAAGGCGCTGGAGCGGGCCCTGGCTTACGCTTTGGCGCTCGGCACGCTGAAGGCCGGCGTCATCGAGACCACCTTCAAGGAAGAAACCGAGAGCGATCTGTTTGGCGAACAGGCGGTGCTGTGCGGCGGCTGCTCGGCGCTGATCCAGGCGGGCTTCGAAACCCTGGTCGACGCCGGCTACGCCCCCGAAATTGCTTACTTCGAGTGCCTGCACGAATTGAAGCTGATTGTCGATCTTATCTACGAGGGCGGCCTTTCCTATATGCGCTTCTCCGTTTCCGATACAGCCGAGTACGGGGATTACACCCGTGGGCCGCGCGTGATCAACCAGCAGGTCCGGGAGGAGATGAAGAAGTTGCTGGCTGAGATCCAGTCCGGCGAATTCGCCCGGGAGTGGATCGAGGAAAACCAGACCGGCCGCAAGAACTTCCTGAAAATGCGGGAAGCGGCTCACGACTCGCGCATCGAGCGCGTCGGCGCCGAACTCCGGAAAATGATGACCTTCCTGCGGAAGAAGAAAAAGGAGGAGGGCGTACCCGAAGAGCAATCTTAGGGTCACCCGAACGCCCTGGACCTCGCTGATGAAGATCCAGACCTTTGATACAACCCTGCGCGACGGCACGCAAGGCGAAATGATCAGCTTCACGGTCGAGGACAAGCTCCTTATCGCGCAGAAGCTGGACGAGCTTGGCATCGATTACATCGAGGGCGGCTGGCCCGGTTCCAACCCCAAGGATAAGGAGTTCTTCGCCCGTGCCCGCCGCCTCAGGCTGCGGCACGCCAAGATCACCGCATTCGGCTCGACGCGGCTCGCCCGGAACCGCGTGGACCGCGATCCCAGTGTTCTGGCGCTGGTGGAAGCCGGAACGCCCGCGGTGGCAATCTTCGGCAAGAGCTGGAACCTGCACACCGAGCGCGCCTTGCGCGTCACCGAGGAGCAGAACCTGACGCTGATTTCCGAAACCGTCAAGTTCGTCAAGGACCACGGCAAGGAAGTCATCTACGACGCCGAGCATTTCTTTGACGGCTTCAACGCGGATCCGGATTTCGCCCTGCGAACCCTGGAAGCGGCGCTGGAGGCGGGGGCCGACATTTTGTGCCTCTGTGACACCAACGGCGGAAACATGCCGGGGCGCGTCGGCGAGATCGTCGATGAGGTGCGCCGGCGATTCGGCGCGGTGCTCGGCATCCACGCTCACAACGACGCCGACGTGGCCGTGGCCAATACGATCGTGGCCGTCCAGCACGGCGCGCTCCACGTGCAAGGCTGTATCAACGGTTATGGAGAACGCTGCGGCAACGCCAATCTCTGTTCGGTGTTGCCCAATCTCGAATTGAAACTCGGCTACGAAACGATCGGTCCTGAAGGACTGGCCAATTTGACCTCGGTGTCCCGGTTCGTCGCCGAGCTGGCGAATCTACCGCTGCGGAACGACCAGCCGTATGTCGGCCGCAGCGCCTTCGCTCATAAGGGCGGGGTGCACGTAAACGCCGTGGCCAAGGACGCGGCCACTTATGAGCACATCCGGCCGGAACTGGTCGGCAACCGCCAGCGAGTTCTGCTCAGCGACCTTTCCGGTCGCAGCAATATTCTTTACAAGCTCAAGGAACACGGCCTGGAAGGCCGGCTGTCGCCGGAGGCGCATCGGGAACTGCTGGAGCGCGTGAAACATCTCGAGTTCCTCGGCTACGAACTGGAAACCGCCGAAGGCACTTTCGAACTGCTCGTCCGCGAAGCGCTCAATCCCGGCCTCAAGCTGTTTGAGATCGTCCACTTCGAGGTCACCACCAAGGGCAACCGTTCCTCGCACTCCACCGCCACCGTGACCTTGAAGGCCAAAGATGGCGTGCATTCGGCCACTGCCACCGGTCACGGCCCGGTGAATGCCCTGGATCTGTGCCTCCGCCAGTGCCTTTCCTCGCTGTATCCGGGAATCGCCAAGGTCCGTCTCACCGACTACAAGGTCCGGGTGCTGGATTCGAAAAAGGGCACGGCGGCCAAGGTCCGGGTTCTGGTGGAGTGGTCTGACCACAGGCGGAGCTGGGCTA
>CAZXVW010000141.1:0-11440 GCA_964644025.1 uncultured Solibacteraceae bacterium | reverse complement strand
GGGTGAAACCCTCCATCCCCTTCCCAACCCCGCCATCCCGCTCCCTCTCATACACTCCGAGATTCCTTACGGGCGGATTACGGGCTGGGAGGACCGGAGCGGCGGCTCGCCAGCGGGGCTTGCGGTCTCACTATAGGTGTGCGCCCGGAATGCCGCGGCCCGGGCTGACGCCGCCCGCCGCGAGACCTCCGAAACGGTGTGGTGCGAACGGGGGGACTCGAACCCCCACGCCCTCTCGGGCACTGGAACCTAAATCCAGCGCGTCTGCCAGTTCCGCCACGTTCGCGCGGGCGCTCTACCCGTAGAATAACATCGGGCGGGACCTCGGAAGCCATCGAAGATCCCCGCGACGGCCGGGCAGACCGCTCAGGCGCTGGCCGCGTAGTGGTGGAGTTGGACGAGACGGCGGGGGCGCAGGCCGATCAGCCGCGCTCCTGGCCGGCCGCAAGCACAGGGCTCCGTCAAGATTTGGGCCTCCAGCCCGGCGTCCGTCAGATGGAGAATCCCGCCGTGAGAGTCGGCCCATTCCACCAGGTGGCGGGAGGCTGCTCGGCGCGCGGGCTGAAGACCCAGCCAGCCAGGATCAGCGTGCAGTCCCCGGTGGGCCTCGCACTCCCAGGCTAGCAATTCCCCGGTCCGGCTTCGGAGCTGTTCAAAGACCGGGAGTTGAAATGCCCGCCAGAACAAGTCTCGGTCAGCGGGTTCCGGAGGGTGGTGACCGGGGCCGATCAACACGATAATGCCGAGGTCCGGACTCGTCAACGCTGCGGGGTCATCGAGCACCGCCCCGGCCAACTCCCGAAGAGCCGAAACCGGCCCGGCGAGCACCTGGGGCCGGTAGGCGCCGAGCGCGGGCGGATCAATGGCGTTGAACGTCCGGGCGTTGCCCATGACCCGGAACCAGGGTTTCAGGGCGGCCGTGCGGGGCCGCCCCGGCCATAGGCCGCGGATCTCGTGCGCCGGAGCCGCTTCGCTCCCGCAAACCGGTAACCAATGACGAAGAACGTTCCAGGTCACATTCCCTCGGTGATTCCGGCCTGTTGTGGGGCCGTCGGCCGCCCCTTTTCCAGCCGGAACTCGTTCGGATGGGGCCGGACCCGATGGCCGCGGGTGCCGGCCTTAGAACAGTAGTGTCCGCCGGGCCCTCATGTTCTCACGTGAGCTGCCCGGTGTGGCTTACCCGGGAGGATCTTGGGTGGTGTTCAGGAATGCGGGCCTTGGTTGGCCGGCGTGGGGAAATGGGTCACGCCGGCCGCGAGCGCCAGTTGTGTCAAACTGGCCACGTTGTTGACGCCCAGCTTCTTCATCATCGTCTTGCGATAACTGCGCACCGTTTGCAATCCGAGACCAAGGATGGCGGCGATCTCCTTGCTGGTCTTTCCCTCCGCCACCAGGCGCAGGACCTGGAGTTCGCGCGGCGAGAGCCCTTCCAGCACCGAGGCAACGGGCTTCTCCTCGAAATCGCCGCGCTGGATCCGGCTGAGCAGCCGGTCGGAAACCTGGGGGCTGAGGTAGGAGCCCCCCTTGCCCACCGCGCGCAACGCATCCAGCAGGTCGCTATCGGAAGCCTTTTTCAGCACGAAACCGCGCGCCCCGGAGCGAATGGCGCTGACCACGGAGTGCTCGTCGTCATACATGGACAGGATGACGACCCGGGTCCGCGGGCAATGCCGGAGAAGCTCCGTGGTGACCTCGATGCCGCTGAGGCCCGGCAGGCCGATGTCCATCAGAACCAGATCAGGCCGTTGTTGTTGGACGAGCTGGATCGCTTCGGCCCCGTTGCCGGTTTCCCCCACTACCCGGAACTCGTCGTTCCGCGCCAGGATGGCTTTGATGCCATCCCGCATGATCTTATGGTCGTCAACCAGTATGACGCTGTACGGCATCTCGGCTTGTCACGCCGCTTGTCTTCCAGGCGGCCCTCCGCGGCGAGCGCCTGTGAACGGCCATTACGGGTTCCCGGGCCTGCTCACCGCTTCGTTACATCGTTGGGCGGCGGCGAATACCGCGCCCTCACAATTGTACCGTTTCCCGGCGTGCTGGCAATGTTGAGATCGAGCCCGGCCCGGTCAGCGTGGCATTGCATCAGCAACAGGCCCAGGCCGGCCGGATTGGCCGCGGCTTCCTCGGGCTGAAAGCCTCGCCCGCCGTCACTGATTTCCAGTGTGACTCCTTCCCCAGCCGGGCGGACCAGCAGTTCGGCCTGCCGCGTCCCGGAGTGCCTGGCAACGTTGTCCAGAGCGTGTTCGGCGATCTTGTACAGCGCGACCGCCGCCTGGACGGGAAGGCGGACGGAGGAGTCGAACGCGACCCGGACTGCGATGGAACTCATCTCCCGGTATCGATCCGCCAGTTGCTCGAGGGCCGCCCGCAGGCCGGCGCGTTCCACGATGGAGGGATTCAGCTCCTGGCTGAGTGCCCGCACCTGGTTGACCGCCTGCTCCAGGTTCCTCTGGATTTCGGTGATACGGCGGGCGATTTCAGGGGAGGCGGCCTCGGTATCCATCCGCAGCACATCCAGTTGGAGGCCGGTCGCGCTGAGGATCTGGCCGATCTCATCGTGCAACAGCCGTGCGGCTCGCGCCCGTTCCTGCTCCCGGGCGTTCACCAGCGCCGCCACCAGAGGAGCCAGAGGGTGCTCAAAGCGAGGCATCAGCCTCTATCCCGTCTATCCCTTGTTCTTGCGCTGGACCGCTTTTCGCGCCGCGGCCGCAATATCGCGGGCTACGAGGCCGTACTTGTCCAGCAGCGCCGGCCCCGGTCCGGATTCGGCGTAGGTATTCTGAATGCCGACAAATTCCATCACCGCCGGATGCGACTCGGCTACTGCCTGCGCAACCCGTACGCCGAGCCCGCTGTCGACCAGATGTTCCTCGGCCACCACGATGGCGCCGGTTTCCGACGCGGCGGCGGCAATCGCCTCGCGGTCCAGCGGCTTGATGGTGTGGAGATCGATCACGCGCGCCGAGATGCCCTCGGCCTGGAGCGCTTCCCAGGCGCGCAAGGCTTCCGAGACCATGAGGCCCGTGGCGATGATGCTCACGTCGGAGCCGGTGGTCAATGGAACCGCTTTGCCGATCTTGAAGGCCTGGTCCGCGTCGTAGATGATCGGCACTTTCGGCCGGCCGGCGCGGATGTAGACCGGGCCGCCGTGATAAGCGGCCTGGGGAACCAGGGCCCGCATCGCTACCTCGTCGGCCGGGTTCAGGACCGTGAAGCCCGGCAGCGCACACATCAGGCTCAGGTCCTCCACCGCCATCTGCGACGGGCCGTCTTCCCCGATCGAGATGCCGCTGTGCGTGCCCACCACGACGAAGTTCTTCAATTGCGGGTAGGCCACCGCCACGCGAAGCTGCTCGAAACCCTTGTTCAGCACGAAGCAGGCGAAGCTGGCCACGAAGGCGATCTTGCCGCTGGCGGCCAGGCCGGCGCCGACGCCCACCATGTTCGCCTCCGCGATGCCGCAGGAGAAGAACCGTTCAGGAAACTCCAGCGAGAACTTGTGCGTCATGGTGGACTTGGAAATGTCGGCGTCGCAGACGACGATCCGTTCATCCTTGCGCGCCAGCTCCAGCAGCGTGTCGCCAAACGCCACCCGGGTGGCGACGCCCGTCTTGAGTTCGAATTTCCTGTTCGTCAGCATCAGGCCAGCTCCTTCAGCGCGATTTCCACTTCCTCCGGCGTGGGAGCCACTCCGTGGAACTTCGGATTGTTCTCCATGAACGAGACACCTTTACCCTTGACCGTATGGGCGATGATGACCGTCGGTTTTCCTTTCACCGCGGCCGCCTCGGCAAACGCCTTCTGCAAGGCCGGGATATCGTGGCCGTCCAGTTCGATCACATGCCAGCCGAAGCCTTCCCACTTGGCGGTGAGCGGCTCCAGGTCCATGATGTCCTTCACGAAGCCGTCCAGTTGGATCTTGTTGTAGTCGACGATGGCGACCAGGTTGTCCACCTTGTGGAAGGCGCCGAACATGGCCGCCTCCCAGATCTGGCCTTCCTGAATCTCACCGTCGCCGAGCAGCACGTAGGTGCGGTAGTCCTTGCCGTCCAGCCGCGCCGCCAGGGCCATGCCCATGCCAATCGACAGGCCCTGGCCAAGCGAGCCGGTCGAAGCCTCCAGCGCCGGAATGAAGCGCTTATCCGGGTGTCCCTGGTAAATCGAGCCCAGCTTGCGCAGCCGCATCAACTCGCCGGGCGGTGTGTAACCGCACTCGGCGAAGACTGCGTACAACACCGGGCAACCGTGGCCTTTCGACAAGATGAACCGGTCGCGGTCCGGCCAGTCCGGGTTCTTCGGATCGTGCCGCATGACACCATAGAACAGTGTCAGCAGAATCTCCACCGCCGACAGCGAGCCTCCCGGGTGGCCGGATTTCGCCTCCCCGATCATTGTCACGATCTGGCGCCGGATCTTTTTCGCCAGCGCCTGCAACTCTTCTACGGACTTTTTCTCAGGCATGGGACCAAAATCACTAATTTACCACAGCTCGACTTGCATCCCAGCCCTGGCGGCGATAACCTTAGCTTGAATCAATACTGATTGATCATTGGGAGGATTCGATGGCAAATGCAATTGCCAAGGTAGAGCGGTATTCGGTCGAGGTCGCCGACCAGCCCGGCGAAGGCGTCAGGATTTTGGAGGCTCTCAAAGCCGGGAAAGTCAACCTGATTGCTTGCTGGGGCTACCCGCTGGGCGCGGCCGGCAACGCCAGGATCGAGCTTGTTCCGGAGGACGGTGCGGCGCTGCGTGCCGCCGTCAAGAAAGCGAAGATCAAGGTCAAGAAGGAATGCGGCGCCTTTTGCGTGGCGGACCGCAACAAGGTGGGCGCGCTGGCTGCGGCAATGGCGAAACTGGCCGAGAAAGGCATTAACGTTCGCGCCGTCCAGGCCGTCGCCACCGGCACCAAGTACGGCGCCTTGATTGAAGTGGATTCCAAGGACGTTCGCAAGGCCGCCCGCGCGCTCGGCGTCTAGACCCGCAACGAAGCCGCAGTCGTTCCCGGCAGGGTGGGAGGAGTGTGCGCGCCACCGCGTGGGGCTTTAGCCCCGGGGGACGCTGCTGCGCGTGGACCCGGCGCCCGCCGCCGGACGGTAATCATTAGGATAAGGAACAGTGAGATGAAGCGAGGCAACCGATTCGTTCGTGTGGCATCCGCCTGCGTGGTTCTCGGAAGTTTGCTCCCGGCGGCGCCGATGGCATTGGCGTTAGAGAACGGCCTGGCGCGGACGCCTCCCATGGGCTGGAACAGTTGGAACAAGTTCCACTGCAACGTGAGCGAAGACCTGATCCGGCAGACGGCCGACGCCATGGTTACTTCCGGCATGAAAGACGCCGGCTACGAATACGTGGTGATCGACGATTGCTGGCAGGTTAGCCGCGACGCGGAGGGCAACATCGTTCCAGACCCAAAGCGTTTCCCCTCCGGGATGAAAGCCCTGGCCGATTACGTGCACTCCAAGGGCCTGAAGTTCGGCATCTATTCCGACGCCGGCACCAAGACATGCCAGAAGCGTCCGGGCAGCCGCGGCTACGAATTCCAGGACGCCCGCCAGTACGCGGCCTGGGGCGTGGATTATCTCAAGTACGACTGGTGCAATCACAGCACGCAGGACTCCCGGGCTTCCTACTCGCTCATGCGGGATGCGCTGGCGAAAGCGGGCCGTCCCATCGTCTTCAGCATCTGCGAATGGGGCAGCACCCAGCCCTGGCTGTGGGCCGGCGACGTCGGCAACCTCTGGCGCACCACCGGCGATATCAGGGACTGCTGGGATTGCGGGCGGCCGAACTCCACCGGTGGGGGCTGGACGAGGATTCTCGATCACCAGGTGGGTCTCGAGGTCTACGCCGGGCCCGGCCATTGGAACGACCCCGACATGCTGGAAGTGGGCAACGGCGGCATGACCACGACCGAGTACCGGGCGCACTTCAGCCTCTGGTGCATCCTGGCCGCACCGCTGATGGCCGGCAATGACTTGCGCAGCATGTCGCCGGAGATCCGCGACATTCTTATTAATAAAGAGGTGATCGCGGTGGACCAGGACCCGCTCGGGATGCAGGGGCGCAAGGTCCACGACGATGGCGACCTGGAAGTATGGGCCAAGCAGTTGGCCGACGGCAGCCGCGCCGTTGCGCTGCTGAACCGCTCGAAGACGGAACAGAAGATCACCGTGCGCTGGGAGGAACTCGGCTACCCGGCCCACTTGCGGGCCGCCGTGCGCGACCTGTGGCAGAAGAAGGACCTCGGCGATTTCACCGGCCGTTTCACGGCGCCGGTTCCTTCGCACGGCGTGGTGATGGTCAAAATCAAGCCGTAACTTTTCCCGGGCCGCAGGCGCCGTGGGCGGGCGAAGACGGGCTGCGCGCCCGCGGCTCAGCTCAACCGGCGTGCGGCATCCTTGGCGAAGTAGGTGAGGATGATGCTCGCGCCCGCGCGGCGGATCGAAATCAGCGATTCCATCATGGCGCGGTCGCGGTCCAGCCAGCCGTTGCGCGCGGCCGCGACGATCATGCTGAATTCGCCGGAAACCTGGTAGGCGGCCACGGGCACGTCGAAGCGGTCCCGGGCCATGCGGATCAGGTCCAGGTAGGGCATGGCGGGCTTCACCATGATCATGTCAGCGCCCTCCTCGATGTCCAGTTCGATTTCGCGCATCGCCTCGCGGGCGTTCGGCGGGTCCATCTGGTAACTGCGCCGGTCGCCGAACTGCGGCGCGGACTCGGCGGCCTCGCGGAACGGACCGTAGAAGACCGAGGCGAACTTCGCGGCGTAGGACAGGATGGGCACTTTTTGAAAGCCGGCCTGGTCGAGCGCCCGGCGGATGGCGGCGACGCGGCCGTCCATCATGTCCGATGGCGCCACCACATCGGCGCCGGCCCGGGCATGCGAGACCGCGGTGGCCGCCAGCCACTCGAGCGTGGCGTCGTTGTCCACATCCCCGTCCACCACCTTGCCGCAATGGCCGTGGCTGGTGTACTCGCAGTTGCAGACGTCGGTGATGACGAGCAGCTCCGGGACCTCCCGTTTGACCGCCCGGACAGCCCGCTGGACGATTCCGTCTTCGGCGTAAGCGCCGGAGGCGAGCTCGTCCTTCCACTCCGGGATGCCGAACAAAATGACGCCGCCGAGGGCGAGCGAGGCGGCTTGCTCGCACTCGGTGACCAGCTCGTCGATCGAAAGCTGGTGGTTGCCGGGCATGGCGCCGATCTCGCGGCGCACGCCCTCGCCCGGACAGACGAACAGGGGAAGGATGAAGTTCTCCGGCCGCAGGTGCGTTTCGCGCACCAGCCGGCGGATGGATTCGGTGGAACGAAGCCGGCGGAGACGATGAATTGGGAAGGCCATACGTTAGGATTGTAGCGCCCCGTGCCCGCCAGCGTTATCCCGGCCCGTGATTTTGTTAAACTTTCTGTTCGATGAGCCCGCCGGCGTCGAACAAGCAGATCGCCCGCCGCTACTTCGTTCGCGGCCGCGTGCAAGGCGTGGGTTTCCGCTATTTTGTGGAACTGGCGGCGCATGAACTTGGCATTACCGGCTATACGCGCAACCTGGATGACGGCCGCGTGGAGGTGTACGCGGTGGGTACGCCGGAGCAGCTCAAGGAACTGAGCAGCCTGCTCTGGCAAGGCCCTCGCTGGGCCGACGTGCGGGGGGTCGAGGAACAGGAAGCGGCGGTGGAAAAGCGAGCCGGCTTCCGCATCGCCTGGTAGCTTACCCGCTTCACCGGGTAGCGGCCGGGCGCTGGCGGCGAAGGCGCGTCGCGTCCCGCCGGGCTTTTGGAATGGCCTTTTGTCGCTCTTCCTCGGTGATCTGTGCGTAGGCCGGGGTGGACAGGCCCGGCACCCGGATGGGAGCGGGGCGCTCGGCGCGCCAGCGGGCCAGCTCGGCGCGGTAGTGGGCCACGCGGTCCCGCTGCTTCGGATCATCGGCCAGGTTCCGCTCCTCTTTCGGGTCGTTGCGCAAATCGTAAAGCTCAAACGGTCCCGTGCCGTTCCGGCTATTGTCGATCAGTTTCCAGCTTTCGTGCATCACCATGCCCGCGTTGAGCTGGGAGAAGCAGGAGCTTTTCCAGTCCGGATCCTGGCCGCGCGCCAGCTTCAGAAAACTGCGTCCCTGCACCCCATCGGGGACTGGTAACCCGACGGCTTCGAGCAGCGACGGCATCAGGTCCGTGTTTTCCACCACCTGGTCGACGACGCGGCCGTCGTTCCGCGGATCCCCCTCGGGCCACTTCCATAGCAGGGGAATGTGCGCCGACCCTTCGTACTGAACGCCTTTAAACCAGCGGCCGTGATCACCCAGCATGTTGCCGTGATCGGCGGTGAACAGAACCAGCGTATTGTTGGCCATGCCGAGGCGGTCCAGCTCGGCCAGCAAGTTGCCGATCAGGTGATCGATGTGCGTGATGGCGCCGTAGTACTTGGCGCTCATGACGCGGACCATGCGCTCGTCGTCCACGTAATGGCGCTTGGCGCGGTCGCGCTGTGCGGCGCGAATCTCGCGGGCGTTGGGCGGCAGCTTCGGCGGCTGGATTGAAGCCGGATCGTACATGCTGAAGTAAGGCTCCGGTTCCACCGACGGGGAATGCGGCTTCAGATAGCTGGTGAACAGGAACCAGGGCTGGGGATCTCCCTTCCGGCTCCTGAGGTAGTCCAGCGCGTGCCTGGTGATCCACTCGGCCTCAAAGTCCTCTCGCGGGTACCGGAACAGGCCGACATCGCGGCCCAACGGATCGTCGGGCCAGGGACAGGTGCCGGGCTTGCGGGGGAACCGCGCCGGAGAGCCGTACTTCCGCTTTAGGTACGCTGCGTAGCCCAGCTCCGGCTTCGGCCCTTCGTTGCTGAAGGTCCAGAACTGGTCGAAGCCGTAGGCGAAGGGCTTGGGTGTGTAATGCAGCTTGCCGGAGATGGCCGTGTGATAGCCGTAATGGCGGAGAATGGTGGGGAGAAAGATCTCGCCGGGATGGGCTGGGATGCCGTTCATTTCGACGCCGTGGACATGCGTGTAGCGGCCCGTAAACACCGAGGCGCGCGACGGCGAACAGACCGGCGACACGGTGTAGCAATTGGCGAACCGGCTGCCCTGGCGCGCCAGGCGGTCCAGGTTCGGCGTCCGCACCAGGGGGTGCCCTTCGCAGCCCATCGCGTCCCACCGCATCTCATCCACCATGAGGAAGAGAATGTTCGGCCGTTTCTGCGCGGCCCGCGCCGCGCCGGCCAGCGCGCCCGCGCCGGCCAGCCATTCCCGTCGAGTCAGCGCACTCATTGTTTCATCGCCTCCTGGCCGGGGTTTCCGGCAGTCAATTCCCGCGCTTGACAGTATACACCGGAGGGGCCCGCCGGGACCGGGTGTTCACCGCGGCGGGGGCGGGAGCTTGCGGGCCGGCGCAGAGGGCGCGGCTTTGCCGGCTAATTTCTTCTTGATGCGCTGGTAATCCTCCAGGAGTTGGCGCGTGACCTTTTCAGCGACATCGGCGCGAGCCCCACGAAACTTGGCGCCCTTGCTTTCCTGGGTGGTGGACCAGATGATGTCGCCTTCCTTGTTGACCAGGCGAACCGCGGCCATGGCCTCGTGTTTGCGCTCGATAATCCGGCTGGAGGAATCCTCGCCGACCCCGGAATTGATGTAGACCCCCCGGCGCGTACTGCTCGAACGGGACCTGCCCGCGCTGATGGTGGCCCGTGCATCGACGCCCTCGCGGGTATCATGGGTGTCGGAATAGACAAGATCCTCGGCCGAGCCCCGCAGCACAGCGTCGGCCCGGTCCGGGTCTTCGGTAAGCACGAACAGCCCGGTCCGCTGAAGGCCGGCGATAATCATGTCGCGGATCTGTTCGGCCGTCTCGTCGCCGGAGAGCTTCTCGACGTGAATGCGGCGCACCGCCAGCAACTGGACCGCCACGTTATCCTGGGCCGGCGTCCGCGCGGGCAGCAGCAGCAACAGCAGCAGGGGCCACAGCCGCGCGGGCCGTTTAGCCTTTACCGGCTTTGCGGGCTTCCTCATCCTGGTAGCTCACCTCAAGGCCCGTCTTTGCTTCCAGGCAGACGAGCAGGGACCGGATGTCGCTTTTGTCCACGCGGAAAATCATCGCCTGCTGGCGCCCGTTCTCGTCCGTGAAGCCGATGGTGAGGAAGTGCTTCCGGCTCTTGCTCAACACCAGCAACGGGGAAAGAACGACGGCCATGGCGTACCGCCGGTTAACCTTCTGGCCGTACTCGAGCAGGTTGATGCGCTCCCACGGGACCATATAGTGTGCTTTCCTGGAATCGAAGACCAGGAAGTGCTGGTTGATGGTCAGCAGCCGGCCCTTCGGGGCGCCGGCCAGCTCGGCTATCGTGCCGCCGATGTACTGGACCTTGCCGCCGCGGTCGGCGGCCCGCGCGGGCGCGACAGCCAGCAGAGCCGCTACGGTCAGGCACAAAGCTCTCATCCGTCTCTCAGAAATCTAGTCCGGCGAACGGCGCCGGACTCTCACCGGAACGCGCTGATTCTTCGCGCCACCCGGCGGCATCCGGGGCGCAACGGTGAACTCCACGCGAGTAGCGTACAATGGCGTAGATGGATCCGGTGAAACCAAGCGCGCCGGTAGCGGCCGGCGCCAGGGCCGTTCCGCTTCTCCGGCAGTTGGGCATTATCAGCGCCACGGCGCTGGTGGTGTCGAACATGATCGGGACGGGGATTTTCACCACCACCGGGTTTCTGGCGGGGGACCTGGGCCGGGCTTCAGTGGTGCTGCTGATCTGGGTGGTCGGCGCCGGCTGCGCGCTGGCCGGGGCGTTCTGCTATTCCGAACTGGGCATCAACTTCCCGAGTTCGGGCGGAGAGTACGTCTACCTGACCCGGGCGTACGGGCCGACCTGGGGCTTCATGACCGGTTGGGTCTCCTTCTTCGCCGGCTTCTCGGCGCCGATCGCCGCCGCAGCGCTGGCCTTTTCCGATTACATCGGCTATTTCTTTCCCTTCACCAAGCAAGAGAACGTACTGTATACGCTCGGTTCGGGGACGCTGTCGCTCAAGCTGGGCGGGGCGCAAGTGACCGCCTGCGCACTGATCCTCATCTTCACCCTGATCAACTTCATCGGCGTCCGGCGGGTGGCGCGGTTGCAGAACGTGCTGACGGCGATGAAGGTGGTGGTGCTGGCGACGTTCATCCTCCTGGGCTTGTTTGCCGGCACCGGGAGCTGGGACCACTTTGCCCAGCCGGCCGTGCGGACCTCCACGCACCCACTGGCGGCGCAGTTCGCCATCAGCCTGGTGTTCATCTACGTGAGCTACAGCGGGTGGAACGCGGCCACGTATGTGGCCGAAGAGTTGCGGCGCCCTTCGCGGACGCTGCCGATTGCGCTGGCGGTGGGCACCGTGATGGTGGCGGTTCTGTACGTGGGACTGAACATCGTGTTCATCTACGCCGCGCCGCTGGAGGAGATGAAAGGCCAC
>CAZXVW010000140.1:0-11561 GCA_964644025.1 uncultured Solibacteraceae bacterium | reverse complement strand
ACTGATAAACTTGCCTGCTCCCCAAACCAGCGGCGGCATGCCGCTGATGCAGGCCTTGAAGAGTCGTCACACCTCCCGGGCGTTCAGCCCGAAGCCGCTGCCGAAACAGGTCCTGTCGAACCTGCTGTGGGCGGCTTTCGGCATCAATCGTCCCGGCGAAGGCAAGCGAACCGCCCCCTCGGCTCACAACTGGCAGGAAGTGGATATTTACGTAGCCCTGCCCGAGGGCCTGTACGTTTACGTGCCCAAGGGCCACAAGCTGAAGCGGGTGCTGGCCGAGGACATTCGCGCCTTAACCGGAACCCAGACCTTCGTCAAGGATGCTCCGGCCACCCTGGTCTACGTGGCCGATTTCGCGAAGATGGGCAACGGCTCCGAGGCGAGCAAGACCTTCTATTCGGCCGCGAACACCGGCTTCATCGGCCAGAACGTTTACCTGTTCTGTGCCTCGGAAGGCCTGGCCACCGGGGTGCGGGGATTGATTGACCGGGAGAAGCTGGGCCAGAAGATGGGCTTGCGTCCAGAGCAGCACATTGTTCTGGCGCAATCGGTCGGCTATCCGAAATAGCGCTCACGCGCACTCACTGCAGCGTGGCCCGCAGGATCTCCCAGATGCGGTCCACCCATTCCCGGTGCTCCGGCTTCATCAGGCAGGAGCGCAGGCAGGCGACCGTCGGCTCGTCGAACTCGACGCCGGCCCAGTACGGGCGGAGCAACGCGGCGGGCAACTTCGTCAGCGCCAGGTGCAGGTTCGCTTTCGCGGCGTCGTGAAACTGCTTCCGGGAAAGCTCGGAGACCTGGCTCGCACGTTGCGCCCGCGGGGCCCAGATGAGAATGTCGAGCTCCGGCGGAAAAGCGGTGAGGAACCGGCCGTCCCCGGCCAGCCGCTCGAACAGGGCCAGCGCCGCCTCCCGGCACTCCGTCAGGCCGCGGGCAAAGGCGCCGTCCCGGCTCATCGGCAGCAGCTTCTGCGTGGCCCACAGCGCCACCGCCGAGGCGCCGGCGCGGGAGCACTCCAGGCTGATTTCACCCAGGTGCAACTCGTTGGAGCTGAAGTAGGTGTACGGGGAATCGTGCTTGTAGAAGCGGCCTACCGAGGGATCACGGAACAGCACGCAGCCGCAGCCGTAAGGCTGAAGCCCGTGCTTGTGCGGGTCGACGACGATGGAATCCACCCGGTCCAGGCAATCGCAGGCCGTGCGCGCCTCCGGCCCGAGGTTTCCCGCCAGGATGAAGTAACCGCCGTAGGCCGCATCCACGTGCAGCCGGAAACCGTACTTCTCCCGGAGGCTGAGAATCTCCGGCAGCGGGTCCACCGAGCCGGTGCCGGTGGTGCCCAGCGTGGCGACCACCGTGCCCACGCCGCCCCGTTTCAGCCGTTCTTCCAAGGCGCCGGGATCCATCCTGGCCCGGGCGTCCACCGGAACGGATTCGAAGCTAAGCCCGAGCACGTCACTGATGCGGCCGTGCGTATAGTGGGCCTGGCTGGAAGCGAGGATCGTCTTGCCGGGCGCCAGCCGGCCGGCAATCCACAGCGCTTCGAGGTTGGCCATGGTGCCGCCCCCGCACAGGTGGCCGAGATGCTCCCGCCAGCCGAACATCCGCGCGATGTTCGCCACGGCCTCCTTCTCCATCGCTGAGCTGGCGCGGCCGCCGTCGAGTGCGTGATTGTTCGGGTTAATCCACAGCGAGAGAGCGTAGGCCAACCGGGCCACGGGGTGCGGGGGCTTCAGCATCTGGCCGGCGTAGAGCGGATGCTGGTAGGGGAAGTTGTCGCGCATCCGGTGGGCGACTTGCCGAAGCACATCCCACACGGCTTCGCGGTCCACTTCCGGCGAGAGGGCGGGCAAGTCCGCGAATCCGGCGTCCAGCTCTCCGAGCGCACGAGCCAGCAGGTCCAGGGTTCCGGTTTCCAGGGTCATAGCCGAGATCTCCAGGATATGACAGGGAGCGAGACTCCTTCACCGGGACCGTAGCCCGGGTCGCCGGACACCCCGCCTGCCACCTATCGAAAGACGATCAAATCCCGGATGACGATATCGCGGCCCTTCTTCTTCTCCTGGGATCCTTCGTAGGGTTCGCCACGCACCACCAGCCGGACGGTGTGCTTGCCGGCGGGCAGGCCGAAGCGGTGAAAGACGGACTCTGTTCCCCGCTGGCCGCCTTGCATATAGACGTCCACGGTCACCGGCGGCTGGTCGTCCACATAGATGTCAGCCTTGCCGCCGGAGGTCGAGTAAGATCCCGTAAGGATGAAACCGGTGCCCTCAAAGCTCACCGTGGCCTCGGCTCCCTTCGTCGCCGACCGGCGCGTTTTCACCTCCACGCCGCGCCGCTTCGAGGTCTGTTGGCTCCAGCGGCCTTTCCAGCTCCAGCGTTCATCGTCGCCGGCGATGCGCTCCACCGGCGAACCGTAGTCGTCCCATACCTCGAGCGCCGCCGGAGCCGGAGCCTGCGTCTGAATGACGAGCGTGTCCCCCATGAACTTGCCGCCGTATTTCTGCGCGAGTTCGATGGCTCGCTGGGTGGTAGCTTCCACGATCGTCCGGAACGTGTGGTTGGTAAAGCTGAACTTCTCGTTCTCGATCGCGGGAATGTCCGCCTTGAAGATTTCCGGGATCCGGTCGTAGCCGTAAACCACGCCCAGAATGCCGCCGGCGCTCGCCGGGTTGCAGTCGGAATCCTGCCCGCAGCGGGTGGCCACTTTCAGCGTCCGGGCGAAATCTCCGCCCCCGTACAACAGCCCCAGCGCCACGTAAGCGCCGTTGAGCTTGGCGTCGATATTGAACGGCGTGAGAGCACCGGCGGGGCACGGGTCGCGCTTGTCCCACTTGTCCTCGAGTAACCGCCACACCGCAGTCCAGTCGCCGGGGTGCTCGGAAGACCACTGCAGCACGTCAGCGATCACCTTGGCATAGGGACTTTCCGGCGGCAGGCAGGCCAGCCCGGCCTCGACGATCTTCCGCGGGTCGTTTTCGAAGAACGCCGCCGAGTACATGCCGCAGACGAACATCCCGCCGTAGACACCGTCGCCGTAATTCATCACGTGGCCGGCGCGCCAGCAGTAGTCGTTGGAAACCTGGGGAAGACCAGGCGTCATCAGCCCGATGAAATCAGCCTCGATCTGGAAGTCGATGTCGTTGGCGTGGATGTTGTATTTCGGATTCCCGGACTCGCCGGCCGGGATGCCGTGGCGCAGGTTCCGCCGGCCGGCAAGGTTGGCGTGCCAGAGCCGGTAGCGGGAATTCTTGAACATCTCGCCGAAGTCGGCGGTGGTGGCGTTCAGGCCCTTCTCCTCGAGTACCTGGGCGAAGGTCATGTCGACGTAGATGTCATCCTGGTGGAGCGAGTTCTTGATCCTGTCCGGCTTCCATTCCGGAAGCTTGTCTTCAGGAATAATCTCGCCGCGGTAACGGAACTCGGTCGGGGCGCCGTAGCTCACGCCGATCATCTGCCCGGCCCAGCCGCCCTTGATCTTGTTCTGCAGCTCGGCCACCGAGATCTCCCGGGTGGCCGAAGCCTGGGTCTTTTCTCCGCGCGAGCAAGCGCTCATGAGCGCCAGCCCCGCAATCACGATACCGATGGTCAGTCCGCGCATGACGTGATGAACGTAACACATCGCGCCCCCCGTCCGCCACATTAGCGAAACAGCAGCAAGGTCGCCACCGCGGTGAAGCCCAGCACAATGATTTCAAACACCCGCTGCGGGATGTGATCGAACACCCAACGCCCCGTCATCGCTCCGGCGGCGGCGGCCGGAAACAGCAGCGCGTCGAAACCCAGCGATTGCCGGCTGAAAAGCCCGTGCCAGGCGTAGATCGGAATCTTGACCACGTTGATGACAAAGTAGAACGAAGCCGCCGTGCCCAAGAAACGCTCCTTCGGCAGGTGGTTGCTGAGCAGGTAAAGATTCATCACCGGCCCGGCTGCGTTGGCCACGGTGGTGGCGAAACCGGCGGTCGCGCCCCAGGGAGCCGTCCGGCCCGGAATGGCAAATGTTTCCGGCCGGATCCGCCGGCGCACGTAGATGAGCAGCATGAACAGGATGATCCCACCCACGATCGGCCGGAGCCTTTGCTCGGGTAAACTCAGCGCCGCAGCCCCCAGCAACATTCCGGCCAACACCCACGGCGCCAGCCGCAGCAGCCGCCTCACCTCCGCGTGCTTGCGCCAGTAGCCGACGGCGAACAGATCGCCGACACAGAGAAGGGGAAGGAGCCAACCGGCCGCCAGGCGCGCATCCCCCACCGTCAACACCATCACCGGGACCACCCAGATGGCCACACCCGGCACGCCGGCTTTGGCCACACCAACGAAAAATGCACAGACCGCGCCGACCGCGTACTTCCACAGGGCAATGCCGAGCATAACGTGAAGAATCTACCACACCGGCCACGCGGGCCACGCTCCACAGCGCGCGGGCCGCTGCGCCATCTCCGAGATGAGTTTCATCTCCGCGGCCTGATTCCTGCCTCGCTCCACCGGGTGGCCCGCCAGTGGCCGAGTCGTGGAATTCACCCAGATGCCACTCTAGCCTGTTAGCTGGCCCGAGAGCGGTGTAACTGGCCCCGCCGTGTGCAGAAGCGAGCGTCCTGAGGGGCTTCCAATGGCGAACAAATAGCGAAAATCGGCGGGTATCTAACAAAAATCTTGCATTCCGCCGATACGTATGTCAGAATAGGGTGGCCAAATAATGGCCAGCTAGTGGATAATTGGTGGTCAACCGGGACCTGACGTGACGCAAGCAGCCAATACAGCGGCGCCCTTCGAAGCTCCCCGGGGAGTCCTTACCTCCCGTGTGGACGACAAGGGCCGGCTGAAGCTACCCGCGGCGGTCAAAGCGTATTTTGACAGCCTCGATGAGAAGACGTTGTTCGTCACGTCGCTGGATCTCCGTGTAGTGAGTATATACCCGATTGCCGTCTGGCGCGAGAACGAAATGCTGCTGGAGCGGCTGGCCGAGGAAATCGAGGATGCCGAGGACCTGGCGTTTCTGGCCCAGGATGTCGGCATCGAGGTGAAACCGGACGCGCAAGGGCGCCTGTTGATCCCGCAGCAGTTACGAAAACTGCTCGGCCTGGAAAATCAGCCCGTTTACCTGAATTCGTTCAAGGGCAGGATCAACGTCTTCGCCAAGGAAGTCTACGAGCAACTGCAGGCCAAGGCCAGGGCCCAGGCTCCCGAGAGAGCACGCAAGCTGAAGATGAGAGGACTGAAGTAGCCGCTGTGTATGAATCACTACCCGGTCATGACCGAAGAGATCATCCAGTATCTCGCTGTCCGTCCGGATGGGATCTACGCCGACGTGACCGCGGGGCTGGGCGGCCACACGGAAGCGATCGCCGGGCGCCTGAGCACCGGGCGGGTGATTGCCAACGACCGGGACGCGGAGTCGCTCGAGCGGGCGCGGAAGCGGCTGGAGCCGTGGAAGGAGCGGGCGTTGTTTGTGCACGGGCGATTCTCGGAACTCGAAGCCAGACTGGCCGAGATGGGAATTGCCCGTCTGGACGGCCTGCTCGCCGACCTGGGTTCAAGTTTCTACCAGTTGACGGCCCCGGAGCGGGGTTTCTCGCTGATGAGCGATGGACCGCTGGACATGCGGATGGACCGCAGCCGGGGACGCACCGCCGCGGATTTAATCAACCACATCGCCGAACCGGATCTGGCAGATTTGCTGTTCCATTACGGCGGAGAAAGGAGGGCACGGAGAGTAGCCAGAGCAATCGTTCGGGCGCGGCCGATTCGCACCACGCGCCAATTGGCGCAGGTCGTGGAAGCGGCCGTGCCCCGAACGAAATCCAGACTCCACGCGAGCACGAAAACCTTTCTGGCCCTCCGCATCGCGGTGAACGAAGAGATCGAGGAACTGGATGCGCTGCTGGAGGCGCTTCCGCGCCTGGTGGGCAGTGGCGGACGAGTGGTCTTCATTACCTTTCACTCGGTCGAGGATCGCAGGGTGAAGCTGGCTTTCCGCGCGCTGGCGCAGTCGGGAAAAGCCTCCCTGTTGACCAAGCACGTGGTCCGGCCCACTCGCGAGGAGGTCCGGGAGAATCCGCCCTCGCGTAGCGCAAAATTACGAGCCTTGGAGATGAACTAGCACAGACGGGAGAAACGATGGCAACGCTGGCAACATTAGTCGAGTGGATTGCAACGGCGGCCGGCAAAGGGAAGGCCGCTGAAACCGCTGGTGCCCGGGAGCACGACGATGAGTTTCGGGTGCGGGCGCTGCCCGGCGAAGAGATCTACTTCTGGATCAAGGAAGTGGACAACTCGCGCGTGATGCCGAAAGCGAACCCCAAAGCGGCCGGAGCCTGTTGGAGGTTCATCGGCACCGCCTGCCTGGCGGTGACGCTGCTGGTGGGCGTGCTGTTCCCCATCGCCTACAACCTGTTGGCCGGCTACCAGCTCCACAAGCTCGAAGCGAGACAGGAGTGGCTCCTCCGCGAGCGGGCCGAACTGGAACTCCGCGAGGCGCGGCTGGTGAGTCCGGCGCGGCTGGCCGAGCTGGCGCGGATTCAGCGGCTGGTGGATCCGGCGCCGGAAACCGCTGTCACGCTCCGTCCGGTGTCCGACGGCGCGTGGGCCCGGCGTAACCAGTAGCATTGTCGGGATGATGGGGGACTTGGGTTGGTTCCGCACTCGCAAATTCAGGCGACCCGCCGGCTGCGATTGCTGGCCCGGCTCGCCGTGCTATGGGCGCTGGTTATCTTTGGCCGCCTGGTGTGGCTCCAGGTATACCGTCACAGCGAGTATGCCCGGCAATCGGTGCGACAGGTCCTGGAAACCGCCGAGATTCCGGCCGCCCGAGGAAACATCTATGATCGTCACGGCCAGCCGCTGGCCATCAGCGTGCCGGCCGACACCATCGTAATCAACCCCCGCCGCACGCCGGATCTCTCCGTGGCGCGGGACATCTTTTCTCCGGTTCTAAAGCTGGACCCGGTGCGCCTGGAGCAACGGATCGATTGGGCCCGCCGGCATAACCGGGGCTACCTGCGCATCAAGAACAAAGTGAGCCCGGAGGAATCCCGGAAACTCCGCAGCCTGAAGCTGGACTGGATCCAGTTTGAGCAAGACAGCAAGCGCTATTATCCGAACGGACCGCTGGCAGCCCAGGTGATCGGGACGGTTGACTACGAGGGACGGGGCAACAGCGGCCTGGAGCTGAAGCTGGACGCTGCATTGCGAGGCCAGGCCGGCCTGCTGCGAACCCTGAACGACGCCCGCAGCGAGGCGGTGGAAACCGAGGTCCTGGTCCGGCCTCGTCCGGGCGACGACATCGGGCTTTCGATCGACAGCCGGGTGCAATACGTCGCGGACCAGGCGCTGAAGAAAGCCGCCGAACAGTACCAGTGCCGCTCCGGCAGCCTCGTGGTGCTGCTTCCGAAAACGGGCGAGATCCTCGCCCTATCCAATTTTCCTTCCTTCGATCCCAACCTCCCGGTCGTCTCGAAGGCCGATTTAGAGCGACGGACGAACTTCGCCGTCTCGGTTCCCTTTGAACCGGGTTCCGTGTTCAAGGTGGTCACGGTGGCGGCGGCGCTGGAGACGACGGAGTTGACGCCGGACACGCCGATCGACTGCGGCCCGGGCGTGCTCAACCTGTTCGGCCGCAGGATCCACGACATTCACGCTTACGGCACTCTGCCTGTCTCGATGGTGCTGGCGAAGTCGAGCAACATCGGCGCGATCCAGATCGGCCTGCGGGTGGGTGAGCGGCGGCTGCTCGAATACGTGCGCCGGCTTGGCTTCGGGCGCCGGACCGGGATTCCGCTGCCGGGGGAGTCACCCGGAAAGGTTCGGGATTTAAGCGAATGGCGCCGGACCTCGATCGGCTCGGTGGCCATGGGGCACGAGATCAGCGCCACCTCGCTTCAGCTCGCCCTGGCGGTAGCGGCGGTGGCCAACGGCGGCCTGCTGCCGAAGCCGCGGCTGATTCGCTGGCGGCGCCCGGCCGGCGGAAAGCGGGTCGAAGAGCCGGTGGAGCCGGGGCGGCGGGTGCTCCGGCCCGAGACCACAATCGCGCTGCGCCGGATGATGGAACGGGTGGTGCTGGAGGGAACCGGGCGGCGGGCGCGGCTGGATGGCTACACGTGCGGCGGCAAGACCGGCTCGGCGCAAATCTTCGATCCGGCCACCGGCCGCTACTTGCATCTGTACAACGCCTCCTTCGTGGGCTTCGCTCCGGTCGCGGATCCCAGGGTGGTGGTGGCGGTCACGCTCAACTACGCACCCAAATACGGCGGCATCGTGGCGGCGCCGGTGTTTCGTGAGGTCGCGCAGACTGCGCTCCGGATTCTGGGCGTCGTCCCCGACATCCCCGTTTGGCAAGCCGAGCCCGAAGAAAACATCAACGAAGATTCCGCTGACTGGAACGACGTGGCGATTGCGGAGCTGGGTGGCTCTTCCGGCCGTCCGGCGGAGGCAGCGGCCCTGGTCAGCGAGCAGCAGCCTTCGTCCTCTCCCTACTTGTTCGGCCCGACAATACCGAACCTGCGGGGGCTGACCAAGCGGGACGTGCTCGAGGAAGCTTCCCGGCTCGGCGTGCCGGTCGAGTGCGTGGGGGCGGGCCTGGTCCGGTCACAGCGTCCGCCGCCGGGGACCGTGCTGCCGCCGGGCCAATCTGTATTCGTTGAATTTGCGCAATAGACTGGAATGACCATCGCGGAACTGCTCGACGGCGTTACTTTCGCGCGGCCCTTGCCCGAGGAGCTGGGGCGCACGCCGGTGAAGGGTCTGGAGTACGACTCCCGGCGCGTGGAGAAAGGAGACCTGTTTTTCGCCTTTCTCGGCCAGCGGTTCGACGGGCGGCGGTTCGCGCCCGAGGCCAGGCAACGGGGAGCCGTCGCCGTGGTGGCGGAGACGCCGCGGCCGGATTTCTTCGACGGCCCGTGGATCGAAGTGGACCACGGCCGGAAGGCGCTGGCGCTTGCCGCGAAGAATCTTTACCGGGCGGCGCTCAAACGCGTCCGGATCACCGGCATCACCGGCACGAACGGAAAAACCACGACCGCCTACCTGCTGGATTCGATCCTCCGCGCGGCCGGCCGCACCACCGCGCTGGTCGGCACGATCGAGTACCACCTGGCCGGGCAACCGCACCGGGCCGTGAACACCACGCCCGAGTCACTGGACCTGTATCGCATCCTCGACCGGCTGGCCCGGTTGGGGGGTACTCATGCCACAATGGAAGTATCCTCCCATGCGCTGGCGCAAGGGAGGGTTTACGGAGTTCCGTTTCACACCGCGGTATTCACCAACCTCACGCGCGACCACCTGGACTACCACGGGACCCTGGAGAACTACTTCATGGCCAAACGCCGGCTGTTTCACGACCACGGCGCCGGTGCCCCCCGGTTCGTGGTGCTGAACCGGGACGACGACTGGGCCGGCCGGATCGACCCGGCCCCGGAGACAGATATCCTCTGGTACGGGCTGGACGGGAATGCCGACGTCCGCGCCAGCCGGATTGCGGCCGACTTCCACGGAACCCGGTTCCAGGTGGAGTGGGAAGGGGAACGCCACGAAGTGAGTTCTCCCCTGCTCGGCAAGATGAACGTGTATAACATGCTGGCGGCGGTCAGCGCGGCCCTCACTTACGGAATCGCTCCGGAGGCGATCGTGCGCGGCATCGCCGCCTGCCGGTCCGTGCCGGGCCGCTTCGAGCGGATCGAGCAGGGGCAGCCATTCCTGGTGGTGGTGGACTATGCGCACACCGACGACGCGCTGCGCAACGTAATCGCCGCCGCGCGGGCGCTCGGTCCGAAACGGGTGATCACGGTATTCGGCTGCGGCGGAGACCGGGACCGGGCCAAGCGTCCGCTGATGGGGCAGGCCGCCGGACAGGGCAGCGACCTGGTGGTACTCACTTCCGACAACCCGCGGTCGGAGGACCCACTGGCTATTATGAACGACGCGCTGGTGGGGTTACGCCGCCAGGATGTCGCTCACCGGGTGGAGCCCGACCGCGAGGCCGCCATCCGCATCGCGCTGTCGGAGGCGAACCCCGGCGACATCGTGCTCATCGCCGGCAAGGGGCACGAAACCTCCCAGGTGCTGAAGGACCGCACGATTCCCTTTGACGACCGTGAGGTGGCGCGCCGCCTGCTGCGCGGGTTCGGATACGAGGGCGAGGCGGAATGATGTTCGGTTTGCCAGAGGTGGCGGCGGCGATCGGCAGCGGCGCGGCGCCGCCGCCGGTGCGGGTCTCCGGCTGGAGCGTGGATTCGCGGACTCTCCAGCCCGGCGACCTGTTCTTCGCCCTCCGGGGACCGAACCACGACGGGCATGATTTTGTGCCGCAGGCCCTGGAGAAAGGAGCCGTGGCGGCGGTGGTGGATCGCGAACTGGCGGCCGGCGGCGCCTTGCTCCCGGTCGACGATTCTTACCGGGCTCTCCAAACGCTGGCAACTTGGGCTCGCCGGCGCTGGCCGGGGACGGTGGTCGCCGTCACCGGCAGCGCCGGCAAGACCACCACCAAGGACATCATCGCCAGCTTGCTGGGAACCCGGCTGAAGGCGGGTAAAACCGTCGGGAACTTCAACAACGACGTCGGCCTGCCGCTGTCGATTCTCCGGCTGCCCGACGACAGTGAGACCGCTGTTCTCGAGATTGGAATGAACCACCCCGGCGAGATCCGGAAGCTCGCCGCCATCGCGCGCCCGGACATCGGCGTGGTGACGAACGTGGGTTATGCCCACCTGGAGAACTTCGATTCGATTGACGGCGTGGCGCGGGCCAAGCGCGAGCTGATCGAGGCATTGCCTCGCAACGGCGCCGCGGTACTGAACGCCGATGATGCGCGCGTGCTCCGCTTTCGGGAAGTCCACCCCGGCCCGGTGGTGACGTTCGGCTTCAGCGATCGGGCCGATGTCCGCGCCGACCGGCTCGAGCGCTCGGCGCAGGGGATGCGGTTCCATCTCGCCGGCGCAGGCTGGTTCGAGACGCGCCTGCAAGGCCGCCACGCGGTTTCCAACATCCTCGCTGGAATCGCCGTGGCCGGCCTGTTCGGCATCGAGCCGCGGCAACTGGCTCCCGCCGTCGCCGCGCTGGAAGCCTCCCCGATGCGGGGCCGGCGCTTCACCCACCAGGGGATCACGATCTTGGACGATTGCTACAACTCCAACCCGGACGCGGTCCGCACCATGCTGGAAACGCTCCGGGACACACCGGCGCGGCGGCGCATCGCCGTGCTGGGGGAGATGCTCGAGCTCGGTCGCTGGGCCGAGACCCTGCACCAGGAGATTGGACGCTATGTTGCGGCGTGCGGGGTTGATGTGCTCGTGGGAATACGCGGCGCGGCCCGCCGGATGGCGGACGCAGCCGTCGATGCAGGTCTACCGGCCAGCGCCGCGTATTTTTTTCCCGGGCCGGAGGAAGCCGGCGACCATTTACGAACGCTGGCCCGTGAGGGCGACGTCATTCTGTTCAAAGGCTCCCGCGCCACGCATGTGGAGCGGGCGCTGGAGAGATTCTTGGGCTCCGGTCCGCGGCGGCCGCCGGCGCCGGGGAGCCGGGCGAGGTAAGCGGAATGTTCTACTGGCTGTTCTACGAAACGCTGT
>CAZXVW010000139.1:0-11584 GCA_964644025.1 uncultured Solibacteraceae bacterium | reverse complement strand
GGCCCGATGACGACCAGATCCACTTCTCTTTTAAGCGAGCGCGGCAGCCCGGCGTAGGCATCCAGCAGCGTGTCCAGGTTTTTCCGGGGTTCGATGGTTCCGACGAAAAGGATGTACGGGTGCGCCAGGCCATAGCGCTTTCCGAGCCGGCGCCCCTCGTCCGGCGACGCGGAAAAGTACGTTTCGGCGACGCCGGGATGAATCACCTCCACCTTTGCCGGATCCAGATCGAGCACGCGAATGGCATCTCTCCTGGTGTTTTCCGAGACGGCGATCAAGCCGGCCGCCGGCCGCAGGGCTTTCTCGGCATAATGCCGGTCAGCGAGCACGTTCGCAGGCGTGTGCAACTCCGGCATCAGCCAGCAGGTCAGGTCATGGATCGTCGCGGTCACAGGCGTCCATCGCGGCGGGTTGCGTATTTGATTGGAAACGTGGAACACGTCAGCGCGGAAGTTCATTAAGTCGACCGCCGGGTTATGAGGAATATTGACAAAGTGAAGCAGGGCCAGACGAGGCCAGGTGCCGATGGGGCCCAGGACCGACCGCTCGTGCACCAGCTCGCCGAACCGGCCCAGGAACGGGAAGGCGACAATCTTGTCCTCGCCCGCCGCCTGGCGCAAGAAGCGGAGCCAGTAATAGAAGTAGTTCTTGACGCCCGCGCTCCGCAGCAGCAGCGGCGTGGCGTCGATACTAATGCGCATGATGCTCACGCGGCCGGAATGCCGACGGCACGTTCCATCTTAGACCGGCGGCCGGGCGCGCGTCACAACCCCCGGCGGAAGCCGGGGATCTCTTTGCCGGCCGCGGCGGCGTCCAGCGCACGGGTTCCCACTTCCGGTGAGCGAACAGCGGTGAGCAGAGGTCAGCCAGCGGGCCCCGGCTGATCGGGCAAGGGTGGTTTCCTGTATATTGGGTGTCGTTATGCAGAACCGCAGATCCTTTGTCACCAGGGCAGGGATGGCCGCGCTGGCCGCCGGTCCACTCAACCTCAACCCGCTGGCCCGGGGTGCGAATGAAACCGTCACGCTGGCGCTGATCGGGGGACGTAACCAGGGCAAGAACGTGGCCCGGCGCGCCATCCAGGCCGGTGCGCGCATCAAGACGTTTTGTGATATCGACGAAGCCATTCTCGGCCAGATCGGGCCGGTGATCACCGAGGTCCAGGGTAAAGCTCCGGCTCTGGAAAAGGACTTCCGGCGGGTGCTGGAGGACAAGGACATCGACGGCGTCATCATTGCTACGCCGGACCACTGGCATACGCACATTGCGCTGCTGGCCTGCCAGGCGGGCAAGGATCTTTACGTCGAGAAGCCCTTGTCCCAGACGATCCAGGAGGGACACCTGATCCGGGACGCGGTCCGCAAGTACAACCGCGTGGCCCAGGTGGGCACTCAGCGCCGCAGCGGCGAGCATTTCCAGCAGGCCGCCGCGTACGCGGCCTCCGGGAAGCTCGGCAAGATCTGCATGATCAAGGCGTGGATGTGCCAGGTGCGCGCTTCCATCGGCAATCCACCTGACTGTGCGCCTCCGGACACGGTGGACTACGATGTCTGGCTCGGCCCGGCGCCGCAGCGTCCTTTCAACCCCAACCGTTTCCATTACACGTGGCGGTTTTTCTGGGATTACGGCAACAGTGAGCTGGGCAACCAGGGCATTCACCTTCTCGACGTGGCGATGATGGGGATTCAGAAGATGCGCGGTTTGAAAGCTTCCCTGCCCCGTCGGATCATGAGCAATGATGGCATCTACTGGCTACACGACGCCAAGGAGGTTCCCGACACCCAAGTGACCACCTATGATTACGGCGATTTCCTACTGGTCTGGGAATTGCGGAGCTTCGCCAAGCACCACCCGCTGGAAGGAATGACTTCCGGCACAGCCTTCTATGGGTCCGACGCTACGCTGGTGGTCGGCCGCCGCGGCTGGAAAGTCTACGGCAAGGATAATTCGATAGCGGCCTCGGGCCAGGAGACTCCCTTGCTGCACGAGAAGAACTTCCTGGACTGCGTGAAGAGCCGGAAACGGCCCAACGCGGACGTCGAGATCGGGCGGCTGAGCACCACGCTCTGCCACCTGGGCAACATCTCCCACCACCTCGGCCGGGAGATCCAGTTCGACCCCGCCACGGAGACTTTCGGCGACGACGCCGCGGCCAACCGCTATCTCCGGAAAAGCTACCGGGATAAGTATCCGCTGCCCAACGTGTGAGGTGCGGAGAGTACCGTCCCGCCTCCAAGTCAGAGCAGTTTTGAGACGCCGGGAGTGAAGGCCACCGGGTAGATACCGTCTTTGCCTGGCTTGACCGGCGGGTCCATGTCCGGCGAGCAGTCTTCCGGCTTCGGCGGGTAGTAGAAATCCGAGGCCGTAATCTGTTCCCAGGTCACTTTCTTTCCGGAGTAGCAACTGATCTGTCCCATGACGACCGTGTAGGTGCTGGGGACCATGTAGTCGCCGTTGTTGACGGGGTTACCGGAGCGGATGGCGCGAAACAGCGCGACGTGTTCCAGGTCGTAGGCGTTCGCTTTCGATTTCGGCCCCGGGTGCTGCCAGTTGGTCTCGCCGTAGATCCGCAGGTTCAGCAGATCGCACTTGCCCTTGGTTCCGATCAGCAGGCTCGAGTTTTCCCGGTAACAGTTGTCGATGGTGCGGCAGTAGGCGTAAACGCGGACGCCGTTCGGGAACTCGTAGACCACCGCGTGATGATCGAAGACGTCGCCGTAAATCTCACCCTGCAGGGTGGAGCGTCCGCCCATCCCTTGCGCCCAAAGGGGCGACTGCTCCCGCAGCGCCCAGCGGGAGCGGTCCAGGTTGTGAATCAGGGTTTGCGGGACGTCGTCGCCGGACAGCCAGTGAAAATGGTACTGGTTGCTGGCCTGGTGCATCAGCTCGGAGACGCCGGGACGGCGCGGCCGCAGCACGTACGGGCCCCGTAGCCAGGTTTCCTGGATCGCCACGATGTCGCCGATGGCGCCGTCGTGCACGCGCCGCATGGTTTCCTGGTAACCCGGGTGGTAACGGCTCTGCAGGCCCGAGACCACCGAGAGGCGTTTCTTCCGGGCAAGCTCGCAGGCGGCCCGGACGATCTTGACGCCCGCCGGGTCGATCGCGTGCGGCTTTTCGACGAAGACATGCCGGCCCGCTTCGACGGCGGCCCGGAGGTGCAGCGGGTGAAATTTCGCGGCGTTGGCGATGATGACGGCGTCGGAGGCTTCGATGACATGCTTGTAGGCGTCGAAGCCGGTGAACATGTGATCCTCGTCGACTTCCACCTGCTCCGGCTTGTTGACCTTGAGTTTGGCGCGGCTCTCCTGGATGCGGCTCAGGAGAATATCCGCCATCGCCACGATATGAACGTCACGGCCCGCGTTCATGGCGTTGAGAGCGGCGGCGGTGCCGCGGCCGCCGGAGCCGATCACGCCGACCCGGATGACGCCGCTGCCGGCGACGTAGGCAGGCGTTGCGGGCAATGCGCCCAGGCCGGTCGCCGACACCAGCGCCGCCGAGGACCTCAGGAACCGGCGGCGGGAGCTCCGGCGGGCGTTCGCCGGACCGGACGCGGCGGCCGGCGTCCGACTGCGTCTTTGATCAGGGTGATTCATCGGTGAAAGCCTCCTGCAAGAAGAGCCCGCGCACGGCGCGGTGGAGCGAATTATATCGCAGAATCCGGCGCACGCGCCGCCGATACAGGGGGGCAGGTATGGTGGGGGGCCAGTTGATGGGAAGCCGAACGCCGAGGCGGAAACCCAGAGGCACAGTCAGGCGGCGGGCGGTTTCCGGCCGGCCAGCGGCAAGTTGTCTTTCACCATCTGCTCGCTGGTCATATCGGAGATCACGGCGCCGAGGTTCGCGTTGCGGAGGGCCCACAGGTAAGCCTTCTGGGGAACCTTCAACGGCCCCGGAACAGCGTCCTGGATGAGCTTGACGCGCCGCGGGTCGTCCGGGACGCCCTTGCCGCGCCCGTTGTGAACCGGGCGGGCGACCTTCATGGCGATGACGCCGAGATCGTTCTGCCTGGCCTTTTCCAGCGCTCGATCCACGTAGCGATGGTTGACGATGCTGTAGGCGACCATGGCCATCGAGTACACGCCGGCTTTCACCGCCGCCTCCAGTACTCCGGCCGGGTCATTGTGCGCCGAGACGCTGAGGTGGCGCACCTTGCCCTGCCGTTTCAGCTTCTCGAACGCCTCGAAGATTTCCGGGTAGTTGAGCAGCTCGTAGGCGGAACTGGCGCCGTGGGGGCAGGTGAGCACGTCCAGGTGATCAGTTCCCAGCCGCTGGAGACTCTGCTCGACGGAATCGAATATGATCTGCTTGAAATTCTTATCCCGGTCGATGCGGCGGCCGTAGTTTTTGGCCATCACGTTGCTCAGCGCCGTTGCCCGGAGTCCCTTTACCTGACCGCTGAAGTAGTTGCCGATGTAGTCGGGATCTTCGGCGTGGCGCCGCTCAATATCCTCCTGGGCGAGCCGGAGCAGGCGCTTCTGTTCCGCATCCGGGAGGCTCTGGAAGATCTCCGCGAAGAGCCGGTTGCGATTGTCATCCCAGATGCTGACCTTCGTGTTCAGGAAGAAGCTGTCCCGGGGGCGGGCCCTGATCACCAGGCCGAAGGCTTCCTCGCTGGCCCCCTTTCCGTACGCCGGAGCCGTGTCCAGGTAGTTCAGGCCCCTGTCCAAGGCGAGGAAGATGTGTTTATACCGGTTGGGCCGGATTCCAACGCCGCCCATCACGATTTCGGAAACCATGAATCCGGTTTTTCCCAGCCGCCGGTAAGCCATGCCGGGCTGCCGGTTGCGCCATTCCCCGGTGGCGCCGGCGGGTGCGGCTTCCGCTTTCTGCTCAAGCGCCGCCGCCAGGGCAGCGCCGGCTGATGCAGCCAGGAAGTTTCTCCGGTTTAGCGTCACAGTATTGTTTGGCTCAGCCATTGCTCCATTGTAACGGGGCCGGCCTGGCGCGGGAGCGGCACCCACTGGAAAGCGAGCCTCGCAGCGTATTAGCGTAAGAGAGCACGGACCGCGAATGAGCCGGCCCGGCACTGAAGGGAGTAACAAAGTGCACAGAACGATCAGGAGAAGCCGGCAGAGGATTCGCCGGCGCCAAATTCCGGTGATTGTGGCCGTCTCCGCCGTGCTGGCAGGCGTGTGGCCGGCCTGTGCGGTGGAAGCAAAGTGGTCCAATGGGGAACCCGTCCAGCGGCTGGAGAATCTGGCGGCAACAGCGGACTGGAGCGGGGTTAACCAGCGCCGCTGGGCCGGAGAGAGCATCTGGTGCAACCGGCTCCAGGATTGGTATGTCAACGACGGCGCGCTGGTGTGTGATGCGGCCCAGCGGGCACCATGCCGGACGGCGCACCTGCTGACTTACGGGCTTGAGGAACGCAACGAACGGTTTGAGCTGGAAGTGAACGTGGCCCTGGCCCCCGGCTCCGAGACGGCCGGATTCGCCGGCTTCCTGGTGGGGGCCGGCGAGGGCAAGCTGGACTATCGCGGCGCAGCGCTCATTCAGCAGCTTCCGGGCAAGGGTGGCGGCATCCTGGCGGTGATCGAAGCAGACCGGGGCGGCCGGCTTGTGTTTCGCGACATGGGCGCCGAAACCAATGCCGCCGATTATCCGCTGCTCGCCGGGCAAGACACGATCGCCGGGGGTGCGGTCCGCCTGGGGCGCGAGCCGGTGGCGCTGGATCTGGAAGGCATCCCGGCTGGACAGGGCAACTATGACTTGCGCCTTTCGGCGTGGAGCCGGACCGGAGCCCGTCTGCTGGGAGCCGCGGAATTGCGAGGCATCCCGGCCCGGCGGCTTCGCGGCAACGTCGCGCTGGTTTCTCACAGCGCCGGACGCGACGTGGTGCACGTGTTCCGGTCTTTCCGGGTGGGCGGCGGGCGCCTGGTTCACCACCCCGAGCGCGCATTCGGCCCCATCGCGGGCACGCTATACAGCGTCTCGAACCACGTGCTGAAACTCTCGGCGCAGTTCATGCCTCTGGGCGACCAGGTGGCTCTGCGGGCGCCCGGGGCGCGGGGTGGTTCGGCGGCAGCGCGGCGGCGCCAGACCAGGCGCCTGTTGGCGCGCCTGGAGGTGAAGACAGCCGGCGGCGGCTGGAAAGTAATCGACGGGCCGAAACCGGTGATCGCGCCGGATTTCTACGTGCCCTTCCGGGTCGAGGATTGGGACGCCAGCCGCGAGGCGCTGACGCGAGTCGTTTTCCGCGACATCAACGGCAAGGTGTATTCCTACCAGACCCGGATCGCCTGCGACCCGGTCGACCAGCCAACGGTGAGCATCGCCGGGTTCACCGGCATGGGCGTGGTGGGGCGCATCGCATCGATGGCCGGCCCGAAACCGAAGCCGGGCGAGATCGTGGTGGGCCGCTGGACACCGGCCAACGTCTGGATGCCCTTCGCCGACGCGGTCCAGGCGGTGAAAAAGCAGAACGTCGATATTCTGTTCTTCACCGGTGACCAGGTTTACCAGGGCAAGCCGACCCCGGCCGACAGCAGCGTGGAGCCGAAGGAGGATTACCTGTACAAGTGGCTCCTGTGGCACTGGTCGTTCCGCGGTCTCACCAACCATCTCCCGGCAATCGTTCAGCCCGACGACCACGATGTCTACCACGGCAACCTGTGGGGCTGGGGCGGCCGATTGAATATCACTGGTTTTAACGGCGACGGCGGCTACCTGTGCTCACCCTATTTCGTGAACATGGTGCACCGCACGCAGACCGGCCATTTACCGGACGCCTATGACCCCACACCCGTCCGGAACGGGATCAGCAACTACTACACCCGGTTTACCTGGGGCGGCGTGGGCTTCGCGGTGCTCGAGGATCGCAAGTTCAAGTCCCCCGGCGCAGTCACCGATCCGGACCGCCAGGTGCTGCTCGGCCAGCGGCAGAAGCAAATGCTACGCGAATGGGGCGAGAACTGGCGGGGCCAGCAGTTCAAGTGCGTGGTCAGCCAGACGATCTACGCCTCGATGCACGTCAGCTTCGACGGTACGATTGGCGCCGACCGCGACACCGGCGGTTTCCCAAAGCCGCGACGGGATGAAGCGGTGCGGCTGTTTCGCCGGTGCGGAGCATTTGTCCTGAGCGGTGACCAGCACCTGGCGACGTTCGCGCGGCTGGGGGTGGAGCACCCTTCCGACGCGGTGTACGAATTCGCCGTGCCGGCCATGGGCAACATCTTCTGGCGCTGGTTCTATCCCAAGCAGCCGGGCCGGGGCCGCGCCCCCGGACAGCCGGATTACCTCGGGGAATTCAGCGACGGGTTCGGCAACTTCTTCCGCATGATCGCCGTAGCCAACCCCGAGCGGCGCTCCCTGCTCGGGCAGCGGCTGCGCCAGCGGTACCTGATCCCGGTGGAGGAAGCCCGGCAAGGACTCGGCGATCAGATTCGCGCCTCCCACGGCGACGGTTACGGCGTCGTGAGATTTCACAAAGATACGCACACCGTGACGGTCGAGTGCTGGCCGCACGATGCTGACCCGCAGGCCGGCGGCAAGCCATTCCCGGGCTGGCCCGTCACGCTGCGGTTCGAGGAACTGGACGGCCGGCGGCCGGTCGCCTGGCTGCCTGACCTGGAAATGCAAGACTCGCGGAACGCCGTCATCCAGATCATCGACCAGGCCACGGGCGAAGCCGTGAAAATCACCCGCGCCCACGGCTCGGTTTACTCTCCCGGTGTATTTACTACCGGCGGTCTCTACACCGTGCGGGTGGGAGTGCCCGAGCGGAGCAGCGCCTGGTGGACGGCCAAGGATCTTAGACCAGGCCCGCGGCGCGGCGAGAAGAAGCTGCGGGTTGAATTCCGCTAGCCCGAAGCCGGTTGCAAGCGCGGGCGGGGGCGCGGTCGCTGGTGCCTGGTCGCTAGTCCTTGGTCGCTGGTCGGTGGTCGGTGGTGCGTAGCTGGCGGGAGTAAGACTCCCGCGGGGGCTGAGAGTCCACCCATAGGTGGCAGCGAGCGGTGCACGGCAACGCGCCGAAATTGGGTTCGAATCGTCGGTATCCCAGCGTTGTTGACACCGCCGGCGACGCCGGCCGGTATAATGTAGCCACCGTTACCGAGAGGTCAGAAGGCGGGTGGAGGAATGACAAGACGGAACTTTCTGAATCGCTCCCTGACGACGAGCCTGGCGCCTTCCCTTGCCACCGGCGGGCAGCAGCGGGGGCGGACAGCGCGCCCGAACATCCTGTTCATCATGAGCGATGACCACGCGGCCCCGGCGATCAGCGCTTACAATTCGCGCCTTATCGCCACGCCAAATATCGACCGGCTGGCCAGCCAGGGCATGCGATTCGACGCCGCCATGGTGACAAACTCAATCTGCACGCCCTCCCGGGCGGTGCTGGTTTCCGGTCAGCACAGCCACGTTACCGGGGTCCTGGGACTCGCCGACCGGCTGGAGGGGTCCCGGCAACTCCTGCCCAGGCTGCTGCGGGATGCGGGCTACTACACGGGCGTGGTCGGCAAGTGGCACTTGCACGCCGAGCCGGCCGGTTTCGATTTCTACGCTGTGCTCCCGGGCCAGGGGCGTTACTACGATCCGTTCTTCCTGCACACGGGCGAGTACGAGAAGCGGGTCCGGCACCAGGGATACGTGACGGACCTCATCGGGAACTTCGCTCTCGAGTTCCTCGGCAAGCGGCCCAAGGACCGGCCGTTTTTCCTCATGTACCATCACAAGGCGCCGCACGACAACTTTATTCCGAAGAACGAGCACCGCGGCCTGTTCTCTTCCCCGATTCCCGAGCCGCCCACGCTGTTCGAAGACGTCAGCGGCCGGACCGCGCTGATGGAGACGACCGAGAAAGTGGGCCGCAAGCACCTCGGATACGGCGATCCGCGATGGCGCCGGTTCCTGGAGCGGGTCCAATACACCTCCGCAGAGATCGAAGGCTGGGAGAAACGGCTGTCGGGACTCACCGGGCGCGAGTTGAAGCACGCTCAGTACCGCATCTTCATGCGGCGCTACTTGCAGTGTGTCCACTCGGTTGACGAGAACGTGGGGCGCGTTCTCGACTTCCTGGACAGGGAAGGACTGGCGGACAACACCATCGTCTTCTACACCTCCGATCAGGGATACTTCCTCGGCGAGCACGGCCTCTACGACAAGCGGCTGATGTATGAGCCCTCGCTGCGCATCCCGCTGCTGGTGCGCTGGCCCGGACACACGCCGGCCGGCAGCACCAGCAAGGCCCTGGTGCAGAACCTCGATTTTGCCCCGACAATGCTCGACGCCGCCGGTGTCAAGCCGCCGTCAAGCATGCAAGGGCAAAGCTTCCGGGAAATCCTGCTGGGAAACAAGCCCGGTGCGTGGCGGGACGCCATCTACTATCGCTATTGGATGAACCGCGCCCACTTCAACGTGCCAGCTCACCTGGGCGTGCGCACGGCGAGGTACAAGCTGATCTACTTCTACGACAGCGACCGGGGACCCGATGGAAAAACGCAGGTTCGCGGATCGCAACGGCCGCTGGGAGCGCCGTTCTGGGAGTTCTACGATCTGGAGACGGATCCGTACGAGATGCACAATGCCTTTCAAGATCCCGGCTACCGGAAGGTTATCTCCGGGCTGGTGGAGAGGCTGGTCCAGCTTCGCGAGCAATACGGAGACAACAAGGACGGCATCGATCTGCGCCAAGCGCTGAACATCACCCGCGCCCACGGCTGGGCTTAGTCTCCCGGCGTACTTACCGGCGGTCTCTCGACGTTGCGGGTTGGCGTTTCGGTGGAGGCCCAGTCGGCGGGCGACAGGAAGTTCCCGCGGGCATTGCTGTGAGCGGAAGGCGGGAGTGAGGAGCCCGCGTGTGAGTCCACCCCCCGCAGCGGGTAGATCTTTCACTGAGCGCGGGCCGGGCGCTGTGTCCTACTCCCCGAGTGCCGGAAGCACGAGTGCCGACGGATGCTCGGCGTCGTGGTAGAGCTTGTTGGTGGCGATCTTCGGTTTCCCCCGCTTATCGCGGGTGTTCGTGTTGACGTCGTAGCGGGGGTAGTTGCTCGACGAGATAATCAGCCGTACCCGGTGTCCCTTCAGCCACGTGTAGGCCAGCGGTATGGTGCCGATGGTCCCTTCGTAAATCCGCCCAGGGGTCAGGAATTCGTACCGCCGGCGGGTATTGCGCAGGCTCATGCGAAGGATCCCGTCCCGCAGAAGCATGGAGCGGCCGTCCGGGAACACGTCGGTCAACCGGAAAGCCACGTCGGTGTCTTCGGAATCGGAAGCGAGAAACACCCGAACGTTGATGTCTCCGGCAATGCTCAGGTCCTCATCCAGCGGCGCCGTGGAGAACAGCAGCACGTCGGGATGCGCCTCGACCTTTTCCCGCTGGTCGTAGGGCCCCTTGCCAAATGTCGGCTGCTTGTTCTGGCCACCGACGGTCGGGACCGGATTCTCCGGGTTGCTCACGAAGCGATCCGGCGCCACGCCCGCCGGGGGCTTCTGCCGGGCCAGGCGCCCCTCGCCCCACAGGTAGAACGGGATTTGCCTGACGCCGGGCGGCGGCCACGTCTCGGCCGTGCGCCACTTGTTGACACCCATCTGGTACCAGGTGACGGGGGCCGCCTCCGGCTCGCCGTTTTCGATTCCCCGCAGCCAGTAGTCGAAGAACTGTTTTTCCCGTCGTTTGTAAACGGCCGCCGCGCCGCGAAATTCCAGTTGTCCCTGCTTTCCATCAGTGTAGACGCCGTTGTGTGTCCAGGGGCCGATCAGCAGGCGGTGATACTTCCGCAACCGGGGATCCGTCCGGCGGAGAATCTCATTGAACAGTCCCGCGGTCGCCCGGTTGATATCGTTGTCAAACCACGAGCCGATGGCCATCACCGGGACGTGGACGTCCTCGAGCGTGGGCGCCTGTTTCGGCCGCTGGAAAAACCCGTCGTCGAGAGGGTGCCGGCGAGCCATTTCCGCCACTCCCGTGCCCGGCTGGCCAGCCTTGCGCTGTGCATCGCCGAGCGCCTTCTGCAGCATCTCCAGCCGCAGCACGCCGCCGGGGTAGATGCGCGAGTACGGAACGCCTATTGAACCGTACTCGCGCGTGGCGGGCGTGGTCTCCGCCGGCATGATGCATACCAAGTGGGGCGGCTGCGTCATCGCGGTAGCGTACTGGATCTTGCCCTGGTTCGACGCACCCCACATGCCGACTTTACCGTCACACCAGGGCTGGGCGGCGATCCACTCGACCACGTCATGCCCGTCCCAGCCGTCGGGATTGATCCCCGGCCGCCGCGGATTGTCCGCCGAACCGAAGCTCCCCCGGCGCTCCACGCACACCAGTGCGTAATCGCCGGACTCGTAAAAGGCGGCGCGCGGGAAAAACTTCCTCGTCGCTTGCCGCTTGCTGGACATGGTGATCGTAAGGATCACCGGGTACTTGCCGTCGCCCGGCAGGTAGACGTCGGCGGCCAGGCGCCCGCCGTCCGACATCGGGATCTTCACCTCTTGCACCCGGAAATCATACGGCGCCGTCCGGCCCACCACTGCGGCCAGCCCCAGCAGCGCCGCGATCGCCAGCCAGCGGCGAGTCAGATTCGAAACACTAGCTCGCATGATGAACCTCCTTCTGCTTGGATTGTTTGCCGGGCAGATCCCC
>CAZXVW010000138.1:0-11674 GCA_964644025.1 uncultured Solibacteraceae bacterium | reverse complement strand
TCCTTTCCGAGAAGTAACCGCCTGCATTGCGCGTCGGACCTTCGCCGAACACGCGCCACGGCCGCGTGCCATAGATTGCTTCGCCGTTGACTCCCAACCACTTGCCGATGCTGCGCAGCCGCTGCTCGGCCTCCGGCGTGATCGCCCCGTCGGCGTCGGGATCGACGTTGAGCAGCATCACTCCGTTCTTGCTGACGATGTCCACGAGGGTGTCGATCAACTGGCCGGTGGACTTGTACTTCGGGTTCTTGTAATGGAACCAGGGACCGAGCGCCGTGTCCGTCATCCAGACGCGCGCCATCAGGTCAGCGGCGCGGCCCCGCTCGATGTCCAGGACGCCGGCGTCGGGGTCCAGGGCCCCATGCTTATAAATGAAGGCGACTTCCCTGCCCCAGGCGGCCGCCCGGTTGTAATACTCGGCGACGACCTGCCGGCGCAGCGGTTCCGGGATGACCCACTCGAACCCCATGTCGAACCAAACCAGATCGGGGTGGTAATTGTCGATAACCTCGAGGATCTTGGCGTGCCATTGCTTGAGGAACTTTTCGCTGGGCGGCGCGCCCAGTTTCGGGTTTACGCCGCGCCGGCGCGGCGGTGATTCCTGATGCGGCTCGCAGTAAAGGTCCACGTTGCGGCCGTCGGCCGCGTCGTAGCGGTAGGCCGGCTCGTAGTACATCCAGCTAAAGGAGTGGTGGAACGAGGTGATGAAGCGCATCCCGCGGGCGCGGCACGCCTTCTCCAGTTCCCCGGTGATGTCCCGCTTCGGCCCCGTGTTCAGGGAGTTCCAGCGGGTCACCTTGCTCGCCCACATGGCGAAGTTGTCGTGATGGATCGCCACCGGTCCGGCAAACTTCGCCCCGGCCGCAGCGAAGATCTCCGCCCACTTGGCGGCGTCAAACTTCGGGGCGGTGAACTTCGGAATGATGTCCTTGTAACCCACTTTGTTCTGATCGCCGAACCACTTCCGGTGGTACTCGAATTCGGCCCGGCCGGGCACGTACATGTAGCGGGCATACCAGCCGAAGGCGCGCTCGGAATACTGGTTCGCGTAACTGATGGGACCCCAATGGGTGTAAATGCCGAACTTGGCGTCTTCGAGCCACGCCGGCGTCTGCCACCGCGCCAGGGATCCCCAGGTGGGCGCGTAATGCCCGGCGGCGCCGGCGCGCGGGACGCCGGCCATCAGCATCGTCAAGATCGCAGCTAGGGTGATTCGTATCGGGAAACGTGACGGCATCGATACCTCCTCGATAATCCAGCCGGATTAATCCGATCAATGATACTCTAAGTGAGCAGTTTTCGCCTGTCGCCGTTCGTGGCCGGGAGGAAACCAGCACCGCGGCGCCGGAGGCGCCGCGCGGGAGGTGACGCAAACCGATGCAGCGATTCGGTATGGTGCTCCGGCTCAAGCCGGACGCCGTCGAGACTTACAAGAAATATCATGCCAACGTATGGCCGGAAGTCCTGGAGATGATCCGCGAGGCCAACATTCGCAATTACTCCATCTACCTCAAGGACGGCTACCTGTTCAGCTACTTCGAATATCACGGCGACGACATCAAAGCCGATTGGGCCAAGATGGCCGCCCACAAGAAGACCCAGGAGTGGTGGGCCATCATGAAACCGCTGCAGGAGCCGCTGCCGACGCGTAAGGAGGGCGAGTGGTGGGCGGAAATGGAAGAAGTGTTCCACATGGACTGACACGCGGGGAGAAATGTTATTCGCCGTTCTATTGACCGCTCTCGGCGGTGCTGTCAACGGCAGCTTCGCCGTTCCCATGAAACGCGTCAAGGGCTGGGCCTGGGAGCACACCTGGTTCACCTGGGCCTTCAGCGGGCTGATCCTGGTGCCCGGGTTGGCCACCCTGTTGAGTGTGCCCCACCTGCCGGGCGTGTACGCGGCCACTTCGTGGTCCACGCTCGGACTGGTGGCCTTCTTCGGATTTCTATGGGGGATCGCCGGATTCCTGTTCGGGCTCGGCATCGACTACCTGGGATTGGCCGTGGGCTTCGGCATCATCCTGGGCATTTCTTCCGCGCTCGGAGCGCTCGGCCCGCTGGTGGTGCGCCATTCCGAGGAGATGTTCACCCGCACGGGCCTGCTGACCATGACCGGCGCACTGCTGGTGGTACTGGGAGTGGCGGGCTGCGCGGTGGCCGGCCGCATCCGGGAACGGGCGCAAGGGGCCGGACGCAGAGGCTCGCTCGTGGTGGGCCTGCTCATCTGCATCGCCAGCGGCGTCATGGCCCCGATGATGAACTTCGGCCTCTCCTACGGTTCCGAAATTGCCGACAACGCCCTCCGGGCCGGCGCGGGCGCCATCGCGAGCCTCAACGCGATCTGGCCGGTGCTCCTGCTCGGCGGCTTCGCCGCCAATGCGCTGTACTGCGCCTTCTTGATGATCCGGAATGGCTCCGGGTGGCGGCCGCTGGTGAAAGTGAACCCCGGCGCCAACATCCCCCTCGGCTTGCTGATGGGCCTGCTGTGGATGGGCGGCCTGCTGATGTACGGCTCGGCCAGCCGGATGCTGGGCCCGCTCGGGCTGGTGCTCGGCTGGCCCATCATGATGGGCTGCACCGTGCTGACCGCCAACGCCTGGGGCGTGATTACCGGGGAATGGCGGGGAGCTCCCGTCTCGGCCAAGGCGTGGGTGGCGGTCGGCGTAGCGTTGCTGGTGGCCGGCATCGCCGTCATCAGCCAGGCGAGTCCGCCGCCGGTCTGAATGCGCTCCGGCAAGCCTGGCGGGGCTGAGCCATGCCCGGTTGGTCGCTGGTCGTTGGTCGCTGGTCTGTAGTCGCTGGTCGCTGGCCGTTGGGCTGCAGGTGCCGGCCGGGCTCAGCGCCGGACCCTCAGTCTCGCCAGAAAAAGAACATCAGGCCGGGTGCGGAACCTGGGAGATCATGACTTTCTTCTTGAACTGCTCCAGCATGCTCTCATCCAGGCGCACCTGGGTGGGCCGCCGCACGAATGTAGGCATCTGGTCAATCTTGTCCTGCAGCCTCATCAGGCCGTAGAAGAGGTTCTCCGGCCGCGGCGGGCAGCCGTTGACGTAAACATCCACCGGCACCACCTGGTCGACACCCTGGAGCACGCTGTAAGTGTTGAAAGGTCCGCCCACGCTCGCGCAGGCGCCCATCGCCATCACCCATTTCGGCTCCGCCATTTGGTCATAGAGGCGCCGCAGCACCGGGGCCATCTTCAGCGTCACCGTGCCGGCCACGATCATCAAGTCCGACTGCCGCGGGCTCGGCCGGAACACCTCGGCGCCGAACCGGGCGATGTCGAACCGGGCGGTGCCGGCCGTAATCATCTCGATGGCGCAGCAGGCCAGGCCGAACGTCAACGGCCAGATCGATCCCTCCCGGGCCCAATTGAACACATAATCGACCGACGTGGTCAGGAAGTTTTGATCAAACCGGTTGTGGAGCAGCGACATCCGAGTCTCCGTGTCAAGCGATGATTCTACCATTCCCCGCCACGAAACTGCAGGTGCGAGCGGCTGTGGCCGCCTAAATCAATTCCTGGAGATACGCCTCCAGCTTCTCCAGCAGCGGCCCGGCTTCGACCTCACCGTCCACCGGGAGCCGGAGCACCCCGGCGGGGGTAAACTGCGCCCCTTGATTCCTCTCCACCAAGCGCATCAGGCGCCGCGGATCAATTCGTGTTTCGGGATGAAACTTGATGTTGATCATCCCCTGTCGCCGGTCGATGGATTGCACGCCGGACTTCTCAGCCAGGTTCTTCAGCACCGAGAAACGCAGCAGGTTGCGCACTGCCTCGGGCGGGGGTCCGTAGCGATCAGCCAGCTCCTCCAGGATGTGCGTGGCGGCCTCGCGGCCATCCGCGTCGGCAATCCGCTTGTAGGCGCGCAGGCGCTGGTTTTCGTCGGCGATGTAATCCGGCGAGATCCGGACGTCGAGCCCCAGGTTCAACGTGGCGTGGATCTCCGGTGGCACCTCTTCTCCCTTGAGTTCCTGAACCGTCTGCTCCAGCAGCCGCAGGTAGGTGTCAAAGCCGACCATGTTGATATGGCCGTGCTGCTCGCCGCCCAGGAGGTTGCCGGCGCCCCTTAGTTCCAGGTCCAGCGCGGCGATCTTGAATCCCGAGCCCAGCTCGCTGAATTCCCGCAGCGCCGCCAGCCGCTTGCGGGCCACTTCGCTCAGCTCGCCCTCCGGCGGCACCAGCAGGTAGGCGTACGCCCGCCGGTTCGAGCGTCCCACCCGGCCGCGGAGCTGGTACAGGTCGGCCAGCCCGTAGCGCTCGGCGTTCTCGATGATGATGGTGTTGGCCAGCGGGATGTCCAGGCCGTTCTCGACGATCGTGGTGGTGACGAACACATCGTAGTCATGCCGCATGAACCCCAGCAGGACCTTTTCGAGCGCCGCTTCTCCCATCTGGCCGTGCCCGACCGCGATGCGGCATTCCGGCAGCATTTTTTGGATGCTGGCCGCCCGCTCCCAGATGGTGTCCACGCGGTTGTGCACGTAGTAGACCTGCCCGCCACGGGCCATTTCCTGCTCGATGGCGGTCTTGATCAGCTCCGGCTGAAAATGCGCCACCGTGGTCTGCACGGCCAGCCGGTCCTTCGGCGCGGTTTCGATCACCGAGAGATCCCGCAATCCGAGCAGCGACATGTGCAGCGTCCGCGGGATCGGGGTGGCGGTCATGGTGAGCACGTCGACGTTCTTCTTGAGCTGCTTGAGGCGCTCTTTGTGGCGGACGCCGAAGCGCTGTTCCTCGTCCACGACCAGCAGGCCCAGGTCGCGGAACTCGACGTCGGAGGAGAGCAAGCGGTGCGTGCCGATCACGATGTCCACCTGGCCGCTGGCCACGTCCTGGAGAACCGCTTTCAGCTCCTTCCGGGTGCGGAAGCGGCTGACCATTTCCACCCGCACCGGAAACGGGGCGAAGCGGCGCCTGAAGGTTTCGAAGTGCTGGTAGCAGAGCACGGTGGTCGGCGCCAGCACGGCCACCTGCTTGCCGTCGCCCAGCGCTTTGAAGGCGGCCCGCATGGCCACCTCGGTTTTGCCGTAGCCCACGTCGCCGCACAGCAGCCGGTCCATCGGTTGCGGGCGCTCCATGTCCCGCTTGATCTCCCGCATCGCGGTAAGCTGATCCGGGGTCTCGGTGAATTCGAAAGCGTCGTCAAACTCCCGCTGCCAATTGCTATCGGAGGAGAAAGCGTGACCGGTGGCCATCTGGCGCTCCGCGTAGAGCTTGAGCAGCTCATCGGCCATCTCGCGCATGCGGGCCTTGACGCGGCTTTTCGTCCGGCGCCAGGTAACCCCGCCGAGGCGGTCGAGCGCCGGTGTGACCTCGCCGGCCCCGCGATACTTCTGCACCAGGTCCAGCCGCGTCAGAGGAACGTAGAGACGGGCGCCGCCCGCGTACTCCAGCAGCATGAAGTCGCCTCGCTGGTCGTCGTGGACAATCTCCCGCACGCCGGCGTACCGGCCCACGCCGTGCTCGGTGTGGACCACGAAGTCCCCCGGTTTCAGGTCCGCGATGTCGGCGGCGAAGGCGCCGGCTCGCACCCTGGGCGCCGCCGGCCGGGCGGCCAGCGCGGAAGCCTCGAACAGATCCTCGGAACCAAAAACGGCAATCCGGCTCTCCGGGAGAACCACTCCCCGGCGCACCGCCCCGCGCACCAGGAAGACATTCGCCACCGAGCCGGCTACGTAAGCCCGTTCGGCGAGGTATTCCGGCGTAGTCCCCGCACCGCCGGCGGCGAGCTGGAACGGCACCGAATACTCGTGGAAGATATCGGCCAGCCGTTCAAGCTCCCCGGCCGAAGGCGCAAAGAAAACCACCCGGTTCCCGGCATCGACCAGGTTGCGCGCCTCGGCCACCGCCACCGGAACGTTTCCATGAAAGGCCATCGCCGGCCGGGAACTGACGGCGAAGCTGTCCCGTCCCGGCTCCGGGGAACCGGCCAGCGCCAGCTCCCGCAGCCAGAGGCGCGTCATCGAGGCAATCATTTGCTCGAACTGTTCCCAGCGGTAGTAGTTGGCCTCCGGCGGCACAGGCGCCTCGCGCGGCGGATTTTCCAGCCGCTGCCACAGCCGGTCCGCCGCCCCGCGCACCTGCTCCGGCTCGTCGACCACCAGCACCGCCTTCTCCGCCAGGCCGGGCAACGAACCGGAGCGCGGACGCACCAGGGGCGCCAGAAATTCCCATCCCGGAAAGGCTTCGCCCGCCGGAGGCGGATGTTCCAGACCGGCCTTCCCGGCGATGTCGGCCAGCAGGCGGCGGTCCCGGAGCCATTCGACGAGCGGCAGCACCCGGCACTGATTGGTCTTCTCCACCGACCGCTGGCTGGCGACGTCGAACCGCCGCATCGACTCGATCGTGTCGCCGAAGAACTCGAGCCGGACCGGCCGGCGCGCCCCCACCGGGAACACGTCCACGATTCCGCCCCGGACCGAGTACTCGCCCACCATCTCGACCGGCTCCCGCCGCTCGTAGCCGGCGGCCTCCAGGTGCTCGACCAGCAACTCCGGCGAAAGTTCCTCCCCGGTTTCGAGCGTCAGGGCGAGCTGGCGGTAGAACTCCGCGTCCTCGATCCTCAGCAGGGCCGCGCCCACCGGTGTCACCGTGATGGGCGCTTCGCCTCGCGCCAGGCGCCACAATCCTCGCACGCGTTGCTCACTGATCTCGGGGTGCGGGGAAAGATTCTGCCCGGGAAGCACGTCCAGGGCCGGGATCAATTGGGGACGGGGCGCCGCGGTCTCCGGCACCAGAAGGTCGAAGAATGTCCGGATCAACTCGGCCAGTTCCTCGGCCTGCCTGCTGCCGTCCACTACCACCAGCAGCGGCCGCTCCAGCGCCTGCCACAGCAGCACCAGGTGAACCGCCTTGGCCGGGTTGGTGAGACCGGAGAGGGAAACGGATGCGGCTCCAGCGCCCGGCTCCGCCCGCCGCAGCCGCTGGAGTAAGGCCTGAAAAGCGGGGTGCCGGTTCAACTGTTGAAACAGGTCGCGAATGGCCGGGTGAATCAAGGCTGACGGTTGAGAATTTCCTCCACGATGCCGGTGGTGGAGTAGCCCGGCTCCAGCGGCAGCGCCACCACCTTGCCGCCGGCCGCCTCCACTTCCTCGCGTCCGGCGATCCAGTGCGCCCAGTCGGCCCCCTTCACCAGGACGTCGGGAAGCACGGCCGCGATCAACGCCGTCGGGGTGTCCTCGTCAAACAACGTAACCGCGTCCACGGCCTCCAGCGCCGCGCCCAGCTCGGCGCGTTCTTTCTCCGGAATCAGCGGCCGCCCCGGCCCTTTCAAGCGCTTCACGCTGGCGTCCGTGTTCAGCGCCAGGATCAACACATCGCCCAGCGACCGCGCCCGTTCGAGCAGCCGGATGTGACCCGGATGGAGTAGATCGTAGCAGCCGTTGGTCAACACCACGGTCTTGCCCTCGCGCTTCCACCGCTCCCGCAGCGCAACCAGCTCCGCGCGCGTCACAACCTTCCCCATGTCCGCATTGTACGGCAGGGAAAGGGGTCCCGGCGCCCGCCGGCGCCGGGAGCAGCGCGAATCCGCGTCCAGCCATCTCCGGTGACGGGCGCGTTACTTCGTCTTTTTGGCATCAGGCGGCTGGGCCGCGGGAGCCTGCACCGGCCCCTGGCCCGGCGCCCAGAATCCTCTCCCGAATGCTCTCATGCCACCGCGCCCACGCCGGCCGCCGCGAAAGCCACCGCTCCATCGTCCGGTGAACCGGCCCGGAGCCATCCGCCGCCCCTGGCCCACCGGCCGGCCGGTGTAATCGCAAACGCCGTCCCCGTCCTTGTCGCCCCACGCCCGGCCGGGATTCTGGCCAACCGGCCGCCCGGTATAGTCACAGATTCCATCCCGGTTCTTGTCGCCCCAGGCGAACCCTCGCCCGGCGGCTTGAGCCGGCTTCTGAGTCTGCACCTGCTTTTGTGTTTGGCTTTGACTCTGATTCTGCTGGGCCGACAGCAGCAAGCCGCCGCCCAGAATGATTGTTGCAATCCAAATCCAGCTTTTCATGACAACCTCCGCCATAAAGTGTAGCAACCCGGAAGCCAGATCCCAACTGATTGAAAACACGGGACACGGTCTCCCAGCGCTCCGCAATTGCTGCCAGACAATCCCGGCGGGCGCGCAAAAACTGCGTGTTCACTTTCCCCAGCTTCGCTCGATCTGCTCGAGCGTCTTGCCCTTCGTCTCCGGAACCACGCGCCAGACGAACCAGAAGGTGAAAAAGCACACCGCGGCGTAAAACCAGAACGCACCGGAAACCGTGATGGCGTTCACCAGCGACAGGAACGTCAGCGTCAAGGCTGTGCACGCCACCCACAGCGTCACACTGGCAATCGCCATGGCGCGGCCCCGGAGGCGGGTCGGGAACAGCTCCGACATCACCACCCACACGCCCGGCCCCATGCCCACAGCGAAGAACGCAACGAAGACGAGGATCGCGCCGAGAATCGGCCCGATCGCGTTCGGATTCAACCGGAACAAGCCACCCAGCACCACCAGCGACATCCCCATCCCGCCCGAGGCAAGCATCAGCACGGCCTTGCGGCCGATCTTGTCGATAATCGACAGCGCGACCACCGTGAAGACCAGGTTCACCGCGCCGATGACCACGTTGGCCAGCAGCGCCGCCGCCGCGGTCTGGTTGCCCACCTGCTCGGTGAAGATGACCGAGCCGTAAAACAGGATGGTGTTGACCCCGGTAATCTGCTGCAGAATGGCCAGCGCCATCGCGATCAGGAGGGGCTTGCGCAGGGGAGGCCGCACGAGTTCCCGAACCGATCCGGCCTCGGTGGCCACCGCCGCCTGAATTTCCTCCATTTCGGCCCGGGCTGCGGCGGCGCCGTGGAGCCGGGAGAGCACGCCCGCCGCTTCCCGGTTCCGGCCTTCCTTGACCAGCCATCGCGGACTCTCGGGAACAAACAGCAGCGCGAGCAGGAACAGCACGGAGGGCACCGCCGCCGAGGCGAACATCCATCGCCAGCTTGACGGGCCGATCCCGGAAAGCACCCAGCTCACGAAGTACGCCAGCAGAATCCCGATCACGATGGCGAGCTGGTTGATCGACACCAGCCGCCCGCGGATCGCCGCCGGTGACATCTCCGCAATGTAGAGCGGCGACAGCACCGAGGCCACGCCGATGGCCAACCCGCCCGCAAACCGCGCCACGGTGAATTCCTCCAGGTTCCGCGGCACGGCGGCGGCGATGGCCGACAGCGCGAAAATGGCCGCCGAGGCCAGCAGCATCTTCCGCCGTCCCAGCCGGTCGCTGAGCGTGCCGGCGGCGCCCGCTCCGAACACGCACCCGGCTAGCAGGGCGCTGGCCGCGATCTCGGTCTGAAAGTCCGTCAGCGCGAACTGCCGCTTCAGGAATACCAGGGCGCCGTTGATGATCGCGATGTCAAAGCCGAACAGCAGCCCGCCGACGGCCGCCACCAGCGAGATCAGGTACACATACGCCCTATTGCGCGCCATCCGGCGTCACCTCCTTTGTCGGCAGCCCCGCGACCGGCGAACCTCCCCCGCCGGACAGCGTGACCTCCGGTGCCGGCAAGACAAGATGCGGGCTTGTCGCCCCATGCGCGCGGCTGCGCCTCTTCCGCTCATTCGGGACAAGACCCCTATTCTACGCGGAAGCAGCGGCGCCTCACGAGCCGAGAAGCTCCGCGATGCCGGTGTGGTGAAACTCCAGCGCCCATTGGCGCGGCGTGGCGCCGAACTCGGTATCGGTCAGGTCGCGCCGCGCGCCCTGGGCCAGCAGGAATTCGACGGTCTCCCGGTGCCCGTTGCCGGCGGCCCAATGCAGCGCGGTGCCGCCCAGGAAACCGCGGGCGTTGACATCGGCGCCTTGTTCGAGCAGAAACCGCGCCACTTCCGTGTGACCGTTGCGGCAGGCGGCGTGGAAAGCATCCGAGACCGCCTCCCGGAATTCCCGGGGCGGGGGGTCCTTCTCCCAGCCTCCGTCCGCGGTCCGGTGGTAGCGGTCTTGCGCCGCGCCAGGCGCCAGCTTTCCCGGGCCCAGGATGAATGACTTCACCGCCTCGAGCATCCCGAGCCCCGCCGAAGACCATAGGTTCAGCCGCGCGCCGTGCGCCAGCAGCACCTCCGCCACCTCCCGGCGGCCCATGTTGGCCGCCCATTCCAGCGGCGTCATGCCCCAGGTGGTTTCCGCTTCCAGCTCCGCGCCGGCATCGAGCAACAGCGCGGCGATCTCGGCGCGGCCTCTTTCGGCGGCGGCGTGCAGCGGGGTCACGTCGTGCTCGCCCTTTGCCTTCGCCAGCGCGGGGTCCCGGGCCAGCAGTTCCCGCACCCGCGCCGCATCTCCCTGCTCGGCAGCGGTCAACATTTCTTTCACTTCGTCCATCGTCTCCTCCCCGGTTCCGCTTCCGCCCCCCTGCCTATCGTAACGCCGGCCACGGCGCGCGCTTCGGATATCATGAAAATTACCCCATGGGGACGCTCCGACCACAGACCCCCGAAGAACTGGCGGAGGCGCTGGCCGCGGCGGCGCGGCAAGGTAACACCGTCCGGCTCGGGGGCGCTTTCACCAAGGACCGGATGGGCGGGCCGCCGGCTGCCGCCGATGTGGTGATCTCAACCTCCGCGTTGAACCGGATCGTCGCCTACGAGCCTGGTGATCTGACCATTAGTGTGGAAGCCGGTCTCCGCTTCGCCGAACTGAACCGCTACGTTGGCGAGGACGGCCTGATGCTGCCGCTCGATCCCCCGTTCCATGAAGAGACCACCGTCGGCGGTGTTGTGTCGGCCGACGTGAGCGGCCCGCGCCGGCGCGGTTACGGCACCGTGCGCGACCTGGTCATCGGCATGAAGTTCGCCACGCTCGAAGGGCGGCTCATCCAGTCCGGCGGCATGGTGGTCAAGAACGCCGCCGGACTCGACATGGCGAAGCTCATGGTGGGAGCGTTCGGAACCCTGGCAGCCGTGACGGTGGTGAATTTCCGCCTCGTCCCCATCCCGCCGCTGACGCGGACATTCGTCTTCTCTTATGACTCCGCCGCGGAGGCATTCGACGCCCGCGATTCACTGCTCCGCAGTCCGCTCCAGCCCTGCGCCATCGACCTGCTCAACCCCCCGGCGGCGGCGCGCATCGGCAGGCCCGGATATACGCTCCTGGTCCGCGCGGGCGGCAACCAAGGCGTGATTGAGCGCTACACGCGTGAGCTGGCGGGAGCCGAGGCCGTCGAGGGAGCCGGGGAGAAATCACTGTGGGAAAAGGTGCGCGAGTTCACCCCGGAGTTTCTGGCCGCTCATGCGGCCGGCGCGGTGGTGCGCGTCTCTTCTACGATCGCCGGCCTGCGCGAGGTGCTGCCAGAATTCCAGGTGCCCGCTCTGGCGCGCGCCGGCTCCGGTGTCTGCTACGGATACTTCGGCGACGGCGAGAGCGCCTGCGCCTGGATCACCGGCGCTCGCCAGAAAGGCTGGCGCACCCTCATCGAACACCGGCCGGCATCCGGAGGCCTGGAGTGTGCGCAGTGGCCGGACCCGGGTGACGATTTCGGCATGATGAACCGCCTCAAGCAAATGTTCGACCCGCGAGGGCTGTTGAACCCGGGGAGGCTCTATGGCCGTCTCTGAAGCGCCCCGCATCGCCCTGCCTTCCCAGGCGGACCTGGACCGCTGCGTACACTGCGGTCTCTGCCTCAACTCCTGTCCCACTTATCG
>CAZXVW010000137.1:0-11751 GCA_964644025.1 uncultured Solibacteraceae bacterium | reverse complement strand
TCCTGTTCGGAGAGCTCAATAGGGGTAGCACTTCCAGGCATACCCCAGTATACACCGTATCGCTAACTATTGCAAGTAGGTACTAGGGTGCTTCCTATTCACGGAGAAATGAAATACTGGCTTGACATAGCTTATGCCGACCGTGATCCTGAGTGCCCTTGGCTGTTCCAGGTAAAGGGTCGGCGGATGATCTATCGCTGGAAAACTTGGAACGAGTATTGTCGCAAGGTCGGTGTTGAAAGGCTCCTCTTCCATGACCTCCGGCGCACAGCTCTGACGAACATGGTCCGGGCGGGTGTGCCGGAAAAGCAGGCCATGACCGTCTCGGGCCACCTGACGCGGCGTACGTTCGAGCGGTACCACATTATCGGCGATCGTGACCTTCGAGAAGTGGCGGCGAAGATGGAACGGTATCTACCGGGCACAATTTCGGGCACAATGGATGGGTCTCCGCGCATCAAGGCATTGAAAACAAATGGCTTAGTGGCGGAAGCTAGTGGGAGTCGAACCCACCGGCAGCGCCGAGCGCCGCCCACTGGTTTTGAAGACCAGGCCCAGCACCGGCCAAGAATAGCTTCCACGCCGATTGTAACATCCCTCACGGCGGCAAACCGGCCGCCGAACTCCAACCCTCCCACTCTGGCAAGATGGGGGGGAGCGCCCATGAACCTGGAAGCCGCTGTTTTGAACGTGTCCTTGTTGTGGATCCTCACCACGCCCCACGAGTTCGCGCACGCCTGGGTGGCCATCCGCCTCGGCGACGATACGCCGCAGCGGGAGGGCCGGGCCACGTTGAACCCGCTGGCCCACGTGGACTGGCTGGGAACCGTGATCCTCCCGGCCATCACCTCCCTGTTCGGAGCGGGCTTCCTGGGGTGGGGGAAGCCGGTCAATACGAATCCTTACCGGCTGCGCTGGCGCCTGAAGGGCCTGGCCCTGGTCGCCCTGGCCGGACCGGCCAGCAACGTAGTCTTCGCCCTCCTGCTGGCAGCCGTCGCCCGGGCTTCGGCAAACTTGATTCCGGCTCTGGCTGAGTTTTCCGCCCGCGGCGTCTACCTCAGCCTGTACCTGGCCATTTTCAACATGATTCCGCTGCCGCCCCTGGACGGCTCGAAGTTGCTGCTGGCCGCTCGGCTCCCGCCGCGGCTTTATAACGAACTGGCGCGGGTCGGTCTCCTCCTGCTGGTCCTGGCGATTTCCATGACCGATATCGGCTACCACATGTCGGATTGGGCAATGGGGGCAACCCGGACCCTTTTCGCGGTTCTCCGGTGAAGCGGACGCCCTGGAAACCGCCTTGGGCCATATTCCTCGCAGCAGCCGTTTCCGCCCGGTTGGCCTCCCCCGGGGTGCGCAGATTCACCCACCAGGGGCGCCGGCGGCGGCAAATTGCACCTGGATCATGCCTTTGCAAGTAATCATCAGCTTAGATTTCAACTAGTTACCGCACCCCCCCGCGTCTGGCATTCAAATTGCCACGTCCTGCGCGGTGATCTATGGCTTACGTAATTATTGACACGTGCACGAAAGATTCCCTTTGCGTGGAAGCATGCCCGGTCGACTGCATCCACCCGACCGAAGAGGAAGAGGGTTTCGAGGACGTTCCGCAGCTCTACATCCACCCGGAAGAGTGCATCGACTGTGGCGCCTGCGTCCCGGTTTGCCCAACCGAGTCCATCTTCCCGCTGGAGGAGCTTCCCGACGATAAGCAGGAATTCATCGAGAAGAACTCCGCTTATTACGGGCTGTGACGGGAACCGAGGGGGGCTGGCAATCGCCGGAAGCAGAGCAAACTACTCCGCAGGTCCGGAACGTGGCGGGTCTGCATATTCCTGGCGTCTGGACAGGATTCGTGTCGGCGCGCCGGACAGGTCTGGCCTGAATCGCCCCGGCCCACTGGCTCCTGAGGGTCTCATCAATACCGGGAGTGCGCCCGCTCCAGGGTTCCAGCAGCAGAAGCGGCAGCATCGATAGCATCTGGAGGCGCGAGGTTTCGCTCATTATCAGCCTTGGCCAATGATCACCAGCCACCGCTGATTGAATACGGCAACGTAACGGTTGTGCGAAACCACCGAGTGGCCCTGGACGGCATTACCCTGTCCATTGCGCTCGGCGAGAACGTGGCCATTCTGGGTCCGAACGGCTCGGGAAAATCCACGCTGATCAAGACAATCACCCGCGAGTGCTACCCGCGGCTGGCTGCCAGGTCGTACCTGCGCATCCTGGGCCGGGAATCCTGGAACATCTTCGAGCTGCGCGCACTGCTCGGCATCGTCTCAAACGATCTCCTGCAGGCCTGCAGCCGGGATTTCTCCGGCCGCGAGATTGTCTTGTCGGGGTTCTTCTCCAGCATCGGCATCTGGCCGCATCATCACGTCACTGCTTACATGGAGCGGAAGGCGGCTGAAGTGCTGGAGCTGCTGGAGGCCTCGCACCTGGCCGGACGCCGGATGAGCGAACTCTCCAGCGGCGAGGCGCGCCTCGTGTTGATCGCCCGGGCCCTGGTTCACGATCCCAAGGCCTTGGTGCTCGACGAACCGACCGCCAGCCTGGATTTGCGCGCCACCTACGAGTTGCGGCGCATCCTCCGGAAAATCGCCGCCGCGGGTACCGGCTTGATCATGGTGACGCACCAGCTCCATGACATCATCCCAGAGATTCAGCGCGTGATCCTTCTCCGGCGGGGACGCCTCTTCGCCGACGGGTCCAAGCGGAGCCTGCTCACCCCGGCGACGCTGTCACGCTTGTTCGGCGCTTCTTTCCAGGTAGTCGTGCGTGACGGCTACTACCATCTCTGGTAAGCTGGCGGGCGCTCGACGCCCTCAGGCCGAAATCGGTCCTTCTCTGGCGGAAAGCGATGAGATCAACTGCTCCGGCCGCCCCTCGATCACGGCGGCCGCCGAGTTGAGCGACAACCGGTACACGGCCCCTCCGCCGGCCGCAGCCGCCGCGAGCACGCCCCAGAATGCCAGGGTGCTGCCGAAAGCGTACCGAAGGAGGAACGCAAGCACAACCGGGATTGCGATCACCGGGTAGACGAGTAGCAGCATCGCCTGAAATCTTCCGGTGGAGGTCGAACGCCATGGCCGCCGCGGGTCCACGCCGCGCGCGTAGCGGGTCGAACCCTGGTTTCCCGCCGCTAGTATGTAAAGGGTCAGCACCAGCGTCACGGCGTAACATTCGGCCAGCTTTATCGGTGAGATCGGCATCCGCAAGATGGCGCACACGGCGGCCACCGCGGTCACCTCCAGGAAGACGAAAATGGTCCCCGCGATATTCTTGCCCAGCAGGACCTTGCCCGCCGGAACCGGTGTCAGCAAGTAAAGCTGTGCTGCCGCCCGGTCAAATCCAAACGAGTTCCAGATCACTTCCCCCAGCAGCAGCAGGGCGTAGACGCTGACGAAAGTCAGGTAATTGGCCGCCAGGATCGAAGTGCCTCCGCTGCCGCTCCGGAAGGCGATCGGCAGCCATAGGATCAGTCCGAAACTGAAACCCATCAGGAACAGGAGCCGGAAACGTGGGGAACGGCTGAGCGTCCGCAGCTCTTTCTCCACCAGCGCGCCCAGCGGGTCGGCCAGAACCGCCGAGGGCAGACTCAACACCCTGGCGCGCCGGGACTCTCTCGCCGGCCTCCGGGGCTTGCGCACTTCACCGGCTTCCCTGTCCCAGCGAAGGCTCCGTTCAAACTGCCAGCGCCCGAAACCGAAAGCGAGCGCGACCCAGCCCCCCAGTACCGCCCACGAAACGACGCCCGCGGTCCCGCACACCACCGAGGCGGTGGCGCTCCATGGCCACCACCACGCCGGCGGGGACTGCGCCAGGGACCGGAACGAACCCGGGACCCCGCCCAGCAGCAGAATCTGCGGCAGCGCCGCGGCCATCACCAGCAACAGGAACCCGACCTCCCGGACATATTTCCGCGCCAGCAACCTCTCCAGCACGTTTCGCACGCCCGCCGCCACAAACAGATTGAGCAAAATGAAGGGCAGAAAACCAGCCGGGGCCCAGAACGGGAGCGTCGGGTTTGCCATCAGGCCGGCGCTGGCGCCGATCAACACGAGGATCATTTCCACCCCGGTACTCAGCCGCAGCAGAACTTCCAGGCCGAAAAGCCGGTGAGCCGGGATGGGATAGACTAGCAGGCGCTTCAGATCGAGTGATGCTCCCGTGGAGACCATCAGCACCGGTATCACCTGCCAGTACAGCAAGCTGATCATGAGCCCCTGGCCCAGCAAGAGCCACAAGCGCTCCTGGTCGGTTACGCCGGCCAGGATAACGCCCGCGGCCACCGCGGCCGCCGCCCATAACCCATACCAGATCGTGGACATGACCGCGCTGACCACCAGCCGAGCACGATTTCGCCGCGGGTGGAAAGCGCGCAGCGTCCGAAGCTGTGCCCAGAGAATCGTGCGAACTTGTGAGGGCATCACTTACAGCCAGTCCAGGTGCCCGCCGGAGGATTCGACTCCCACGACGCGAACGAAAACATCCTCCAGGCTCTCCCCGCCGTCGCGGAATCTGGCCATGTCGGTCTCCATCACCAGCTTTCCCTCGTGAATGATGGCCACCCGGTCACAGAGACGCTCCACTACCTCCAGGACGTGGGAAGTGAGAAAAACGGTTGCGCCCTGCTGCACCTGGTCGATGAGAATCTCCTTCATCAGGCGCGCGCCCACCGCATCGACCCCCTCGAAAGGTTCATCCATCAGGAACAGGCGCGGCCGGTGGATGAGTGCCGCTCCCATCGCCACGCGCTTCCGCATCCCTCGCGAATAGTCGGCGATCAACTGGTTCCAGCTCGCCTCGAGCTCGAACAGTGAAACCAGTTCCCGCGCCCGTTCGCGAGCTACGGCTCGATCGAGGCCGTACATCCGCCCTACAAATTCCAGGAACTCCGGTCCAGTGAGGTGATCGAACAGAAGGCTCTCGTCCGGAACCAGCCCGATTTGCCGCTTGATTGCCATGGCTTGCTCCGGCATCGAAAGACCCAGCAGGCGAATTGAACCGGAAGTCGGCGGCGCCAGTCCGGTCAGCATCCGGATCGTCGTGGTCTTACCAGCGCCATTCGGCCCCAGGAACCCGAAAAAACTGCCGGCCGGGACCGTCAAACTGAGCCCGTCTACCGCGGCCTTGTAACCATAGACTTTCCGAAGATCACGTACCTCGATCGCCGCCGGGGCTTCCACCATCGTTTCCTTTATCCTACAGTGAAACGGATCGCGGCTGAGGTGGGGGCGCCCCTTCCCCGGTCCCTGGCGCGGGAGCCGGCGGTTCGCGGAGACAACGTTTTGGCGGCGGGGTATGAAAATTCTCTCTTCCCATGCCGATAGAAGTGGTTGTGAGTGGTCTGATCTCCAGTCCGGTGAACTACCGCGACAGGGCCCTGCGGAGTCTAAGCGCACTTCCCCCTTTTTCGCCGATTCTGAATAAGCTGCTCGCCGACCTGGCCTCCGAGGATGTCTCTTTCGCCCAGATCGCCGAGCTGATCGAAAAAGACACGGTACTGGCAGGCAACGTGTTGCGGCTGGTGAACTCAGCTCTTTACGGTCGCCGCGGCACCATCAACTCGGTGCGGCACGCCGTCTCTTTGATGGGGCTGGCCAAGTTGCGCAACACCGCCATGACGTTGAGTGTCTCCCGCCTCTGGAACCAGGTCCGCACCCCGAAGTCCTGGTCGCCGGTGCAATTCAACCTGCATTCGGTGGCCGTGGCCGTGCTCGCTGACCTGCTGGCGCAGAAGATCCCGGTGAATTACCCGGAAGGGGCTTTCGTGGCCGGCCTGCTGCACGATATCGGACTACTCCTGATTGCCGTCTCCCTGCCGGAAGAATTCGAAGAAATCCGGCAATGCTACCTGGCGGGCGGCCACTCCCTCACCGAGGCGGAGGAGGAAATCATCGGTCTGGGACACGCCGAGCTTTCCGCCGCCGCGCTCTCGGAATGGAATCTTCCCGAGCCGATCCGCAAGGCGGTCCGCTACCAGGAGAAATCGGAACGGTCCAGTGGAGAAGAGCTCACTCTCAGCCGGCTGTTGAAACTCGCCAATCAACTGATCAACCTGAAGGGCATCACTATCCTCAGTGGCGAGCAGACGCCCGCGGGCACGCCGGAAGAAACCCTTCAGGAGATAGGGCTGGAACCGGACTCCGAACAGCTCATGGCGGAATTCGACCGGGAGTTCGAGCCGATGCGCACCTTCTTCTGATCCCGGGTTGCGGCTTGCTTGCCGCGGCGCTAGCGGTAAGCCGGAATGCCGGTCACCTTTTCCCCGATGATCAGCGTGTGAATGTGGTCGGTGCCTTCGTAGGTCTTCACCGTCTCCAGGTTGGCCATGTGGCGCATGATCGGGTACTCGTCCATGATGCCGTTGGCCCCGAGCAGGTCACGGCTAACTCGCGCGCATTCGAGCGCCACGGCCACATTGTTTCGCTTCAGCATCGAAATGTGCGCCGACTCGGCTTTTCCCTTGTCCTTGATCCGGCCTACCTGGAGCGCCAGGAGCTGCGCCTTGGTGATTTCCGTGATCATCCAGACCAGCTTTTCCTGGACAAGCTGGTGCGAGGCAATGGGTTTGTCGTCGAACTGCTTGCGGAGTTGGGCGTACTGCCGGGCCGTTTCGTAGCATTCCATCGCCGCCCCGATGGCGCCCCAGCCAATGCTGTAACGCGCCTGCGTCAGGCAACTGAGGGCCGTTTTGAGGCCCACCGCTCCCGGCAGGGCGTTTTCGGCGGGAATCCGGCAGTCTGCTAGCGACAAACTTGACGTCACCGAGGCCCGCATCGACAGTTTTCCGTGAATGTCCGACGTTGTGTAGCCCTTGGTCCCCTTCTCAACCAGGAACCCGCAAACCCTGCCCTCGGCGCGCGCCCATACCACCGCCACGTCAGCGATCGAGCCGTTGGTGATCCACGTCTTCTCCCCGTTGATCACCCACTGCCCGGCTTCCCGGCGAGCGGTGGCCCGCATCCCGCCCGGGTTGGATCCGAAATCCGGCTCGGTCAAGCCGAAACACCCCACCGCCTCACCGGCCGCCAGCCGCGGCAGCCATTTCCGCTTCTGTTCCTCCGAGCCGTAAGTGTGGATCGGAAACATTACCAGCGCGCTCTGCACCGAGTTGAAACTTCGGATGCCGGAATCGCCGCGCTCCAGTTCCTGGTTGATCAGGCCGTATTCAACGTTGCTCATCCCCGCGCAGCCGTACCCCTCCAGGTTGGCACCGAAAAAGCCGAGATCCCCCATCCGGCGGATCAGCTCACCCGGAAATCTGGCCTCGTTGTAACAGTCCCGAATCACCGGCTTCACGTTGTCTTCCACGAACTCCCGCGCGGTCTGCCGGACCAGGAGTTCTTCCTCGCTGAACAGCGAATCAATGTGCATGTAATCGACGCCCCGGAATGATCGCATAACACCTCAATACTGCCACGGGCGCCTGGTCTGACGCGATCAACCAGCCGGGTGCCTGGAACACACCGCGTCCCGGCCCGCCGGTTGCGCCCTCGATTCGCGTGCAACTCTTCCGCCACGCGGGGCACTATTACTACAGCCCCCGAGGGGCTACATGGTGATAAGATCCATTCTTACCCTGGTATTGGCGTGCACGCTGTTGCACGCGCAACCGCCGGGCCCGAACCGGGATCCGGCGTATCCGTTCCTCGCGAAAGCTTACCAAGCGCTGCGCAACCGCGACTACGACGCAGCCATCGCCGGTTTCCGCCAGGCCATCGCCGTGGCCCCCGACAGGGCCGCGATTCGCAAGGACCTCGCCTATACGCTCCTGAAGGTAGGGGAGAATGAGCAGGCGCGCGAGCAGTTCGGCCAGGCCGTCAAGCTGGACCCCGGCGACACCCATGTCGCCCTGGAGTACGCTTTCCTTTGCTATGAGACCGGCCGGCCCGCCCTCGCCCGCCGCATCTTCGACCGGATCCGGAAAAGCGGCGACGCGGCCTCCCGCGCCACCGCCGAGAAAGCCTTCCGCAACATCGATCAGCCCCTGGCCGAGGGCATCGCCCGGTGGAAGAAAGTGGTGGCCGCGGACCCGGACAACTTCAGCGCCCACCAGGAACTGGCGCGCCTCGCTGACCAGCGCGATGAGCGCGAGCTGGCGGCCGCGGAGTACCTGGCCGCCTGGCGGCTCCGGCCCGAGCAGCGCTCCTTACTCGTCGACCTCGGCCGCCTCTGGTCCGAGCTGGGCCGCAAGGAGCAGGCGATGGCCGCGCTGCTGGCGGCTTCCCGGGGTGCCGAGCCCCGCGCCGCCGAGAGGGCGCGTTCGCTGCTGCCCAGCCGGTATCCGTACGTCTACGAATTCCAGCAGGCGCTCGAACTCGATCCCGCGAACATTCCCTTGCGCCGGGAGCTTGCGTACCTGCTGCTGAAGATGGGGCGGGAGGCCGCCGCCGAGGAGCAATTTCAAATCATCGTTACCAGGGCGCCGAACGACTACCTCTCCTGCGCCCAGCTCGGTTTCCTGCGTCTCCGCCGCAAGCAGTACGATGCCGCCATGCCGCTGCTGCAGCGCGTGCTCAACTCGGGTGAGGAAGAGCTGGCCGACCGCGTCCGCGAGGCGCTCGGCCTCCCTCGCACCTTGAAACGCAGCCGGCAGACCCCGCGCCACAAGGTAGCCGTCGAAGCCAAGGTCCTCGCCGACCGCAGCCTCCAGGCCGGCTACCTCAAGGACGCAATGAAATATCTCACCATCGCCCACGACGCCGATCCGGTGGATTTCTCGGTGATGCTCAAGCTTGGCAAGACACAGAATATCCTGAAGCGGGACCAGGAAGCCGTGCGGTGGTTTGACCTGGCCCGCCGTAGCCCGGATCCGAAAATCGCCGCCGAGGCCGATCGCAGCTACCGGAACCTCCGGCCCGCCTTCGCCCGCTTCCGCACTACCTTCTGGATGATGCCGTTTTATTCCTCCCGCTGGCGCGATCTGTTCGCCTACGCGCAGCTCAAGACCGAGGTGCGCCTGGGCCGGCTCCCGGTTCGTCCCTATGTTTCCGTCCGTTTCACCGGCGATACGCGGCGGCGGGTCGGCTCCGTTGCCCCGCAGTATCTGTCCGAGAGTTCGTTCGTCGTGGGCGTCGGCCTCAGAACCCGCTCCTGGAAAGGGCTTTCGGCGTGGGTGGAGACCGGCTCCGATATCAGCTACCTGGACCGCAATGATCGTTCCGGAAGGATGGCTCCGGATTATCGCGGCGGCGTCTCCTTCGCCCGCGGATTCGGAAACCTGCTGGGCGGCGAAGCCTCCGGCCCGTTTTTCGAGACATACGAAGACGGCATCTTCATGAGCCGGTTCAACAATACGTTTCTTTTCTACACCCAGAACCGGTTCGGCTACACCCCTCCGGCCCTGAAACCGGCCGGCGGCCTGCAAACTCAGTTTTACTGGAACGCGAACCTGACCGCCGACACCAGGCGCCAGGCCTGGGCCAATTTCGTCGAGACCGGCCCCGGGCTGCGGTTTCGCTGGAAGTCGATGCCGAAATCGCTCGTTTTCTCGATCGACCTGCTGCGCGGCAGGTACCTGCTCGAGGGCGCCCCCTGGGGCCGCTCCTACTACGACATCCGTGCGGGGTTCTGGTATGCGTTTACACGGTAGTTGCTGTCTCTTGCTGGCGCTGTTGCTGCGGCCGGCGGACGCCGGGGCCATCGAAGCCCGGCCGGCTCACACCCCGGCCTTCTTCTACCACGTGGCCGGCGACGATCCCGGTTCCTGGCCGGCGATCCTGTCCGCCGCCGGACTGGTTTCCGGAACCGGCGCCGGCGGCAGCGTTTTCGTGCTTCGTTCCGGACCGGCGTCGCTGGCGCCCCAATGGCGGAAAAGGGTGCGGCAGGGCGCCTTCCTCATCCTGGAAGGGGATTCGGAGATTGCCGCCGCTTTCGGCTTTCGGGCCGGCCAGAAGCGGGTTGGCGTCCAGAACGTCCTGGATCACCGCCGGCCGGAGCTGGAGATCATCTGGAAGCGCCGGCTCGAACTGCCCGTCTTTCAGGTCCCTGCCCAGGCCACGGTATTTGCGCGGGAGCGGTGGAGCTCCGCCCCGCTCGTCGCCGGTTTCCGGCTCGGGGCGGGCGCCGTTCTGTGGGTGGCCGCCAGCCCTGGCAAGCAGGGCCACGAGCGGTTTCCCTACCTGCTCCAGGCCCTCTGCGATCTCGGCTTCACCCCACCGTTCCGCTCGCGGCGGCTGTGGGCTTTCCTGGACCCGTCCTACCGCAGCCGCGTCGACCTGGAGTACTTCGCCCGGCGCTGGCGGCGCGCCGGCATCGCCGCGCTTCACGTCGCCGCCTGGCACTACTTCGAACCGGACCCCCAACGCGACGCCCGCCTGCGCAGTTTGATCGACCAGTGCCACCGCCACGCCATCCAGGTCTACGCATGGCTGGAACTGCCGCACGTGAGCGAGAAGTTCTGGAACGATCACCCGGAATGGCGGGAGAAGACCGCCGTCGGCCAAGATGCCCATCTGGACTGGCGGAAGCTCATGAACCTCGCCAATCCGGACTGCGCCGCCGCGGTGGCCACCGGCATCCAGCGGCTGATCAGCCGCTTTGACTGGGATGGGGTGAACCTGGCCGAACTGTACTTCGAGTCCCTGGAAGGCGTCGGCAACCCGGCCCGGTTTACGCCCATGAACGACGATGTCCGCGCCGAGTTTCGCCGGCTCGGTGGCTTCGATCCCCTGGAGCTGTTTCAGCCCGGCGGGCAAGCCAGACACCCTGGCGGCCTGCAACGCTTCCTCGACTACCGGGCCGATCTCGCCCGCCGCTTGCAGGAACACTGGATCGGAGAGATCGAACGCGCACGCCGCCGCAAACCGCACCTGGCGCTGGTGGTGACCCATGTCGACGACCGGTTCGACTCCCGGATGAAAAACCTCATCGGCGCTGACGCCGCGCGCTTGCTCCCCCTGCTCGACCGCCACGACTTTACTTTCCTGATTGAAGACCCCGCCACCGTCTGGGATCGGGGGCCGGAACGGTACCCGGAAATCGCCAAACGTTACCAGCCGCTTACGCGGCGTGCGGAGCGCCTGGCCATCGACATCAACATCGTCGAACGCTACCAGGACGTCTATCCGACCCGGCAACAGACCGGAACCGAGCTCCTGCGCCTGGTTCACCTGGCCTCGCTGGCCTTCCCGCGAGTGACCCTGTACGCCGAGCATTCCCTGGTACCCCCCGACCTGGGACTGCTGCCCTCGGCCGCCGCGGCGGTCCGGCGCGTCGAATGGGTCGGGCCGAAACTGGTGATCGAATCCGCTCATGGCGTGGGGGTCCCGTGGCAGGGACCAGCCAGGGTGGACGGCCGTCCGTGGCCGGTGACCTCTCCCGAACTCGTGTGGCTGCCCGCCGGGGCACACGCGCTGGAGCACGGCGCCGAGCCGCCGCCACTCCGGTTGCTGGACTTCAACGGTGATATCGATACCGCCCTATGCCGTCCTCACGGGATCGAGTTCGCCTACCGCGCCTCTTCCCGGGCATTTGCCCTCATTGACCGGCCGCCAGCCCGCCTCATCGTGGACGGGGCCCCGGAAAGCATTTCCGCTCTCAAGACCGGCGGCGGCTTCCTCCTGACGCTGCCGCGCGGCCAACACCTGGTGTCAATTGACACCGACAGCGGCCCGGCTCTGAGTTCTATTGCGGAGCCGGCAGCGGACACCAGCCGGCAGCTCCGCCCTGGGAACACCGCTGCTTCGCCCCGATGACAGCCGCCGGCCGCGGCGGATGAAAGGGCCCGCGAACCTGCGTCCGCGCCCT
>CAZXVW010000136.1:0-11932 GCA_964644025.1 uncultured Solibacteraceae bacterium | reverse complement strand
GTAGCCGAGCGCCGCGATAATCCAGTGCGGCACCCGCCGCTGGACGGCGCTCTCGCCGGAACCCATGAACGTCAATCACCATGATACCTGTCCTGTGGGGCACCGCACCAGCCGGCCCGGGGGACCTCCGGTCGCCGTACCGGAACCCTTCACGCACCCGTTTCGTCCGCGGACAGTAAAAAACTTTCCGCTGCCGCTTGAAGGGCCCCTCCGCGTGGATGTAATCTCAACCAGACGACCAGCAAGGAGGAACACCGTGCGAGGATTGCTTTTGCTGTTTTGCGCACTCGCGGCGCTGCCGGCGGCGGGCGAGGACCTGGGGGTCCGTGTGATCCTGGGACTTACTGACACCTCCGAAACCAAATGGGATGGCACCGCCGCCGCCCAAGGGGCTAACATCAGCGCCGTGGATCCATGACGGTTCGAAGGCGAGGATGCCATCTTGTCCGGCGGGACCTGGCGCTGCTCAACGCACCCGATCCGCCTGTTTGGCCGGCGCGGCTCCCGTCCTGTCGTGGCCAACGGCGTCATCCTGCGGCTCACGGATGCACGGGAAGACGCCTCGGTGGAGGTGAAAACGGCGCAGGGCAATTTCGAATTCCGCCTCTCCGAGATCCCGTACGGCAGGAGCGTTACCCGGCTCGGATGTCGACGTGGCGGCCGCCACCGATTCCCAGGGCCGCGTTTGGGCAGCCTGGCAAGGCTGGCGCGACGCCACCCCGGTCCGCGGCAAACAAAGCTACTACTACGTGCGCGGGGAGCAGGAGGACGGCGAAATCGTCTGGGTTTCGCCCATGTGGATCACTTACACAGGACAGTGAGGCTCGCCCGGCCCTGGCGCGGTTCTCCCGGGTGAAAGCAGCCGGGGCGGTGGGTCCGTCGCCGGACGGCTCTCGCCGGGCGCGGTTTCTTCGCGCTCTGAATTTCGCTAAACTCCGAAACGGGGAGATGAAATTATGAACGCTATCCGCCGCGTCGCGGTCCTCGGAGCCGGCACCATGGGCTCCCGCATCGCTGCTCACCTGGCCAACGCTGGTATTCCTTCCCTGCTGCTGGACCTTGTCCTGCCCGAAGAAGCGGACCGCAACGCCGCCGCCCGGAAAGGAATCGAAGCCGCGGCGCGGCAAAGACCGGCCGCTTTTTTCACCGACTCCGCCCGCCAACTTGTCCAGCCTGGCAATTTCGAGGATGATCTGCCCCAGATCCGCGACTGCGACTGGGTGATCGAGGCCGTCGTCGAAGACCTGCAGATCAAGCGCGATATCTGGCGCCGGGCCGAAGAGTTTCTCCGGCCGGAGGCGATTCGCTCGACCAACACCAGCGGCATCCCGCTGGCCAAGATCGCCGAGGGGTTCAGCCCGGAGTTTCAGCGCTGCTTCCTGGGGACGCATTTCTTCAACCCGCCGCGATATCTTCACCTGGTGGAACTGGTGCCCGCACCGGCGACCGATGCCGGCGTGCTCGACGCCGTCGGCGCCTTCTGCGACCGCCGGCTGGGCAAGGGCGTGGTTCGCTGCAAGGACACGCCGAACTTCATCGCCAACCGCATCGGCGCCTTCTTCGGCGCCACCGTCCATAAGATCATGGTCGAGGAGGGCTACAGCATCGAGGAAGTCGACGCGCTCACCGGGCCGCTGATCGGATTGCCCCGCAGCGCCAGCTTCCGCCTGCTCGACATCATCGGCCTGGACGTCTGGGCGATGGTTCTGAGGAATCTCTATGAATCTGTTCCCGGTGACCCCTGGCGTGAGCGCTTCCTGGTTCCTTCCTTCATGGAAGAGATGCTCCGCCGCGGCTGGCTCGGGGAAAAGAGCGGCCAGGGTTTCTACCGGCGGGTCGGCAAGGGCGCCGGACGGGTGATTGAGGCAGTGGACTGGAAAACCTTCGCCTACCACCCGGCGGCAAAGCCGGAGTTTCCGGCCCTGGAAGAAGCGCGGCGGATCGAGGATGTGGGAGCGCGCCTGCGGCGCCTGGTGAGCGCCGGGGACCGCGCCGGCTCCCTGGTGTGGAAACTGTGGCGGGACGTGCTGCTGTATGCGGCCGAACGGGTTCCGGAGATCTCGGACCGGATCGTGGAAATCGACCGCGCCATGCGGTGGGGCTACGCGTTCCAGCTCGGGCCGTTCGAGGTCTGGGATGCGCTCGGGTTCCAGGAAACCGCCCACCGCATGGAAGAGGAAGGCAAGGCGCTGCCGGAAAACATCCAGCGCATGCTGGCGGCCGGAACGGAGGCGTTCTACCGCCCCGCCGACCGGGAGGGTGAGCCCCGCACCGAGTACTTCGACCTTGTGGGCCAGCGCTACAAAGAGCTGGAACCGCGGCCGGGCGTGCTCTCACTGGCTGACATTAAGCGCGCCCGCGGCGTGGTGGCCGGAAATACCGCCGCCTCACTCGTGGACCTCGGTGACGGTGTCCTGTGCGTGGAGTTTCACACGAAGCGCAACGCGCTTGCCGAAGACGCCTTCCGCATCGTCCACCAGGGGCTGGAGGAAACCGAGCGGAATTTCGAAGCGATGGTCATCGCCAACCAGGGCGAGCAATTCAGCGCCGGCGCCGACCTGACCTGGCTTCTGTTGGCCGCGCGGAACGGCGACTGGGATGACATCGGTGATTTCGTCCGCGCTTTCCAGGAGCTGAACGCCGCGATCCGCCGCGCCGTCAAGCCGGTGGTGGCGGCCCCGTTCGGCCGGACGCTTGACGGGGCCTGCGAAATGGCGCTCCACGCGGCGCGCCGGCAGGCTTCCGCGGAACTGTACATGGGCCTCACCGCGTTCCAGGCCGGCTTGCTGCCGGCGGCCGGAGGCGTCACGCAACTGCTGGCGAATCTCGGGAATCCGGACACGGTATATAAGCTGATCAGCTCGGCCGCCACCTCGGCGAGCGCGCCCGATGCCCGCCGGCTCGGCCTGCTCTCGCCCGCCGACGAGGTGACGATGAACCCGGAACGCCTGGTGGGTGATGCCAAAAGCCTGGCGCTCGGCCTGGCGCCAAACTACGTCCCGAACCTCTCCGGCAGGAACATCGAGGTTGGCGGCGAGGCCCTCTACGCCAGGCTGATGCTCGACGCCTGGCTGGCTCGCGAGGCCGGCCGGATCTCAGAATACGATACCGTGATTGCGGAGAAGCTGGCTTTCATCCTCAGCGGCGGCCGCCTCACCGGCGCCCAGAAAGTCGGCGAGCAGTATCTGCGGGAGCTGGAGCGGGAAGCGTTTCTCAGCCTCTGCGGGAATGAAAAGACGCAGGAGCGCATCGAGCACCTGCTCAGGACGGGAAAGCCGCTGAGGAACTGATGGGAAGGAGGTGTGCGGAAGCCCGGACTTCCAACCGCCATGAGAGAAGCTGTCATTATTGATTGCCTGCGGACGCCGATCGGAAAGGCCCCCCGGGGCCGGTTGCGCAACATGCGCCCGGATGACCTGGCCGCCATCGTCATCGGAGCACTCCGTGAGAAATACCCCCAGGTTCCCGCCGGCGAGATCGACGACGTCATCCTTGGCTGCGCGATGCCCGAGGCCGAGGCCGGCATGAATCTTGCCCGGATCGCGGCCCTCCGGGCGGGTCTGCCCGACATCGTTCCCGGGGTGACGATCAACCGCTTTTGTTCCTCCGGCCTCCAGGCAATCGCCATGGCCGCCGACCGGATCCAGGCCGGCGGGGCGCGGATCATCGTGGCCGGGGGCGCCGAGTCGATGAGCATGCTGCCGATGTTCGGCCACAACCAGTCGCCGAATCCAGCCCTGGTTGCCGAACGCCCCGGGATCTACCTGAGCATGGGACTCACCGCCGAGAGAGTCCGCAAACGGTTCGGAATCAGCCGGGAGGAGCAGGACGCTTTCGCCTACCGCAGCCACCAGCAAGCCCTCCAGGCCCAGTCCGCCGGGCGCTTCGACGAAGAGATCGTCCCGGTGAAGGTGGAGATCAAGTCGGTGGCCGGCGGCAAACCACGCACGCAATACACCGTGGTTATGCAGGATGAGGGCCCCCGTGCCGATACATCTATTGAGCGTCTGGCGAAACTGCCGCCGGTTTTCGAGGCCGGTGGCACGGTGACGGCTGGCAACTCTTCCCAGATGAGCGACGGAGCCGCGGCGGCGCTGGTGATGTCGCCCGGCAGGGCCGCCGAACTGGGCTTGAAGCCGATGGCGCGTTACCTGAGTTTTGCCGTGGCCGGCGTGCCGCCGGAGATCATGGGCATTGGCCCGGCCGTGGCGATTCCGAAAGCGCTCGCGATGGCCGGGCTGAAGCTGGCTGATATCGGTCTGATCGAATTGAACGAAGCCTTCGCGGCGCAGGCGCTGGCCGTCATCCGTCTTCTCGGACTGGAGATGGACCGGCTGAACGTCAACGGCGGCGCCATCGCCCTTGGCCACCCGCTCGGCTGCACCGGCGCCAAGCTCACCGCCACGCTGCTTTATGAAATGCGGCGGCGGCGGGTTCGCTATGGCATGGCGGCGATGTGCGTCGGGGGAGGACAGGGCGCCGCCGGCATCTTCGAATTGCTCTAAGCCGGCGCCGAATGGAAGAAGACTCATGCAAACCGGGACAACCGCGGAAGTGCCGGAAGGCGGAGGGGCATTTCTTCTCCGGCCCGCTGCACCGGAGGAGGTCTTCACCCCGGAGGATTTCACTGACGAACATGAGGCGATTGCCCGAACCACCGAGGAATTCTTCGCCAACGAGGTGGCTCCCAGGGTCGCCGAACTGGTCAGCCATTCGCCGGCGGTGGGCGCCTCCCTCCTCCGCCGCTCCGCCGAGCTGGGGCTTACGGGCGTGCTGGTGCCGGAATCTTACGGCGGGATGGACCTCGACCTGATTTCGGCCATGATCGTCACCGAGTGTATCTCGGCCGATGCCTCTTATTCGGTCTGGCATTCGGTGCACACCGGGCTGGGCACATTGCCGCTGCTGTTCTATGGCACCGAGCAGCAGAAGCAGCGGTACTTGCCGAAGCTGGCCGCCGGCGAGATGATCGGTTCCTATTGCCTCACTGAGGCCAGCTCGGGATCCGACGCCCTGGTGGTCCGCACCCGGGCCGAGCTGGCTGCCGGCGGCCGCCATTACGTCCTCAACGGCCAAAAGATGTGGGCCTCCAACGCCGGCGCCGCGGACCTGTTCACGGTCTTCGCCAGGGTGGATGGCGAGCGATTCACCGGTTTCCTGGTCGAGCGCGGCTTCGCGGGGGTGAGTATCGGCGCCGAGGAAAAGAAGATGGGCATCCGCGGCTCCTCGACCTGCCCCGTATACCTGGACAACGTGAAGGTTCCGGTGGAAAATGTCCTGGGGCAAGTGGGCCGGGGCCACGTCGTCGCCCTCAACATCCTCGACGCCGCCCGGCTCATGCTCGGGTTCAGCATGGTCGGCGGCGCCAAGAGGGTCCTCCAGCTTTCGCTCCGCTACGCGAAGCAGCGGGAGGCTTTCGGGCGCCGGATCGCCGAGTTCGGTCTCATTCGGGAGAAACTGGCCCTGATGGCCACGCGGATTTTCGCCGCCGAGACGCTGGCTTACCGGGTGGCCGGGATGATCATGCGTAAGCTGGACGGTGTCGGCTGGCAAGAGCCCGATGCCGGGCCCCGTTACGGCGCCGCGTTCCAGGAATTCGCGGCCGAATGCGCCATGGTGAAGATCTTCGCCACCGAGGCCATGGACTACGTCGCCGACGAGGGCGTCCAGATCCACGGCGGATACGGCTATCACCCGGATTACGAGGTCGAGCGCGCCTACCGCGACTCCCGGGTCGGCCGGATATTCGAGGGCACCAATGAAATCAATCGGCTGGCAGCGGCGAACCTGCTCGTCAAGCGCTCCCGGCGCGGGCAGCTCCCGGTAGCGGCCGCCGTCGAGTCGCTCCAGGCCGAGGCGCTCGGCCCCCTGCCATGGGACACAGCGACGGATCCGCTCCGCGAATGCCTGGGCCGGGCCGCGGCCGCCAAGAAGGCAGCGCTGCTGGTGCTGGACGCCGCCCTCCGCCGGTTCGCCGCGGATCTCGGCGAGCAGCAGGAAATCCTGGCCGCCGTCTCGGATATGGCCACCGGCGCGTTCATCATCGAGTCGGCGTGCCTGCGCGCCCGGAAGAGAGCGGCAACGGGAAAGGAGGGGTTGGCCGCTGACCTCTGCCACGTCTTGCTGCGGGAGGCGATCGGGCCGCTCGAAGCCGCCGGCAGGCAGGCGCTCGCCGCCTGCGCGGAGGGCGACGAGCTGCGGACCAGCCTCGCCCTCCTGCGGCGGTTCACGAAATGCGAACCGGTGAACACCATCGCCCTCCGGCGGCGCATCGCCGGCCGGTTACTGGAAGCGGAACGGTACCGGGTGTGAGGAGCTCGCGGCCGCGAATCGTGGTTCTGGTCGGCCTGCCGGGTTCCGGCAAGTCGACCTACCTCGCGCGGCTCGGCTCGCCGGCGCTCTGCTCGGATGCGATTCGCCGGCTCCTGGCCGACGATGAGGAGGACCAGACCATCCATGGGCGCGTGTTCGCCACCATCCGCTACCTGCTACGGCAGCGCGTAGCCATCGGCAGGCCGGTGACTTACGTGGACGCCACCCACCTCACCCCGGCCGAGCGGGCGCCATACGTGAGGATCGCCCGGCGATACGGCTGTGAGGTCGAGGCTTTGTTCTTCGACGTTCCTCTGCAAGTCTGCAAGGAGAGGAACCGGCGCCGGCGGCGCGTGGTCTCCGAGGAGGTCATGGACCGCATGGCCGGCCGCCTGGTACCGCCCAGCGCCGCCGAGGGGTTCTCACGCGTCCGGACCATCCGCCCCTGAAGCCACCGCTTCCTTCTTCCATAGGGGCAAGGCCCGCCATCCCCATAAGCTGGCCGGAATGAGAGCCAGCGCCCCGGTCATGTAGGCAATGTCTCGAACCGAGACCCCGAGGTCGACGGCGGAACCGGAGGCGTAGGACACAATCGCCATCGTGACCACCAGGAAAGCGAAGTCGGCCGAAAAGACCCGCCCCCGGAAACGATCCTCCGCCTGGAAGTGGAGCAGCGTCGTCGAAAATACCCACACGATGGAGGCTCCGGCATGAGCGATGATCACCGTGATGATGGCCGTCCCGATGTCCGGCGCCGCTCCGAGCAGCCCGTAACCCACCGCCAATGCCAGAAAACCTACCACAATGCCGGTGCGAAGCCGTTCGTGCCGGTTGCTGGCCCAGCGCCCCGCAATCAGTGGGCCGAGCAGGGCGCCGATGCCCCGGGAGCCCATCAGCAGGCTCATGCCCAGCATCCCGGCGCGGGTGGGGCCGAGCTCCGCCAGCTTCACCGGAAAAATCCGCTCGCCGAAAATCGGCAGGATCACCCAGTGAATACCCAGCAGCCCGAGGCCGGTCTTCACCAGCAGGGTGGCCAGCAGCCGGGGTTCCCGGGCGATGTAGCGCACCCCTTCCAGCATGGGCGAGAAATCGGCCACATCGCGGAGGCGGAGCCGGGAAAAAGCCGCCGTGTGCGGCTCGGCGAAATGCATGGCCCGCAGCAGCACCGCCGAGAGCAGGAAGGTGCAGGAGTTCACCACGAAGACACTGTTCCGGCCGAAGCCGACCGCCACCATCCCGCCGATGAACGACCCGACAGCCAGGTTGAAACTCCAGGTGGTCGAGGACAACGAGTTGGCCACCAGCGTTTCCTGCCGGCTGGAAGTGATGTTGGGGATTACGGCGCTGCGGCCCGGCTCGAAGAAACCCCACATGAAGCTCTCCATCACCAGCAACGCGTAAATCAGCCAGACCAGGTTCCAGGCGCTGGCGGCCAGCATCCCCAGCACGACCACCGCCCGCGCCACGTCGGCCAAGATCATCACCCGCTTCCGGCTCAGCCGGTCGTTGATCACGCCGGCCAGCGGAGCAATGAAAAACTGCGGCAGGACTTGCAGTACAACCGCCGTCGCCACGGCCTTGGCGCTGCCGGTGAGATCGAGCAGCAGGCTGTAAATGGCAACGGAATAAAGCCAATCCCCGATCTCACTCACCATCTGGGCCAGCCACAGCATCCGGAAATTCCGGTTGGCCTGCAGCAGCCGCCAGTAAGAGGTGAGCGAGACCGGGCCTGTTGCCATTTCAGGATCGGGTGTACAAACCCATTCTCTTTTTCACCAGCTCCACGGTGGCGTTGGCGATGGGGGAGACGCGCTCGGCGCCGCGGCGCAAAACCTCAGCCACACGGTCCGGATCATCCATGATCTGCTGGTATCGCCGCTGGATCGGCTCCAGGCACCGGATGATCATTTCCGCCACCTCTTTCTTGGTCTCGCCGTAGCGGCGCCCGGCGAAATGGTCCCGCATCTTCTCGTCAGGCCAGTCACTGAAGGCCTGGAAGATGTTGAGCAAGTTGCGCACACCCGGACCCAGCCTTTCGAAGTCGATCGCGGGCTGGGAATCCGTGGTGGCGCGCATGATCTTCTTCCGTACGAGATCGGGCGGATCCAGCAGGGCGATGGCGTGATTGGATCCCGGCAGCGACTTGCTCATTTTCACTTCCGGGTTGTCGAGTCCCATCACCCGGGCGCCCACCGTGGGCAGCCGCGTCTCGGGCATCACGAACGTGTCCCCGTAAAGCGAGTTGAAGCGCTGGGCGATGTTGCGGGTCAGCTCCAGGTGCTGCGCCTGGTCGTCACCCACCGGCACCACCTGGGCCTGGTACAGCAGGATGTCGGCCGCCATCAGCACCGGGTACTGCAGCAGGCCGTCGCCGACCATCTCCTGGGAAGCCGCTTTTGCCTTGTATTGCGTCATGCGCTGCAGCCACCCCACCGGCGTCACGCACGTCAGCATCCAGGCCAGCTCGGCGTGCGCGGACACCGAGGATTGCACGATGATCGAGGATTTCGCCGGATCGATCCCGACAGCCAGGAACAGGGCCGCCAACTGGACGATCTTCCGCTGAAGTTCCTCCGGCGGCTGGAAAGTCGTTACCGCGTGCAGGTCAACGATACAATAGATGCACTCGTAATCGTCCTGGATCCTGACCCAGTTCTTCAGCGCCCCGAGATAATTGCCGATGTGCAGATCGCCGGAAGGTTGGACTCCGGAAAAGACTCGTGGTTTCATGCTTGTAATAGAGGACGAAATTCTATCGTAAACGAAATCACCATTGAGAAGCTGGTCTACGGGGGTGATGGCCTCGGGCGCCTCGACGGCAAGGTAGTGCTCGTGCCGTACGTCCTTCCCGGCGAGACTGTCCGGGCACAGACGCTCCACGAGACGGCCGGGCTGGTCCGGGCGCGGCCGCTGGAGGTGCTGCGCCCATCACCGGATCGGATCGAGCCGGCGTGCCCGCACTTTGCCTGTTGCGGGGGCTGTCAGTACCAGCACGCCCGCTACGAGGCACAACTGCGATGGAAAGAGGCGATCCTTCGCGAGACGCTCTGGCGGGGCGCCAAATTGGCGGCGCCCGAGCGCCTGAGCATTATCTCCGGCCCGCCGCTGGCCTACCGCAACCGGGTGCAGCTTCACCTGAGCGGCAGCCGGATCGGGTTCCATCAGGCCGGCTCGCACCGGCTTTGTCCGGTGCGCGAGTGTCCGGTGGCCGCTCCTCCGGTCCAACAAGCGCTGGCGGTGCTGCGCCGGATGATTCCGCAGCCCCGTTTCCCGCGATTTATCCGCTCCATCGAGCTGTTCACCAACGGTGAACAAGTCCAGGTAAACGTCCTGGATGGCGGTGGCCGCCGGGTGGCCAGGGATTTCTTCCGCTGGTGCGCGAAACGGATTCCGGGCGCTGACTCCCCGGCGATTGACTACCCTGCGGCCGGGGAGTTGTACCGCGTCGGGCGCCGTTCCTTCTTTCAGGTCAACCGGTTCCTGGTGGACCGGCTGGTGGAGGTCGCGCTGGACGGCGTCGCGGGCCAGACCGCCGTCGATCTTTACGCCGGCGCGGGCCTGTTCTCCCTTCCCCTGGCCCGGCGCGTCGGGACAGTGACGGCAGTGGAATCCGTCCTGCGAGCCTGGCAGGATTTGCGATTCAACGCGGCGCGCGCCGGCCTCCCGGTTCAGGCCGAGCGCAACACGGCCGAGCGCTTCCTGGAAACAATGAAGCAGACCCCGGACCTGGTTCTCGCCGACCCCCCGCGGGCGGGCCTCGGCCGGCGGGTGGTCGAGCAACTCCTGCGAATCTCCGCTCCCCGGCTCCGGATCATCTCCTGCGAGCCCCCGGCCCTGGCCCGGGACCTGGCGTGGCTGGCGGCGGGAGGATACCAGTTGGAAGGACTCACCCTGGTGGACTTGTTTCCCCACACCGCACACATTGAGGCCGTGGCCAGGCTTACGCGTGATTGACGGGGGCCGCGCCGGCGATTCTTATGAACCGAGTTTCGCCAGCAGTTCCCGAATCTTCTTCTCTTCTTCCTGGGATGGGTTGCTGGTCAGCGCCTGTTGGAGCTGCCGGCGGGCCCGTGGCCGGTCCCCTTTCTGGTAAAGCGCCATGGCCAGGTGATACCGCCAAGTCGCCCCCTGTGGGAAACGGTTGACCAGCTCCTCGTAGACTTGAACGGCGTTGTCGCTCAGGTTCTTCTTCAAGTAGATCCAGCCCAGTGTGTCCATAATGGTGGGATTGCCCGGCGCGCGGGCGATGGCTCGCTGCGCCAGGGTGAGCGCGGCGTCCAGGCTGGCGGCCGAGTCAGCCAGCAGGTAAGCCATGTTATTCAGAGCGACGGGATTGTCCGGCGCCAGCTTTAGAATCTGGTCGAGAAGTGTCTTCGCTTCCTCCAGCTTGCCGGTTTCACCGAGCAGGAGCGCCAACCGGAGATTGGCGGTCAAGTCCTTGGGCTGCAACTCCCTCGCCTTGCGATAGTGGAACTCGGCCTGGGCGAAATCCCGCGCCCGGTAATACGCCGTGCCCAGGGCAACGTGAACGCTGGCCGATGACGGGTCGCGCTCGAGAATGCGGCTGTACTCGGTGATCGCGCGGCCATAGTCTTTGGCGGCCGTGGCGACGCTGGCGGCCACCAGGTGCAGTTCGCGCGACTCGGGGTTCTTGGACAGTTCCTCGTCCAGGATTCGCTGGGCCTCTTTGGCCCGGCCCTGCGCCACGTAGACGTTGACCAGCCCGCGTAACCCGCGGGGGTCCTGGGGGATATTCTCGTGCAACTTTTTGAGCAGCGCCTCGGCATCCCGGTATTTGCGCTCGGCAAAGTCCAGCGAGGCGATCAGGAACTGCGCGTCCGGGTTATCCGGGTGCTCTTTCAGCACGGAATCGACATTGGCCCGTGCCTGGTGGAATTCCTTCAGGCCGATCGAGGCGCTGGCCCGCAGCAGACGCCCGGGAACGCTGCCCGGGGCGATCGTGAGAATCTCTTCAGCCAGCTTCGCCGCCATGGCGGGTTGCCCCTTGCGCAAGTAGATCTGGGCCAGAGCGAACCGGGGCGCCAGGTAATCCGCGCGCAGGCTGGCGGCGTCTTGAAACTGCACCAGCGCCTTGTCAAGGTCGCCGAGGGCCAGGTAAGCCCGGCCGTAGTTGTAGCGGAGCACGGCATTACGCGGCATGTTCACGACCGCCGTCTCAAAGTCGTTGATCGCCGCCTGGATCGCTTCCCGGTCCCCCCCGACCAGTTGCAGCGCTCCGCGGAGAGCCAGCGCCTCGGCGTTCTTCGGATGTTCGGCGAGCACCTGTCCAACCAGTTGCAGGGCCTCCTGATTCCTGCCGGCGAGAGACAGCGCGTCCACGATCCGGAGTTGGTACACCACGGAATCGGCCGGGTGTAGCTTCAGACCGGCCTGGTACTCGCGGATGGCCCTCTCGTAATCGCGAATCCGCACCAGGAAATCGCCAATCATCAACGGCGCCGTGGGAAACCTTGCCGGCTCCGACTCCAGTTCCTCGAGGACGCGGTCGCGTTCCTCCGGCTGCCGCATCCGGTGATAGTGCGCCGCCAGTTGGATCTTAAACTCGATGTTGTCGGGATTGTTCTCGCACTTTCTCTGGATCACCCCCGCTGCGGCTTCG
>CAZXVW010000135.1:0-12033 GCA_964644025.1 uncultured Solibacteraceae bacterium | reverse complement strand
CCGCCTACGCGTGCGTGGCGGTGACCGTCCTGGCTTTCGTGCGCATGTTCCTGGGGGTGGAATCCCTGCTCGGCTAGCGGAACGGCTTCCCCGCCCCCCCGCCGGCGATTGGTGCCGGTGCTGATCAAAGTAGTGTAAAGTCGGCATTATGAAACCACGCACCTTGATCGCCGGCGCCGGCGCTGCAGCCCTGGCCGGGTTGTTTCCCGGCGCCGCCGCCGGGAGCAGTCCGGCGATCCCGGTCCTTGCGACTCCGCCCGGCCCGGCCGGCCCGGGCGTCCGGTAAAAGCCGCCATGACCACGCCCATTCAACCAGCTCAGGCAGCCTGGGGACTCGTCGAAGCCCTGCTGATCGGCTTGATCGTGGGGGCTCAGCGGGAATCTTCCCGGGATGAGAACCAGGCGGGTTTGCGGGATTTCTTGCTGATCGCGATGACCGGCGGCATCTGCGGCCTGCTGCAGAACACCTGGCTCACCGCGATGGCCTTGGGCGCAATCACCGCCTACCTCGTCCTGTTCCGCTGGCAGAGCGGCCAACACCCTGGCATCACCACGGAGATCGCCGCCGTGGCTACTTACTGCATCGCGGTGCTGGCGGCCACTCCGGGCGAGATCGCCGGCGCGCGGCTGGCCGTCGGGGCAGCGATCGTGGTGGTCGCGCTGCTGGAGGCCAAACGCTCTCTTCACAAGCTGGTCCGGGAAACCATCACGGACACCGAATTCAACGACACCATCTGGTTCCTGGCGATCATCTTCATCATTTACCCGCTCCTGCCGGCGGGGGACTTCGGTCCTTACGGCTCGTTTTCGCCCCGCAAGGTCTGGGTCTTCGTGATCCTGGTCTCCTCGATTTCCTACGTGGGATACTTTCTTCAGAAATTTCTCGGGGCCCGGAGGGGGCTCACCTGGACGAGCGTGCTCGGCGGCGTAGCCTCGACCACGGCGTGTACGCTGGCCTTTGCGCGCCAGAGCCGGGAGGAAACCGAAAAGATCGCCACGTACTGGTACGCGGTGGTGGTGGCCAACGCGGTCCAGTTTCCCCGCGTACTGGTGATCCTGGCGGTGGTGAACGCGGAGCTGGCGCGCCGCCTCTCGATCGTGCTGCTGGCGATGATGGCCGCCGGGCTGCTGGCCGGCTGGTTCCTCTACCGCCGGTCAAGCACGGAGATCGAGGGCCGGCATCCGGTGGCGGGGAACCCGTTCCGGCTGGCGCCGGCGTTGAAGTTCGGCGCCGTCTTCGCCGCGATCATGTTCGTCAGCAAGGCCGCGGCAGTCGAGTTCGGCGGCCAGGGCGTCTACTGGGCCAGCGCGGCCGGCGGCACGGTGGATGCGGACGCGGTCTCGGTCTCAGTGGCCAGCCTGCTGGCCGGCGGCACCATATCGGCGGTGACCGCCGAGCTGGTGTTGCTGCTGGCCTTGTTGATGAACGCCGTTTTGAAGACCATCCTGGCCGCCTACGCCGGCGGGAGGTCCTTCGGCTGGCGGGTCGCTTCCGGCTTCGCGGTGATGTTCGGCGCCGGGGCGGCCATCATGTTCCTCCCGGGGACCTTTTGAGCAGGCGCACCGGGCTTGCCGATCCTGGCGGCGGCTCCACACTCCTGGGGTGGGTTCGGGCGCTGGCGAGGGCAAATCAAGCCGGATGGCTGAGCTGTGCTTCCGATTCCTGGTCGGCCGTGGGGTTGTAGTAAAGTAGCCGGCCGCAACTCTCGCAGACCATGGGTTCGGTGGCCCGTTTCAGGTCCTGGTAGAACTGGGGCCGCAGCGCGATGTTGCAGGCGGAGCATTTTCCGCCGTTGCCCTCGGCAACCACGGCGCCGTGGTATTTCTTGCGGAGCCGCTCGTAGATGGAATAGATCCGGGAATTCAGCCCGGCCGCGGTTTGTTGCCGCTCCAGCCGGTGCTGTTCCAGCAGCTTCCGGGCCGCCTCAACCTTTTCCTGGGCGGCCTTCTTTTCGCGCTTGGCGTGCTCTTTCTCCTTTTCGAGCTCCCGTTCCGCGTCCGCCAGCCTCTCCTCCAGCGGCTCCGAGGCCGCCATCAAATCGAGGATGCGGTCCTCGCCCTTCCGAATCTCGTTTTCGCAGTAGTCGATCTCTTTCTGGAAGGCCCGGTACTGCTCGTTGGTCTTGGCTTCGAGCATCTGGTCCTTGAGCCGGGAGATCTTCTCCTCGAGCGCCTGGACGTCGTTTTCGAGCTTCCGCCGCTCTTTTTGGTTGGCCGCCAGCGCGGCCTGGTCGGCTTCGAGCTTGCGCTGGTGCGCGGTGAGCGTCTTCTCGATTTCCGCGATGTGATTGGGCAGCGCGGCGATTTCCCGCCGCAGTTCCGTAATCCGGTTGTCCAGCCGTTGCAGTTTGATCACCAGTTCAATATCCGGAGCCATCGACTACAGGATTTTATCACGGTGGAAAGGCAGCCACCGGGTCAAGGGCCCGGCGAGGGCGCCGGTTGCCAGCTCCAGTTCCGGAACGTTGGTGAGGCGGCACAGCCGGTAAAAGATCACGATTCCGGCCGGAATGCAAACCGCCAGGTCCAGCAACGAAGCGGCGCGCGAGATCCCGAAGACGGCCCGGACCAGGCCGCTCAACAACAGCACCGCCACGCCCATCACCGCGGAGGCAAACAGTACCCGGGAGACGCTGCTCGCCAGGGCGCGCCCGTAAATGCCGCCGATCCGGTTCCGCAAAATCCAGAACAGGAGCACGAAACCGAACAGGGCGACAATCGAAGTCGAAAGAGCCAGGCCGGCGTGCCCCAGGCTCGTGTAACGAAGCAGCAGCAAAACGGCGGCCAGGTTGACGCCGATCGAGACGAGGCTGATCACCATCGGAGTGCGGGAATCCCCCAGGGCATAGAAAGCAGGCGTGAGCACCTTGATGGCGGCGTAGCCGGCCAGCCCGATCGCGTAATAGGACAGGGCGAGAGCGGTCTGCCGGGTGTCGTAGGGCTGGAAGCGCCCCCCCTGGTAAATCGCGGCGATCATGGTCCGGCCCAGTACGATCAGCCCGACCGAGGAAGGGACCGTAAGCAGGAACACCATGCCCAGCGAGCGGGACAAGGTGCGGCGGAACTCCTCGGTCCGGCCCGAGGCGGCGCTCCGGGAAATCGAGGGCAGCGTGGCCGCGGCAATGGCCACCCCGAAAACGCCGAGGGGAAGCTGCATGAACCGGAAGGCGTAGCCGAGCCAGCTCACCGGGCCGTCGGGACCGGTGACCGGGTCGTGGATCCGTGAGGCGAAGTTCGTATTCACCATCACGTTGATCTGGACGGCGGCGGCGCCGAGAACGGCCGGACCCATCAGCCGGATGATGCGCCGCAGCCCCGGGTCGGACCAGTCGATGCGGGGTCGGAAGCGGAAGCCCCGGCGGCTCATGCTCGGCACCTGCCACAGCAGTTGCAGCGCGCCGCCGAGCACCACCCCGACGGCCATGCCGGCGATGGGCGGAAAACCGAAATAAGGCCCCGCCCAGAATCCGATGGCCAGGCCGAACAGCAGCGATCCGACGTTGAAGAACGTCGAAGCCAGCGCCGGCACCGCAAACTGGTTGCAAGCGTTCAGAATGCCCATCGCCTGCGCCGCCAGCGCCACCAGCAGCAGGAAGGGGAACATGATCCGCGTCAGGGCCACCGCCAGATCGAACTTGCCCGGCACCCCCGCGAAACCGGGCGCCAGCAACAGCACGAGCTGCGGACTCAGGACAATGCCCAGCAAGCAGAACAAGCCCACGAAGATGAGCTGGGCGGTGGCCACCAGGTTCGCCAGCTCGCCGGCATCCTTCTTGCCCCGGCGCGTGAGGTACTCGGTGAAGATCGGGATGAAGGCGGAAGAGAGAGCTCCCTCGGCGAACAGATCGCGCGTCAGGTTCGGGATGCGGAAACCAAGCAGAAAAGCATCGTAGGTCATTCCCGCGCCGAACAGGCGGGCCATGACAATCTCCCGCACCAGGCCGGTGACGCGGCTCAGCATCACGGCCGCCGACACCACCCCCGCGGAGCGGACAAGATGATACCCGGGTGATACGTCTTTCGTGGTCGTGGTCAGTCCCGATGCCCCCTCGGATCTGGTTTACGCCGTGCGGCCATATTCCTCCAGGAAAGAAGCGACCGTCCGAATCCCCGTATAAAAGTTCTCCAGCTTGAATTTCTCATTCGGGGAGTGGAGCCCGTCATCGGGAAGCCCCAGTCCCATCATCACGGTCGGCACGCCGAGGTGTCGGTCCAGGTCGCCGACGATGGGCACCGACCCGCCGGAGCGGATGAACACGGTCGGCCGCCCCAACGCATCGCTGAATGCCTTGGCGGCCGTCCGGATGGCCGGATGATCCGGCTTGACCAGCACCGCCGGGCTGGCGGCCAGCACGCGAACCTCCGTACGGATGCCGACGGGCGTATTGGCCTTCACGAACTGGCGGAACGCCTCGATCATCCGGTCGGCGTCCTGCAGCGGCACCAACCTCATACTCACCTTTGCCGTGGCCCGGGCGGGAATCACCGTTTTGGCGCCGGCGCCGGTAAAGCCGCCGGCAATGCCGTGGACCTCAAAAGTTGGCCGCGCCCAGATCCGTTCCAGAACCGGAAAATTCGGCTCACCGGTCAGGCAGGCCGAGCCGACCTCGTGTTCCAGAAATTGCTGTTCACTGAACGGGAGGCTTTCCCAGCTCCGCTTTTCCTCCGGCGCGGGGGGGACAACGTCGTCATAGGTTCCAGGAATGCGAATCACGCCGTCAGCCGTTTTCGCTTTCGACAGCAGCTCGATCAGCCCGAAGACCGCGTTGGGAGCAGCGCCGCCGTACAGACCGGAGTGCAGATCGCGCGCGGCGCCGGCGGCTTCCACTTCCAGGTACACCAGGCCCCGCAAGCCAGTGCAAAGAGTGGGAATGCCCTCCGCGTACATGGCCGTATCGGAAACCAGGGCCGCGTCCGCTTTCAACTTCACCGGGTTCTCGGCAACGTAGCGGGCGATCGCCTTGCCGCCCACTTCCTCCTCGCCTTCGATGAGAAACTTCACGTTCACCGGCAGGGCGCCGTGAACCGCCCGAAGCGATTCGACAGCCTTCACGTGCGTGTACATCTGCCCCTTGTCGTCGGCGGCCCCGCGGGCGTAAATGTTGCCGTCCCGCACCACCGGGTCAAACGGCGGGCTGACCCATTCCTCCAGCGGGTCCGGCGGCTGTACGTCGTAGTGCCCGTAGCACAGGACCGTGGGTTTGCCGGCGGCATGGAGCCAGTCGGCGTAGACCAGCGGATGACCCTCGGTCCGAATCACCTCGACGTTCTCCATCCCGGCCTTCTCCAGGCTCTCGGCCACGAAGGCGGCGGCCCGGTCCACGTCCCTCTTGTGCTCCGGGTCCGTGCTGATGCTCGGGATCCGCAGGAAGGCGAACAGCTCATCGAGGAAGCGGTCGCGATGCGCGTCGAGGAAAGCGTTAACGGGTTCAGACATTGGTTTTTACCTTAGATGTAGTGTATCGCGGCCGGGCGCGCCGCCGCCTCGCGATTCCGGCCGCTTGCGGATTCGGCGCGGCTCAGGTACAGTGAAACGACCGGACTAGCAATCGAATAGGGAGGAGCCATGGCATTTTGTCCGAAATGTGGCGCAGAAGTGGAGGGCAAGTTCTGCCCGAAGTGTGGTACACCAATCCCGGCCGCGGCCGAAGGCGCCGGCGCCGGTGAGAGCCTGCCTTCCGGGCAGGCGTCCCCGCCGGGCCAGGGACAACCCGCGCCCCCGGCGCCGGCCGCCGGCGCCGGAATGGGGGACAACGTCGCCGGGACGCTGTGCTACGTGCTGGGGTTCATCACCGGGATCATCTTCCTGGTGCTGGAGCCTTACAACCGCAGCAAGATCGTGCGTTTCCACGCGTTTCAGTCCATCTTCCTTTCCGTGGGACTGATCATCATCTCGATTGCGCTGAGCGTGATTTTGCCGTGGAGCGTCTACTTCGTCATCAGCCCGTTGTACAGCCTGGCCTGCTTCGTGCTCTGGATCGTCATGCTGGTCAAGACGTACCAGAACAAGAAGATTGTCTTGCCGCTGGTGGGGCCGATGGCGGAAAAACAGGCGTAGCCGTTCCCGGCCCCGCGTGCGTCTAACAGATTTGCGGAAAGGGTTAGTCTTAGTTTGCCTGCTCGCGGGGCTGCTCCCGGCGCAGGGACCCGAGATCGGCATCATTGACTTTTACGGTCTGCGGAAGGTCTCCGAGCAGGAAGCGAGGGCGGCGCTGGGCGCGCGCGAAGGCGGCCCGCTGCCCCGGTCGAAAGGGGACGCCGAGGAGGCCATCGAGAACCTGCCGGGGGTAGCCCGGGCGTACCTGCAGGCCGTTTGCTGCGACGAAGGCAAGGCCATTCTCTACGTGGGCATCGAAGAGCGCGGCGCCCCCCACTTCGATTACCGGAACCCGCCAACCGATCCGGTCCTGCTTCCGGAAGAAATTCATCAGACCTACGTTCATTTCCTGGCCGCGCTGGGCGAAGCCGTGCGGACCAAGGACACCGCCGAGGACCTGACGCAGGGACACTCGCTGATGGCGAACCCGGCTTGCCGCGCCCGCCAGGAGGAATTCGTCGCGGAAGCCGGCAAGCACCTCGAGGTGATCCGGGACGTGCTGCGGAACTCGATGAACGAAGAGCACCGGGCCATCGCCGCTTACGTCATCGGCTACGCGCCGGACAAAAAAGCGGTGGTCAACGATCTGCTGTACGCGCTGCGCGACCCGGACGACACCGTCCGCAACAACGCCATGCGCTCGCTGGCCGCCATCGGGGTGCTGGCGCGGCGCAAGCCGTCACTCGATATCCGCATTCCGGCCACCTGGCTGATTGAAATGCTGAACTCGATCATCTGGACGGACCGCAGCACCGCCGCGGTCAACCTGGTGAACCTTACTGAGGACCGCGACGCGGAAACGCTCGAGCAGATCCGCCAGCGGGCGCTGCCCGCCTTGATCGACATGGCGCGGTGGAAACACTTGCCGCACGCCCTGCCCGCCTACATCCTGCTCGGCCGGGTCCTGGGGATGAAGGAGAAAGACATCCAGCAGGCCTGGTCTTCGGATCACCGCGAAGAATTGATCGACGAGGCGGCCGCCCTGGCCGCGGGCAACAAGTCCAGGCACAAGAAATAGCCGGCCCGAAACGCCCCCGTGTCGCGGCGTGGGCTCCCGTCAGGCGCCCCGGCTCACCAGCCGGTTCTCCCGGTAAGCAATGTTGGCCAGATGCGGACCGGCTACCGCTGCGGCGGCCACCTCGATCGGGCAGTTCGGCTCCTGGCGTGACCGGACACAGGCGAGCATGTTCTTCATGTGGGCGTCACCCGGGTCGCGGTCGGCCTCCCGGTAAATCAGTTGCGACTCCTTCTTCATGTCCCACGGCGTGGCCGAAGCGCCGGGATCGTCAAAGACCCGGCAGCCGGTGCGGTCGAGAATCATCGCGCCGTTCTCGCCGATGAAGGTGATGGACCAGTCGTTCTCGAACGCGGTGCGGTAGTCCAGGGTCCAGGTGGCGATGAAATCGTCGTACTCGAAGACCGCCGAGAAAACGTTCGGGACCTCGGCGCCGGGCGCGTTGATGATCTTGCCGCGGCAGACGGCCGTGCGCGGCGGACCGGAACCGGCCAGCCACTGGACCACGTCCATCAGGTGCGTCCCCTGGTCGGTCACGTTCCCGCCGGAGTAGTCCCAGAAAGCGCGCCACCAGCGAAAGCGCATCGGCTCGAGCGGCCGGTGTTTGGCCGGCCCCTGGAACCGTTCCCAATCCAGCTTGCCCGGCAGGGGCGAATTGTCCAGCGGCAAGTCGAAGTGCCAGTTCCATTTCGCTCGCACCATCGAGATCCGGCCGATCATCCCCTCTTCAATGAGTCTCCTGGCCCGGTGGATGAACGGCATGCTGCGCCGCTGCATGCCGATCTGAACCACCCTATCGGTGGCCCGGACCGCTTCTACCATGATCCGGCTCTCCTCGAGCGAGAGCGAAAGCGGCTTCTCCTGGTAGACATCCTTGCCGGCCTTGAGCGCCGCCAGCAAGCAGGGCCGGTGCTGGTGATCCGGGGTGGCGATGACGACGAAATCCACCTCCTCCCGCGCCAGCAGATCGTGGTAATCCAGATATGTTCTGACACCGGCGGGCGATTGCTGCCGGGCCTGCTCCAGGTAGGGCTCGTAGACATCGCACAGCGCCACGCATTGCGCACCGATGTTCTGGAATATTTGATTCAGGTGCCGGCCGCGGCTGCCGGTGCCGATCATGCCGTAGGTGAGCCGGTCATTGGCGCCCCGCACCGTGGCCGGGACAAACAGGGGCGCGCCGGCGATGGCCCCGCCGGCGCCTTTCAGAAATCCTCTCCGGGTTTGCCGCATTCTGCTACCTCCTTGGTTACCGAGACTACCAGCATAGTGCGAACCGGGCCGCCACGGGTGCGGCTGCGGCCGCGCAGTGGATCCTCTGCCCGGGGGCGACGGCGACCTTAGCGCAGCGCCTCCGGTGAACGCTTGGCGAGCTGGTCGGCGGCCGGCTTCACCGTCGCCGCGTGCGCGGCCACGATCTTCCGGATTCGCGCAATTACATCTGGATGCTCGCGCGCCACATCCCAACGCTCGCCGGGATCCAGGCCCAGGTCATAGAGCAACGGAGGATCGTGGAGCCGGGCGGCCTTGTCCCCGTAGCCGGCGCGGGTCAGGAAATGCGCCTTGTACTGCCCTGCCCTGGCAGCGAAAAGCCGTGTTCCCCGGTAGAAGAACATCGTCTGGCGGGGGCTCTTCCCGGCGCCCAATAGTACGGGAGAAATGTCGTAGCCGTCCAGCGTCCGGTCCGCCGGCGCCTTCGCGCCGGCCAGCTTCGCGATCGTGGGCAGCAGGTCCAGCGTGCTGCCCATCTGGCGAATCACCCCGGGCCGGATCTTGCCGGGCCACCAGAAAATGGCCGGCTCGCGCATGCCGCCTTCCCAGGTCGACCCCTTGCCGCCGCGCAGCGGCCCGGCCGATCCTCCCAGGGTGCGGAAGGTGAGCCACGGCCCGTTGTCCGAGGTAAACACCACCAGCGTGTTCTCCGCCAGACCAGCCTCCCGCAGCGCATCCAGGATCTGCCCCACGCTCCAGTCAATTTCCTCGACGACATCGCCGTAAAGCCCGCGCAGGCTCACCCCGGCGAACTTTTCCGAACGGAAGAGGGGGACGTGCGGGAAGTTGTAAGCCAGGTAGACAAAGAAAGGCCCGTCCCGGTGCGCCTGGATGAACTTCACTGCTTCGGCGGTGTAACGCCGGGTGATGGTGCGCTGGTCCGCCGGGCGCTCGATGATCGCTTCGTTCCGCATCAGCGGCACGTTGAAATTCTCGAACTTCGGGTTCAGGAACAGGGCGCGCCCTTTCGGAGCGCCAGGGACCTTGTCCATGTCGTTGGAATAGGGAATTCCGTAATAGGAATCGAACCCCTGCCGCGTCGGCAGGTACTGCGGAAGGTGTCCCAGGTGCCACTTGCCGATGGCCGCGGTGGCGTAGCCGCGTTGCTTGAGGACTTCGGCGATGGTCACCTCCTCCGGTGGCAGCCCGCCGTGCGAATCTGGAAACAGCACGCGGTTCCGCTCATCGGTCATTCCGCTCCGGACCGGCAGCCGCCCGGTCAGCAACGCCGCCCGGCTCGGAGTACACACGCTCGCCCCCACGTAGAAATCGGTCCACTTCTGGCCCTCGGCGGCCATGCGGTCCAGTCGCGGCGTGGCAATGGTGGGGTGACCATAGGTTCCAAGGTCGCCGTAGCCCAGATCGTCGGCGAACAGAATCACCACGTTGGGCGGGGCCGCGAATACCGCCGCCGCAAAAATCAACAGGATCAGCAGACTCAGCGAAGCTTTCATATCCCCTTGAGCTTACCGTCTCGCCAGCACGCAGAACAATCCCGGCCGGCCCCTCTATAGCCCGGCGAGAAAGGTCAGCAAGGCCGCAAACTGCCGCGCCGTGAAAGGATCGCCCCGCACCAGAATGTAGTCCGGCCCAACTACCGCGGGACGCAGTTTCTCCCGGATCTGCACCCGCGTCAGCCGGTTCCCGATCCCGGCCAGTGGCACGATGCCCGGGTAGCTGGTGTCTCTGCCGTCTTCACCGTGACAGCGCGCGCAGCGATACCGGAAGATCGCCTTGCCGTCCTCCCATTCCTTCACCAGGGCTACGCTGTCGGCCACCGAGCCGGGCGCCTCGCCCTTCCAGCGCAGGTAGCCGGCCTCATCCACCAGCAGCGCCCGCCCGGCGGGAACCGCCCGGGAAACCGACACCGCCGCCCCCGCCCTGGCCAACGCTCCCGCAGCGTCCTTCAACCATTTGGGTACCGTGCCCAACACCAGCACCTTCTTGCCCCGCGCCGCGTCCGGCCGGGGAAGAACCGCCCGCGGCGCCGGTTGGCCGAGTTTCAGTTCGGAAGCACCGGCGGCCTCAAGTGCGAACACGAAAAAACATGCGACGGCGAGCTTGGTCATGTCATCAACACAAGTATACCGGCCGGTAACTGCTGGGAATTCGGTTCCTGCCGGTATCGGGCGCCAGCACTCCTGATAAAGGGGAGCTGACGGAGGAGGCGCCCCAAAAAGGACTACGGGCCACGGGGAGGGGACACCGTGGCCCGTTCGGAGGGGCAAGCGGCGAGCTGGGTCTCGCCGCCGGGGATGCTATTAAGTCAATGACGACTTAGTTGCCAATAAACGTGCACTTCCCGTGCCAAACCTTAGTCCCTGTGATTTCAAGGCGTTACATGAAATTTCACCCAACTTCCGGTGCGCGAATTCACCCGGGGAGTGAACTTTCACCCACCTCCACCGGCCGCCTTGCGCTTCATTCCATCACCTTTAGCCGGAACGAGTAGCGCCCGGACCCGGCTTCGATCACCACGTCCCTGGACGTCTCCCGCGCCGCGCTAACCCCGGCCACGCCGGACTGGTAAGACCCGTCTCTCCAAACGGCGTTTCCACCTTCCGTGATCACCCGGTTGCCGGGCCGCAGTTTCGGCACATGGATCTCGGCGGTGGCCCCGGCCGGGATCTCCACGTCCAGCCGCGCCGCGTCCTCGCTGCGCCGCCAGGAGCAGGAAACCTGGCCCAACGGGGTTTGCAGAGTGCCGGAGGCCCACTCCAGGTCTCTCACCATCTGAGGCTGGATCACGATGCGCCGGTAGCCGGGCTGCTTCGGGTCCGGCGCGATACCAGCCAGCGCTTCGTAGTACCACGCCCCGACGCTGCCGAACATCGGGTGGTTGTGCGAGTTCATCGACGGGCCGGTTTTCTCTTGCCAGAGCTCCCACAGCGTCGTGGCGCCGTGCCGGACCATGTATCCCCAGCTCGGGTACGTCTCCTGGGCGGCCAGTTCATAGGCCAGGTCCGGCATCCCGGCCCGCGTCAGGTACGGCAGCAGGTACTTCGTGCCGGCGATACCCGTGGTCAGGTGGGTGTTATGCGCGTAGACGATGCTATCCCGCAGACTCCGCCGAATCCGTCCCACAGCCCCTTTCGGAACCATGTTCAGGTACAGGGGAAGCACGTTTGCCGACTGGCTTCCGTTGGCATAGGCGCCCGTCTCCGCGTTGTAGAACTTGCGGTGGAAAGCCTCGCGAATGGCCTCCGCCCGCCGGCGGTAAGCCTGCGCATCAGCGGTCTTGCCCAGGATCCCGGCCGCGCGGGCCACGATGTCCGTGCTCCAGTAATAGTAAAACGTGGAAACGAGGCTGCCGGGTGTCGGCTCGACGGATACCCAGTCACCGTAGTAAGAGTAGTTCACGATGTTCCCGTCGGCTTTCGTGGAGAGAAAGTCCGCCCACGCCTTGATGCCGTCGTAGTGCTCCTCCAGGACCCGGTGATCGCCGTAGTAGCTATACAGGTACCAGACCAGCAGCGGGTAGGCGCTGCCCCAGGCCGGGTCGGCCGGCCGCCGGCCGTACTTGTGGGGAACCGTGTCGGTAACCGCACCATCGTCGCTTTGGATGTCGTGGATGTCCCGCAAGAAGTTCGTGTAGAAGGCGGCCATATCGAAGTTGTGAATGGCGGTCTCCGCGGCCAGGTGCGCATCA
>CAZXVW010000134.1:3874-12138 GCA_964644025.1 uncultured Solibacteraceae bacterium | reverse complement strand
ATCGCCTCAGCCCGCAAGTCCATTCACCTTAACCCGAACAATCCGGAAGCGCACTTCTGGCTCGCCGAAAGCCTGCGGCTGAGCGGCGCTTACCAGGAAGCCACCAAAGAATACTCGGAATACCTGCGGCTGAGCGATTTCAACAGCAAGCTCGCCGGCAAGCTGAACTATTACGTGCTGGGCTTCCTGATCGGCCACGGCAAGAAGAAGCGGGCCGCGCAGCAAGATATCTGGAAGGACCTCCGCAGCCTGGCCTACTTCGGCATGTGCGACTCCGAGCGCAAGCTCTCCCAGTTCGACGCCGCCATCCGCCACTGCCAGCAGTCGCTGACTTATGATCCGGAAGACCCCTACGTCCATTATGCGCTGGGGCTTTGCTACGCGCGCAAGGCGCAATCCACGGGAAGTATTGCGACACTCCCGGCGGCCCGCCAGCACTTTTTGGCGATGCTGAAGATCAACAGCAACATGGCGGAAGCCGAGTACGCCCGGAAGAACATCGCCAGCATTGACGCCGTGCTGAACAGCCGGAAATAGGGAAAGCTACGGCGCGTCTTTCACGCACCGGAAACCGATATTGGGCGCCCGGAAGCGCGCCGGCACCGCCGCCCATTCATACGTGACGTTCTCAGGCAGCGGCGCGTCGAAGGCTCCGCCGCGCATGGTATACCAGGGCTCGGCGGCCGTGGCCGGCGGCTTCAAGAAAGAGAACACCTCCACCGCCTCGAGGCTCGGGTTGACGGCTTCATCGATCAGCTCCCAGACATTACCCGCCATCTGCAGGACGCCGTAAGGACTGGCCCCGGCCAGGAGCGCGTCGGCGGGCATCAGGGAAGCTTTCGCGCCGCCGGGCCGGGTGACATTGGCCCGGGCCGGGTCGCGGTCGTTTCCCCAGGGGTAGGTGCGCCCATCGGTGCCCCGCGCCGCCTTCTCCCATTCCTGAGCCCGTGGCAATCGCTTGCCCGCCCAGCGGGCGAACTGACGGGCATCGTCGATGGTTACGTTCACCACCGGGTATTCCGGACGGTCTTTCGCAAACCCGGGGGGCAAGGGGTGGTTCCGCTCGGCACAGAAACGCGCGTAGGCGGCGTTGGTCACCTCGGTCTTGTCGATGTAGAAGGCCGGCAGCGAGACCGGCCGGGCGTCGGGACCGAACAGGAACTCGCCGGCCGGCGCCAGCATCATATCTCCGGTGGGGGTCGAGATCACCGAGGCCAGCGGAGGCGGCGTCGGGATCGGTTCCTGTACCGGCGCGGGTTTCTCCCGAAGGACCAGGTACAGCACCACGACCAAGGCCAGCGTCACCGCCAGAGCCAGCGAACCCACCAGCCATTTCTTTGAGCCTGGCGCGCGCCTGGGAGCGGGAACCTCGCGCGGGGCAGCGGTGGGCGGCGCGGTTGCCGGCTTGCCCCGCAGCACCCCCTCGAGGCAGTGGCGGACCTCGCGAAAGCTCTGCGGCCGGTCCGCGGGCGCTTTCTCGGTACACCGCGCGACCAGCTCCACCACCGGCTCGGGAACTCCGGCCAGCCGCAACGGTTCCAGCTCCACCGGTTCATTCAGAATCCGGTAGAAAAGCTGCTCCACGGTCTCCCCGCCGATGGGCTTGTCGCCGGCGAGCAGTTCAAACAGCAGGATGCCGAACGAGTAGATATCGGCCAGCGGCGTAACCTCTTCACCCCGCACCTGCTCCGGCGACATGTAGTACGGGGTGCCCAGCGTGAAGCCGGCCCGGGTCAGGTTCAGGTCCGGGCGCTTGGCGATCCCGAAATCCATCAGCCGGACCCGGCCATTCGTATCGAGATGGATGTTCTCGGGTTTGATATCGCGGTGAATGATCGATTGTCCGTGGATGTAGTCGAGCGCCTTGGCTGCCTCCAGCGCAATCTCGAGCCGCCGCCTGAGGTCGCCGGCGCGGCCGGAGTGAATGGCCTCGCGGAGATCCTCACCCTGAAGAAACTCCATCACCATGTAAGGCCGTCCGTCGGCTTCGCCGAAATCGTAGACGCGGATGACGTTGTCGTGCGCCAGTCCGCCCGCCGTCTGCGCCTCGCGCAAGAAACGCGCCTTGGCTTCCGGATCGGCAGTGGCCTCCGGCGTCAGGATCTTGACGGCCACCGTGCGGTTCATCACGGGGTCCCAGGCCTTGTAGACGTGTGACATCCCTCCGCCGAGAAACTCGCGGAGTTCGTATTTTCCGATTTTGCCGAGATTCTCCATGGTCCGTGAGCCACCGGGAGCTAGCGGGCCACCCGGGAGACGCAAGCCAGCCCGGAGAGATAACCTTTCTGGAACACCGGCGCGCTGCTCTGCACCTCGAAGCGGACGGTAAGCGGGCTGCCGTCCGGTAGCCTCATCGGCTGCGCCGCGCGTCCCTGTTTCGGCACCCATTCCAGGCTGGTAACGTTCCCCGCTGTCCGCGAGCGGTCCGCGTCGCCGAAGAACCGGAATACGGCCCAGAGCCCCTGGTAGCTCGCGAAGGTCAACGGGGGGCTGCCGCCGAACCGCCCGACCAGCCGCACCTGCTGTGCGCCGCTGCCCGGCCAGATGAAACCGAGGGTCGCCGCTCCTCCCCGGCCGGCCGTCAGCATCTGGTTATCCACCATCAGGCTGATGCTCTGCATTCCCGCCGGCAGACGCAGCGTTACGTTGTAGGCGAGCTTCGCCTGCGCGGAACCGCCGGGATAGAGCGCCTCGGAGAAGGAAGCTGCCCGGTTGAAGAAGCGGACGAATGCGGGGTTCAGGCGGATCTTGCTGGCGGGGTTGGCCACGAACTGTTCCCCCTGCCGCACCAGGTACTCCCGCAGGCTCTGGTTATAGAAAGACCAGAGGGCGCCGGTCCCTGGCTGGAAAATCGCCGCCACCTCGGCAAGCGTGGCCTCGGCCGTGGCCTCCGGCCGGAACGGGTATTTCCTCATGAGCACGCCGAACTGCGCGCACAAGGACCGGCCCTTGGCGTTCAGTTCCGCGGGCCCCAGCGCGCGGACCAGCGCCTCGGCGTACAGAATCGGCTCTTCCAGCAATTTTTCTACGGTCGGTCCGACCTGGCCGGAAGGGTCGATCCGGAACTTCTGCGCTAACTGCCGGGTAATGATCCTGGCCGCCGTGGCCTGTTGGGTAACCTGCGCCACGACCGCGTCCCGGAGCGCGCCGGAAGCATTCGCGGCCTGCTCGACCGACGCCTGGAGACCGGCCAGAGCGTTCATGTACGCCGCATTCGAGTCTCCGATGTAACGGTCCTTATTCTCCGGGGGCACCACGAGCTGCACCGGTTGGAACGCCGCCTTGACCGGCTCGGAGTCGACCGCCGTATTCTGTGACGCCAGCCAGAGTGCCGCCAGCAGCGGGGACTGGTTGCCGGACAGCAGGTTCAGCTTCGCCGCCGCGTCGGCGAGGTTTTGGTATCGCACCACGGCGGTTGAGCGCAGGTACTCCCGCCACTGCGAGATGAAATCGGCCAGGTAGCGCTTTCGCAACTGCTCTTCCAGCCTCGCCGGATCGATCCCGGCGGCCGCCTGGTCCCCCAGCACCCATTGCTCGCCGCCGAAGAACCGGTCGGCGTTTTTGACGGCCTCATCCATGAAGGCCCAGCCCTGGCTGGTGAAGGCGCCGGAGATCTCCCGGTTGTTGATGACGGCCTTTGCCGAACCGGGGAATTGCCGGTTGAAGTTCACCGAGGGGTGAAGCTTGGACGCCTCGGTCAGCATGAACCGGTACACCCGCTCGACACCGGCGAACTGCGACAGGTAGTGCCGGCCACGCTCGACGGCCCCGCGGTCCTGCGCCGAGGAAAACGGATTGGAAACCTTCAGATCCTCGGCATAAAAATCAAACTGCTTTCGTGCCAGTTCGATCCGTTGCTTATCGATGGTGCGGCGCGCCGTCCAATGCTCCATCAGCACGGGCGCGAGAAACTCCCGCGTGCTCTTTTCCGGGTGCGAAGTCGTAATCAAGTAGGCCTTCAACGTATCGTAAACGGGACCGTACTCATCCGTGGGCGAGGGCTTGGCGGGAAGCCGTTGCAGAGTATAGATCAGGCTGGCATGCGTGGAGGCGAACAGTAACTGGTGGAAGCGGGTGTAGTAAGCCCGGCGGACGCTCGGGTAAAGATCGTCGCCGCTGTAAAGTCCCCAGCGAAGCCGCCAGGGGGCGCCATCACGCTCGTAGCGCGTCAGGGTTTCCAGTGATTGCCGGAGAACATCCAGCCGCTGGAGCGCGTCCAGGGAAGCCAGCTCCCCGCCCCGCGCCTCCGCCGCGCCGATACCGCGCGCGGCCGCCAGGGCCTCGGCCTGTAAGGCGCGGTTGCCGAAGTAGGAAACCACCATCCCGATGATCCAGACAAAGCAGACCAGCGCCGCCATGGCCAGCAAGATGCGCCGCCACCGGCTGGTTTTCACGCTGGCGCCGCCGGCCCCCAACGCTTCCCGGTCGCCGAGAAACACGTCATGAAACAGGTGAGATAAGAAGACCCATTGGGGCACCTTCCGCGCCACGGGAGCCTGTGCGGGCGCCCCAGGTTCCCGGCCGGAGGCCACCTGTCCGGCCGCGAACACGCCGGTGGCGTGCTCGACCTCGGCGAAATCCGGCCGGCGGCGGGTCATTGTCGGCGCCTGCATCGGCGCTTCCTGGCGGATGACGGCACGGACCCCGGAGAAATAGAAGCCGCGCAGGAACGGGCCCGCGCGGAGCTGGCTCGGCCGGCATAGATCCACGAGCAGGTCGACCACCGGCGTGCGGAGCTTCCGCAATTCCCGGGGGAATTCATAGACGCCCGGCAGGTTCTGCGGATCGTGTTCCCGGGCCAACAGGTCCGGCCGGCGGTCGCACAGTGCCCGGAACAGCCGGTCAAACGCCGCTGCCAGCTTCCGGGTCTGCTGCTCGGCGTACACGCCGGAGGCCTGATCCATCTCCACCGGCAGGGTGATGCCGACCGCCTGGCCGGCTTCCTCCGGAGTGAGGTTCCTCACGAACTCGGCGAAAAACGCGATTCGGTCCGTTTTGGTGAACAGCACGTACACCGGGAGGCGAACGCCGAGACCCTTCGAGATTTCCTCGAGCCGCCGCCGCAACTCCCTCGCCGTCGCCGATACCGCCGCTCCCCCGTCGGCGGCCAAGAACTCCTCGCAGGAGATGCAGACCACCGCCGCCCGTGGCGCTTCGGACTTGATGCCGAGCAGCGAGCCAATCCCGGCCGGCCGCAGCTTGCGAATGAATTTGCGCCAGGAGCGGCCTTGCGCCGGCAGCTTCCCGCCGGCCTCGACGAAAACCGCCCGCCGGGCGTACCAGACGTTGGCCGCGGCCGTGGGAACCACAGTGTTGTCCCGGTAGACGTGGCCCGCGAGGAGTTCCGGTTCCAGGCCGCTATGGATCATGGTGGAGGTCTTCGTGGAACCCGCCTTGCCCACCAGGAGAATCACCGGGAGGTTGCGGAACTTCGCCTTCCGGCCGAGTTCGGACGCCGCCAACCGCGCCGAGGCTTCCCGCAGGATCTGGCCCGCGTCATCCTCGGCCCCGGCCTCGCCGCCGCCTTTCTTCTGGCCGGAAGAGCTGGTGCGCTTCAAGCTCCCGAGCTGATACCAAAGGTACGCCGCCGTCGCAATGAGGCCCATCAGCGCCAGGCATCCGCGGAAGATCCACAGCCCGGTCCCATGCAAGCCAAGGAACGTACCGGCAAAGTACACCACCGTGCAATAAATACTGAGTATGATTCCGAGCAGGAAGTATAAAGCCATGGACGGTTACCCCCGCGTCTCCATCACCACCTGGCGCAGCTCCGAGACCCCTGAGTAAAGCCCCAGTCTGAATCCGGCAAACAACAGCAGGGCTACCGCGAAGCAGGAAACCGCCGCAATCGCCAGCCGGCGCACCCAAACGTCCCGCTGCAAGCGCACCCCTCCCGGCGGCGGCGCCCAGCCCGGCACAAGCACCCCGGAGTCTTTTCGGATGCGCCGGATCTTTTCCGAGATGGTACGTACGAGGCTCCGCAACTCGCCCTCACCACCTACTCCGTACTTGCCGCGATAGCCCAGCAACAGGCTCAGGAGAAAAACCTCGAGCACATCGGCGAGTTCGGCGGAATCGGCCCGGCCGAGCAGCCGCTGGAGACTCTGGAAGAAAATCTCGCCGGCGACGTGGCCGCCAAACAGCTCTTCCTGCAAGGGCTTGCGCGGCCAGTCAGCGAAGCTGGGGCTGCGAAGATTCAAGACCGATTCATCCAGGAAGGCAGCCACCGCGAAGGTGGCCAGCCGCGCGTCCTCGGCCGTGTAACCACGGCCGCGGGCGTCCTGTTCGGCCTTCTGCAACAGTTGCCGCATGTGGGCCCGAAACGCCGTGGCGTCGGTCACCGCCTGCCGGCCCGAGCGCAGGCGGACAATCGCCGTCAACGCCTCCTGGTAAACGAGGGCGAGGTTCTCCCCTCGCGCGATTCCCGCGAACCGGCCTCCCGATCCAGTCAGCGGCTGCCCAGCCATTCCAATCGTTCTCCTTTCCGGCAACTACGATTCCAGCACCACGTGAAGCCCAACCTCGGGTTTCGGTAACTCTCCCGGCACGTATACGCCCACGCGCCGGGTTTGCACGATATGATCCCAGCACGGGCCAGCCCTGGTGACGCTGAAGTACTGGTGATCCACCCGGGGAGAAACGGCTGCCGGCGGCACCGGCAAGTGAGTGAGTGTCAGACCCGGCAGCGCCCTCTGCACCAGCTTCGCGATGAAGCCGGCCGAGCAGACCTTGATCAACTGGGGTGCCTTGGTGATCAAGTCGGCCTCGCCCAGCTCCGCGCGCACCGAAAAGATCCAACGCGAGCGTCCCAGGCACCGCTGGTCACTCACCGGCCCTTCATAGAAGTAGTTCCTGACCGGTTGAAGCGGGATGCTGACGCAGTTGGTCGGAATCACCGTCTCCAACTGGAAGCGGATCTGTTCATCCAGCGCCCCGAAGCATTCCCCCAAATGATCGTGGTCATACAACGGGAGCTTGGCCGGGTCCGTGTCCAGGCCGAACGTGCAAAGTGACCCGGCGAGCCGCGAGAGTTCGATAAACACCTCTTCCGGGTGCCCGCGCTTGGAATAGCAGAGGTTCCGCAGCGCCACCAGCGCCGAATTCACGCAGTGGAGAAACCAGAAACCGGCCACCTCGTGGCGGGAAAACGCCGCCGCCATCTCGCCGCCTTCGGCGGGGCTTCGGGACAGCGTGGCGCTTTTCTCTGACAGGATGTCAATCAGGCGCCGGAGGATCTCGAGCAGCCGCTGGCTGGCGGTGATCCGCACGCACGGAGGAATAAACTCCGGATCGTAGACGAAATGGCCCGCTCCATCCCGCATGACGCGGGCCAGGGGCAAGGTCACCAACTCTTCGCTAACTTCATCCGCCAGGTAAAGGCGAATGTTCTTGCGGCCGACCTGAACGCGCTTCTCATCCCGTCCCGTGTTGTCATCGTAAACCTGCTGCTCGGAGACGGTGTAGCGGACATTCGCGTCGCTTTGCGCGTCGGCTGGAGCGCAATTGGCTCCTTCGGGCCGGTGGCGCGGAATACCGAGATGCACCGTAAGCCGGTCGGCTACCGGGGAGAACAGTTCGGTGATATTCCTTGGCTCCGGTAACGGGTCGCATTCCGGCATATGGAACACCAGTCCGTCGGGAAAAATGCCGCGGGCATGAACCAATGAGACCGTCCCGTTGTGGAGGGCCTCCTCGTCCAGTTCACAGCCGGCCAACCCATAGCCGGCGAACCACAACGCAGAACTGACGAAATGGACGGCGTCCTCGAAGTACCGGGCCTGCGCCTGAAAATGATGTGGCGCCAGGTACATCCCCTCTGACCAGACCAACCTGGAAAGTTGTTTCATTGCCAACCGATCGCGCCCGCGCGCGCCACCCGTTCGTATTATAGTCGCCATGCCGGGGGTTTTGCTATTCGATGCGGATTGAATCCCCGCCCCGACGGTGTCACTATTGAGAAAGGAAACCAACGAACGTGACCCGCGGCATGTAATGACGAGGTAACTGAAGTGAGCGCCGATTTTGATGACAAGGCGGCGTCTTCCTCCCACCAGGGCAAGGAGAAGGAACCGGATCCGCTCGCCCAGGCTGGGAAATGGCGGATCCCCCCTCACCTCGCCGCGAAACGAGCGCCCAAGCCTTCCGGCGAAGCGGGCCCGCAGAAACCTCCGGCAAGCCCGCCCCCACAGGAAGAGGCCGCCGGGAGCCCGAAGCCGCCGGTGGCGAAACCTGCCGGGGAAGCCGAACCCGCTCCAGCGCCTCCC
>CAZXVW010000134.1:0-3774 GCA_964644025.1 uncultured Solibacteraceae bacterium | reverse complement strand
GCCCCCGGCGGCGAAACCTGCCGGGGAAGCCGAACCCGCTCCAGCGCCTCCCCCGGAGCCGGAGCAACCAGGGGAGTTTACGCGACTGTTCACGCCCGCGCCAGGGGCTCCGGCTCCAGGAGCCGGACCAGGGGCTGGAGCCAGCTCGCCCGCTTCTGCCGCGTCCGCCGAACCGGGAGAGTTCACGCGTCTTTTCCAGGCAGGAGCAGAGCCCGCCGCCGGTCAGAAACCGGCGCCGCCCGGACAGCCGGAGGCAGCCGGTCCGGCATCTCCCGCCGGTCCGGCCGGCGGGTCAGCCGAGCCAGGAGAGTTTACGAGCCTTTTCCGTCAACGCCGGCGGCCGCCGGAATCCAGGAGTCAACTTCCCCCGGGTCCAGGACCTCACACGAGCCCAGATAAAGGCGAGTTCACGCGTTACTTTCAATCACCACTGGGCGGCGGTGCCCCGGAGCCACCGGCTGAAGCTCCCGCACCGGCGTCCGAACCGCCGCCGCCCGAGCCCGGAGAGTATACGCGCTTATTTAAGGCGCCACCGCCGGAGTCACCACGCCGCCCGGAGAGCGGCGCGACCGGCGCCTTCGTTGCACCTTCCGCGCCGACACCGGCCGCCGAGCCCCAGCCGGAGCCGGGTACCAGTGAATTCACCCGCGTGATTCGGGTGGAGCCGGGGACGGAACAACCGGCCAAAGCGGCTTCGCAACCAGCCGGGGAGGAGGAAGCAGACGAGTCCTCCAGTAAAAGAAGAAAGGTTCCCACGGGCGTGATCGTCCTGCTGGTGCTGATGCTGCTGATCGCGATCGGCATGATCCTGTATTTTGTATTGAGTGATTGAAGAACCGCCAGCGTCGATCCCGTTGCAATTCGCTCCCCCGGAGCGGTTTGCGACCGTTCGGGAATTTCTGGCGCAGACCGGCTACACCGCCGAAGCGATCCTCAACCGGCTCAACTTTAACGGACTCCATGAAATCTTGACCGGGAGACGCCCCGCGGAGGGCCGGCCGGCGGCGGATTGCCTGGACCTTCTCATCCAGCTATTCCTGCTCGGCGACCGAGTGGAGGAGGCGGTGCTGGAAGCTCACCTGCCGGCTCCAGTCCACACCGCCATGGAGGAACTGGGACTGCTGGCGGGGGACCAGCAGACAGGCGGCCGTTATGCCCCAGTCCTCCTGTACCCGGTCAAGGAGCTTTACATCGCCTCCGACCGGTTCAGCAATCCCGACGGTTCCCCGTTCACCGCCCCGGACGACGTTGTCTACCCGGCGATCACAAAGAACACGCGGGCCTTTCTCGACCTGCTGCCGGCGACACCCTGCGAACGTCTCCTGGATCTTTGCTCCGGCACGGCGGTGGCGGCGCTCGACGCGGTGGCCACAGGGGCGGCCCGGCGGGCCTGGGCGGCTGACATCGCCGAGCGCTCCACCGGGTTCGCCGAATTCAATCGCCGCCTGAACCGCCTTACGGGCGTGGAGATGCTGACCGGCGACGTCTACGAACCCGTCCAGGGGGAAAGCTTCGACCGCATCGTGGTTCACCCGCCCTACGTCCCCTCGCTGGAGACGAAATGGGTCTTCCGCGACGGCGGCGCGGAAGGCGAATCCGTTACCCGGAAGGTGGTTTCCGGGCTTCCGGACCACCTCCAACCCGGAGGCCGCCTCTATTGTCTGGCGCTGGGCGCCGAGCACCGGGAAGAGTCGTTTGAGCAGCGGCTGCGGCGGTGGCTGGGCGAGAAGGAAGGCGAGTTCGACCTGCTGCTGGTGGAACTGGAAACTTACACGCCCGAAAAGGTGGCCTTCCTGCCCGTATTGGCGGGGCAGCGCAGCCACCGGGAGTACCAGAAATGGCGGGACCTGTTCGCCCGGTCCGGCATTGAACGCTTCGTCTACGGCCTCATCGTGCTCCAGCGCCAGGAGACTCCCCGCCCCGCGTTCACGGCGCGGCGAACCGCCGGTCCCCGCTCCGGCTCGCCGGAAATCGAATGGCTGCTCGACTGGCAGACGCGATCGGCCGGCGCTGATTTCCGCCTTTCGCTGCTCGAAGCCCGCCCTTTATACTCGCCGCATCTGGAGTTGCTTGTCTCCCACCGGCCCGAGGGCGGCAGTCTCACCCCGGCCGGCTTCCGGCTGAAGACGGAATACCCGTTCGAGATGGAGTGCGAGATCCAACCCTGGACCGCGCAACTCATCGCCCGCTGCGACGGCGGGATGACCGGCCGTGAGTTGTTCGAATTCTGCCGCCGGGAAGGCCTGATCCGCGGGAGCGTCACCGCCGAGGATTTCACGGTTCTATTGCAGTCCCTGGTGGCAGGTGGTTTCGTGGCCGTGGAGGGGGTCAGCGGGACCGGGGCAGCAGAATGAGCAGTTCCAGCGCCGGATTCGGAAAGTCTCCGGGCACATACGCGGCCAGATTCCGCGCCCGCCCAACCGCTTCCCAGGCCAGACCCGACTGGTTCAGGCTGAAATACTGGTAGTTCAACTTCACCGGAATCGCACTGGGCGGCTGGGAAACGTGCGTCAACTGAACGCCGGGGAGCGCCTGCTTGACCAGGTGCTCGATGTGGGTCGCCGAGCAAACCTTAATCAGGCGCGGGGCTTTGCTGATCAGTTCGGCTTCACCCATTTCGGCGCTCACCGCCAGGTACATTTTCGTATTGACCAGGTACTTGTCATCATCAATGGCGGTAGCGTAGATGGAAGGCTCGACAGGCTTGAGCGGCAAGGCCACGAAGTTCGCCGGGACCACCGTTTCCAGCAGCTCCTGGAGCTTGTCATTCAGCGCACCGAGGCAATCACTGAGGTTGTCGTGGTCGTATTGTGGAAGGTCCCGGGGATGAATGGCGAGCGAAAAGGTGGTCAGCGCGCCGGCCAGTGCAAGCATGGTGGCGAACAAGCCTTCCGGGTGCCCGCGCCGGACTTCGAACAGGTGGCGCAGCAAGGGCAAATGGGTGTTGATGGTATACAGGAGCCAGAAATTGGCGATGTCGGAGGCGGTGAACTCGGCCAGGCTCTGGTTCCTCTGGCGCCGGGCGCCCGAGAGCAGGCTGCTTTTCGCCGCGAGAATCTCGACGAGGCCCCGGGCAATGGCGATGGCGTACTCGCTGGCCCCGATATCGAGCAGGGGCGGCACGAATCGCGGATCCAATTGGAAGGTGTCGGATTCGGATTTCCGGATCCGGGCGATCTTGAGCGCCGGCATTCCCTGGCGCACTTCCCCTTCCACCAGGAGACGGAAGTTCTTCCGGGCCACTTGCAGGGGCTTGTCGGTCTGAGCCGCGGTTTCATCCCGGACGTTCATCACCTCGGCCAGGTACCGGGTGTCGGCACTGGCCACGCCGGCGGTGACGTTCAATCCGCGTTCCCGGTAGGGAGGAATGGCCAGGTAGAAGGTAGCCTCCCCGGCGGGATTGCCCTCGAAATAGTGCTCCAGCGGTTTGGGGGGCGGGGCCGGATCCGCCGCCGGGATCTGGAACGGCAACCCGTCGGGAAACAGTCCCGCGGCGTTCGACAGGACCAGGTTTCCCGCCGCCAGCGCCTCCTGGTCGATTTGCAGCTCCAGAAAACCCCACGGCTTGAAGCTGAGAGCGTCCAGCCGAAACTGCAGGATACTCTCCGCGTAACGGTCCTGGAGCTGGAGGTGCTGTGGCGTGAGGAAAGTGCCTTTGGACCAGATCACCGGCTGGAGGCGTCTCATCACAAATCAACAGTAACACACCGAATCCGGCCTCGGGGAACACAACCCTTCGCTGGCAAATCTTTCCACAGAACCCCCTAGTGATGC
>CAZXVW010000133.1:0-12428 GCA_964644025.1 uncultured Solibacteraceae bacterium | reverse complement strand
AAATGCGGCAGCCAGCTGACGATGACGCTCGCGGCCGTGTGCCGGAAGCCGGCGTCAATGTTGGCGAGGTTGTGCAGGACGTTGCCGTGGCTGACCATCACGCCGCGCGGCGCGCTGGTCGAGCCCGAAGTGTACTGCAGGTACGCCAGCTCGCCCTGACCCGTGCGCGGCCCCTGCCAGGATACAGCGCGGTTCTCGTCAATGGCGTCGGTGGCGAGCAAACGCAAGCCGGAGGCCGCCGCGGCGGCGGCAGCCGGCTCTTCCGCCACCGCGGAAACCGTGAGCGCCACGGCGGCGCCGGTGTCCTGCCGCACCAGGGCAAGCTTTTCGAGGCCGCCTCTGGGGCCCGGCAGCGGCAGCGGCGCCGGAATCACGCCGGCGTACAGGCTGCCAAAGAAACCCGCCAGGAAATCAACGCCCGGAGGATACAGCAGCAGCACGCCCTCGCCCGGGCGCGTCGTCTCCGCCAGGGCGGCTGCCACCGCCCGCGCTTTTCGGTCCAAATCCGCGTAGCTGAGATAGACCTCCAGAGATCCGTTCTTGAGGAACGTGTATCCGCGCCGCCGGCCACCGGAGATACGCACTTCCTCCCTTGGTGCTTCCGCCTGCTCGCTGGCGCGCCTTCGCAACAACTCCGTGAGCGAAGATACAGGAGTCCTTGAGTGATGAGGTTCTGATGCCATGCACCGCCTGCTGATCGCTGCCGGCAATCAAATAGGTGTGAACAATTCAGCCCGGCAGATTTTATTATCCCGCAACAGGCCAATGATGCTCAACGCAGGCCGCCAAGCGGTTCATCCACGGCCCCGGCAGCGGCGCCAGGAAGCAGGCCGCGCCGGGCGAGCTTGAATTGGCGGCCGACTCGTGATACAACACCAGCGGGAGAAACCCGTATGTCGATCAACCGCAGAACATTTTTCATGAGCGCATCGGCCGCCCTGGCGGCCTCGGCGCCGCTTCGGGGCGGCGAGACCCTGAGGGCAGCTTCCATCGGCGTGGGAGGCCGGGGAACACGGCTGCTGACAACCGCCCTGGAGATTCCCGGGCTCCGGTTCACCTACCTGTGCGACATTAACGCCGCCAACCTCGACAAGGCCCTCAGCCTGGCCGCCCGCGACAAGCCGAAGGGCGTCAAGGATTACCGCCGCCTGCTGGAGGCCAAGGACGTCGACGCCGTCTTCATCGCCACGCCTTGCTATCTTCATCGCGAGATGATTATCGCGGCGCTGGAGGCCGGCAAGAACGTCTACTGCGAGAAACCAATGGCCATCACCCCGGAAGACAACCGCGCCGTGCTGGAAGCGGCCAGGAAGGCCAAGGGCAAGCTGCAAATCGGCTTCCAAGGCCGTTACAGCCCCCGCCGGAGAGAGATGCTCCGGCGGCTCCACGCGGGCCAGATCGGCAAGCTGCTGTTCATCCGCGGCCAGTACTACACCCCGCGCGACCTGCCCCACCACCAGGCCTGGAAGTTCCAGCGCGACAAGTTCGGCGACATGATCGTCGAGCAGGCCGTGCACCAGTTCGACCTCTACAACTGGATGTTCCAGGGCCATCCGCTGAAGGCTTGCGGCATGGGCGGGACGAACCTTTACGTGAACGATCCTCCTGGCCGCACTATCATGGATCATTACACCGTCTCCTACGAGTATCCGGGCGGAGCGCACCTGAGCTTCAGCCATATCTACTATGCGGTCGGCGAGCTGCGCGGGGTTGGTGAAGTGGTCTTCGGCTCCAAGGGCGCACTGGACACGGGCACCGGACGCTTCTATGACCGGGCCAAGAACGCCGTCTCCTACGCGGTGGATATCAAGGAAGGGCGCATGGACGCGACCCGGCTGGCCATCGAGAGCTTCCTGGAAGCGATTCGCGAAGACAAGGAACCGTTCGCCAACGCCGAAGTAGGACGGCTCGGCGCCCTGGCCTCGATCATGGGGCTGCGCGCCATGCTCGAGGGCCGTACGGTCGAGTGGAAAGAAGTGGACGTCTGAAGGCAGCGGCCGGACCGGTGCACAGAATTCCGTGCCCGACTCCGCCGGAGCAGTGGCCGCCCGAGAGGGTCAAAATTGGGTTCGTTCCTCGAGTTTTTTCTCTTGATCACCGCCTGGACGAGCTGTTCCCCCACCCTCCAGAGGGCATTGCTTCCCGCCGGCGAAGGAATTGATTCGCCTGTCAATGAGCTTCGAGCGGTGCGAACGGCAGCCGCGGCCGCTCTGATAGCATCATACAGCCGCGCACCCTGAGGCGAGCCGACCGGACACCCCAAGTTATTGATATATAGAAGCTTGTCGTTCTGAAGACGCCGCCACTCGGCTTTCCGGGAGCGGTTTCGGCCGCCGCCGGCGCTCCGGGAATCCAGAGATTGTTGCGGGCCGGAGCCAATTCAGGGTTGATACGGGAGAGCAGATTGGGGATAATATGACTGACCGGTCAGTCAAGCGGAACAGCTTGGCTTTTTGTTGGGCCTCATCTTGACCGACTGGTCAGTCACAGAGTACGGGAGGATCATTATGGCTCCCCGGATTGTCGATCGGGAGGAAAAGGCGCGGCAGATCATCCACCACGCCAGCGTGGTCTTCGCGCGGAAAGGGTACAACGCAACCAAGATAGACGACGTCGCCGCCAGCGCCGGCATTGGCAAGGGCACCGTCTATGAATACTTCAACAGCAAGCAGGAGCTGTTCCTGGCAGTCTTCGATGCTTACATCAAGCAGTACTTCGATGCCTTGCAAGCCCAGACCCGGCGGCCCTCCGCCAGTGCCGCCGAGGAGATCCGTGAGGCCGTGCGGGCGGCGTGTGCGCTGGCCGGCCAGGTCGAGGAGCTCTTCCCGCTGACCTTCGAATTCTGGGCCGCCTCGGCTTCCTCGCAGATGCGCGACCGCATCGGGGTCATGTTCCGGGAAATGTACGACAGGTTCCGGCGCTTCTTCAGCGCTTTGATCCAGCGAGGGATTCTGAGCGGCGAGTTCAGCCGGAACGTGGACGTGGAATCCACCGCCGCCGTCCTGGTGGGTTCCTTCGACGGTCTGTTCCTGCAAGCGTGGTTCGACAAGGAGATGGACCCGATGAAAGCGGGCCTGGCGTTTATCGATGTTTTTCTGCGTGGCCTCAAGGCGCCGGCCAGCGAGCCGGGGACCGGAGGTGCTCATGCGCCGGCGTGACTTCCCTGCCCTGCTGGCGGGCTTCCTGTTGGGCGGCGCCCGCCTCACCGCTCAGCCGGATGCGGAACAACTCGCCCGCCGGTGCGACCGGGCGCTCAAGGGCAAGACCCAGACGGGCAAGTGTTCGATGACGGTCCGGCGTCCCGAATGGCAGCGGACGCTGGAGATGGACTTCTGGATGGTCACCCCGGATAAGACCTTCATTCGCATCACGGCCCCGGCCAAGGAGCGCGGCACGGGCACGCTGCGCATCAAGACGAACATGTGGCTGTATCTGCCGAAGGTGGAGCGCATCATCAAGATCCCGCCGTCGCTGATGCTGCAGCCGTGGATGGGCAGCGACTTCACCAATGACGACCTGGTAAAGGAAAGCAGCCTGGTGGAGGACTACACGCACTCCATCGCCGGCGAGGTGACCACGGCGGGAGACGCCTGCTGGCGGCTGGTGGCCATGCCGAAGCCCGACGCGGCGGTCGTGTGGGGAAAGATGATTCTCGACATCCGGAAAACCGACGCTTTGCCCCGCAAGCAGGAGTTCTACGACGAGCGCGGCCGCTTGCGCAAGGTGCTCACCTTCGAAGAGATCCGCCGCCTCGGCGACCGCAACTACCCGCTGCGCTGGCGCATGGTCCCCGTCGACAAGCCCGGGCACGAAACGCTGCTCGTATACAAGCAACTGCGCTTCGACCGCCCGATCCCGGCGCGCATCTTCACCCAGCAAAACCTGAAACGGAGGTTTTGATGACGATGTTATTTCCATCCATGGCCTGGCGCAACGTCTGGCGCCACCGGCGGCGCTCGGTGCTCACCATCGCCACCATTTCGCTGGGACTGGCGTTCTACATCTTCATGCGCGGCATCGGCGACGGCTTCCACGAGCAGATGGTGGACAATTCCGTCCGCGCGCATATCGGGCACATCGAGATTCACCGCCGCGGCTATCACGACGATCCGGGAATCAACAAGACGCTGCCGGACCCCGCGCGCGTTGAAGCGGCCATTCGCCGGTTGCCTGCCCTGCGCGGTTACTCGTTCCGCGTGCTGGGTGACGGGCTGGCCAGCACGGCGGCGAACTCGGCCGGCGTCTCCATCGTCGGCGTCGATCCGGAACAGGAGAAGACCGTCACCACCATCTACCGGGGCGTTGTCAAGGGGAAATACCTTGACCCGAAGGACCACCAGCCGGTTCTGATCGGAGAGCGGCTGGCGAAGCTGCTGCAGGTGAAGCTCGGCGACAGCCTGGTTCTGCTGGTCCAGGCGGCCGACGGCTCGATGGGCGGCGAAAAATACCGCATTACCGGAATCTTCCGTTCCGGCTCCCCGGAAATCGACCGCGGCATGGTGTACTTGTTGCGGCGCGACGCCCAGTCGCTGTTCGCCCTGGAGGGCCGCCTGACCGAAGCCGCGCTGCTGGTCAGCTCCTCCCATGAAGTAGACCGCTACCAGCAAATGCTGGAGGCGGAGCTGGCCGGCAGCGGGGTCGAGGTTCTGCCCTGGTACGTGATCGAGCCATATATCCAGCAGTTCATCCAGCTCGATGACGCCTTCTTCTACATCATCGTCGTGATCCTGTTCATCGTCATCTCGGTCGGCATTCTGAACACGATCCTGATGTCCGTACTGGAGCGGGTGCGGGAGTTCGGCGTGATGATGTCACTCGGCATGAAACCGCGCCAGGTAGTAAACCTGGTGGTCCAGGAGGCGGCTTTCCTGGGGCTGGTTTCGGTGCTGATCGGCGGGACGCTGGGGTGCGCGCTGACTGTTTATTACGGCTCGGCCGGGATCAACCTGGCCCAATGGGCCGAGGGCGCGGCGGCTTTCGGCATGACCAGCCCCATCGCCTACCCCAAGCTGACCGCCGCCAATCTGGTCCTGTCGAATCTTTCGGTTCTGATCGTCGTCATGCTGGTGGCGCTGTATCCGGCCCTGCACGCGGCCCGGCTGCGCCCGGTCGAGGCGATCCGGCACGTCTAGGAGGAAGAAATGGGAATGGTGGAAATCGAACACGTATCGAAAACCTACCGGGACCACGTCGCGGTGCCCGCGCTGCGGGACGTGACCGTCACGCTCGACAAGGGGGAGTTCGCCGCCGTCGTCGGCCCGTCCGGCTCGGGCAAGACGACGCTGCTGAACCTGGTGGGAGCGCTGGACGAGCCTGACGAAGGCGCCATCCGCATCGCCGGCGTCGACATCACCGCCACCCCGGCCGGGGAGCGGGCCGAGTTCCGCCTCCGCCATCTCGGCTTCGTTTTCCAGTCCTACAACCTCTTCCCGGTGCTGACCGTGCTGGAGAACCTGGAATTCACCTCCGCGCTGCAGGGGGTTCCCAAGGCCACGCGGCGCCGCCGCGCCCGGGAACTGCTGGCCGCCGTCGGGATGGCGGAGCTGGAAGACAAGCGGCCCAACGAGCTGAGCGGCGGGCAGCAGCAGCGCGTGGCCGTGTTGCGCGCCATCGTTACCGAGCCGGACCTGGTGCTGGCCGACGAGCCGACCGCCAACCTGGACTCGGCCAACGCGGCCAACCTCCTGGAGATGATGGAGCGCCTGAACCGCGACCAGGGGATCACTTTCCTGTTCTCCACCCACGATCCGATGGTGATGGACTGCGCCCGGAAGTTGATCCGCCTCAAGGACGGCCGCGTCGTATGAGGCGGATGCTGCTGATGATGGCCGGCGGAGCGCTGCTGTGCGCCCAGGACCCTTCCGCGGCCGGTTCCGGCCGGTGGCAGCAGGAACTCGGAGGCTATTACAAGGCCCTGTTCAGCGCCTCGAAAACCTACACCGCCGGGCGCGGTTACGGCGACTTGATGAACCGCCTGCGCCTCAGCTATGACGCCCGCTACGGAGAATGGTTCCAGGCGCACGTGGATTTTGACAACCAGGCGCATTTCGGAAACCTCATCGGGCAGCCCGAGTTCAGCCTGGTCCGCGACCGCCAGCAGGGCGCCTGGGCGGATCTGCAACACATCTACGTGGACCGCGAGCACGCTTATTGGGACACGTCGCTGTACCGTGGTTACGTGACGCTGCGCTCCGGGCCGGCGGCGCTGACGCTCGGCCGGCAGCGGATCGGCTGGGGCACGGCGCGGTTCTGGAGTCCGGCGGACGTGTTCAATCCGCTGAACCCGCTGCAGATTGAAGCCGACGAACGCCAGGGCGTGGACGGCGCGCTGCTCGAGTGGGAGCTGCCGCACGGGTTGACCTGGTCCGGCGTGTATCTGCCCCAGAACGTTTTCCGCCGCTCCACCGTGGCCACCCGGCTGGCCACGAATCTGGCCGGCTACGATGTGGCCGGCTTCTTCGGCCGCTTCGAGCGGGACTGGATGGGGGGAGCGGAATTCGCGGGCCAGGCCGGCGGCGCCGGCCTGCGCGGCGAAATGACCTATCGCCGGCGCGCGCCCGGCCGGCGCGAGGCGGACGCCCTGCGGCTCACCTTCGGCGCCGATTATGCCTTTCCGAACACCTTCTACCTGGTCGGCGAATATTTCTACAACCAGGGACAGCCGGCGCTGGGAGCGGAATTCGACCCGGCCAGCCTGCTGCGCTACACCAGCGAGATTTTCACCCTCCACCGCCACTTCCTGAGCGGCGGTGTCGGCTACGACATTACGCCGCTAGTCCGGGCCGAAGCGTACACCGTGGCCGACGTGGCCGGCGGCAGCGTTTTCTTCATGCCGCTACTGCGCTACAACGTGACACCCAATACCGACCTCAGCATCGGCGCCCAGTTCTTCGCCTCCCGCCCGGGTGGCGAGTTCGACCACCTGGCAAATCTGTTTTTCGTTGAGCTGGCCTTTCAGTTCTGATTTCCAGCAGCGTCCGGCGCTCCTCCCCTGCATCCCAAATTCAACGCCGGAGACTGCCCTCGGGCGCCCCGGGCGAAGCGAAGTCTAACCCATGTGCTGAGACGAATGTGTTACCCACGTCTCGGGCGTTCTCCTTGCGCCCTCCAGCGACCACAGACCAGCGACCAGCGACCAGCGACCAAGGACCACAGACCAGCGATCAGCTCCTACTCCGGCTTCCGCTTGCCTTCCCAGATGGCCTCCACGGTGGGCGACCACGGGCCGACGTTCCAGCGGCCGAAGGCGCCGAGAGCCGCGTACTTTTCGGCGCCGAGGTGCACCTTCACGTCGACGACGGCCGGACCGGGGTGGCGGTAAGCTTTCTCCAGGCAATCGTGAAGCGAATCGACGGACGGCTCTGGCGTGAAAGCGGCGCAGCCCATCGAGCGGGCCAGCGCGGCGTAGTCCACCGGCTCCACGTGCGCCGGGTCCACCGTTGCGAAGGCGGCGTAGTCCTGCGCCCATTGCAAGGCGGTGATGGCGCCCATGGCCTGGTTGTCCAGCACGACCACAGTGCAGTTGGAGCCGTGCTTGACCATGTCGCGGATGGCCTGCGCCTGCATGAGAAACGAGCCGTCGCCGATGATCGCCGTCGGGTACTTGCGATCCGGCACCAGGCCCAACCCGAAGGCGGCGCAGATGCCGAAGCCCATGCAGGAGTTGCCGGTTTCGTTCAGCGACGTCTTGGGCTCCAAGTGGCGGCAGATCTGGAAACCGTGCGCCTGCACGTCGCCGGCGTCGAAGATCTTGATGCCGCGGTGGCTGTTGACGTGATCGTCGGCGGCTTTGACGACAGCGGGCTGCGTCAGCCGGCCGCCGATCACCGGGTGATCATAATAGTCGGCGAGATACCGCTCCCATTTCTTCTTTTCCCGCTGGAGCGCCGCCAGCCAGCGGGCGTCGGGCGTGATGTCCGGGCCGGCGCGCAACTCGGCCAGGATATCTTCCAGGGCGGCCGCGGCGTCGCCGACCACGGGCAGCCCGTTATAACGATGGGCTTCAATCTCGTTGAGGTTGATATTGATGAAGGCCCTGGCGCGCGCGTACAGCGTGGCCGAACAGTCCGCCTGGCAGACGCCGCGTCCGCCGATGTTGATGATGAGCGTGGCATGATCGGCGGCATAGTTGCCTGAAATCGACCCCTTCGAGCCCGCGGCGCCCACGTTGAGAGGGAAATCCGACTCGACCACGTCCAGAGCCACCGGTCCCATAATCACGGCGGCGCCGATCGTCTCTGCCAACGCCTTGATGGCCTCGCCCGCGCCGACCGCACCACCCCCAACCCGCATGGCGATGCGCTTGTGCCGGCGGATTTCCTCGGCCGCGCGCCGGACCTGCTCCGGGTCCGGCCGCAGACGGCCCCGGGCCGGCTCCACTTTCCGGCGCAGCATCGGCAGGTTGTATTCGTGGGTCACCGCCTGGAGGTTCATGGGGAGAAAGATGTCCACTGGACCGGCGGAGCCTTTTTCGCGGGTCTTGGCCAGCGCCTCCGGCAGAATGGTATAGAGGTTGCGCGGGTCGACGATCACGTAAGCTTCTTTGACAATGGCGCCGGCGGCTTTCAGAAACCCGAATTGCCCGTGCCGCATGATCTGCTGCATGTTCGGCCCTTCGTAGGCGGTCGTTTTGTCGGCGGCGAAGACGAGATAGCCGTAACCGTCACTCATGGCAGTGGCTTGCGCAATCAGCGTATTGAACCAGCCGGGGCCGATCGAGGTGAACACGGCGGACTCGATTCCATAGGCCCACTTCAGCGCCATCGCCGCGTGCGCCGCCACCGCCTCGTGTTGCACGTCCACCACCCGGAGCTTGCCCTTCCGGTGATATGGCATCAGGGCCTCCAGCAGCGGGGTATTGCCGTGGCCGCCGACGCCGAGCACGTACTGGATGCCGTTCTCGGCCAGAAATGCGGCCAAGGCCTCGGTCAGGGTCATGGTTTGGAATCGGGGCATCAGGTTCCTCCTTACACGCGGGAAAGCACGGACTGGACCTTCTGGTAGCCGGCCCGGCATACCTCCTCTGGAGACCGCTTCCACCACTCCGGCGAGAACAGCTCCAGCATCACCGCGCGCGAATAGTTCTTCGCGCGGAGCTTCCGGACGATCTCGGCCAGCGGGATCACGCCCTCGCCCGGCATCACCCGGTCGGCGTCGCTCATCGCCTCCCGCGGCTTGCCGGCCTTGACATCGTTGATATGGAAGTTAGCGATCTCGCCGGGGCGGATATCATCGAGGTCCGCCATCTTGCTTCGCCCGGTCCAGAGATGGAAGCTGTCCAGGCACACCCGCAGGTTCGGGTGGTTCACCTGGCGCGTGATCCAGAGCGCGGAGGGCAGGCAGGACAGGAAAGTGGAAGTGCGCAAGAACTCGATCACGATGACGATGTTATACGGCTTGGCCATTTCGGCTGCCTTGCGATAGTTGTCCACCGCGCGATGGAAGTGATCCATGGTGATCTTCGGCTCCCGGATGATGCAGGCGCAGTTAGTCAGCCGGAGGCCGAGGTCTTTCAGCCGGTCCAGGTTCCGCTGAAAGGCGGCGAAGCGCTTTTCCAAGCCGGCGTCCGGGAAGCCCAGCGAGGGGGCCAACTGCGAGCCCAGCGGGGTGAGGTTGTTGTCGGCGAGGATCTTTTTCACGTCGGCCAGCGAGTATTTCTTTTGCCGGTCGATTTTGCGCTGGAAGAGTTCCACGGTGGTGAAACCGGCCTTGGCGATGGCTTCGTAGTCCTGGCGCAGGTCGGATTGGCACCTCCACAGGGTCGCCTGGTGCATGCCGATTTCCAGGCCCTCGGCGGCCGCCGGCGCCGAAGTCACGGCGGCGGTTGCTAACAGGAAGTTTCTTCGGTTCATAGTCAAAATCGTGGCGCCCGCGCCGAGTGGCTCAGGCGTCCCACGCTCCCATCTTCTTCAAATAGTTCACGACGCGCCTCTTGCATGTGCGTGACAACTCGAAAGGATCTTCGGTCGCGTAGCTGTCCATCTGGAACCAGCCGCGGAAGCCCCCTTTGTACAGGATGTCAAGCAGCAGGTCGACGTTGTAGACGCCCTTGCCGCAGGGAAGGTGGCGGGAAGTCCCCGGCCGGCCGCCGGGCCCGGGCTGCAGCGTCGAGTCCCCGTCGCAAAACTGCACGTAACCCACCCGGTCGACGCCGAGCTGTTTCAGCAGGATCTCCGGCTTGCCCTTACCGCCGGTGAGCGTGTCGAAATGGCTCGGGTCGAAAATCACCTTGAAGTCCTTCCTGCCCACGGCGGCGAACAGCTTCGGATATTGCGATGCCTTGTTGATGATGAGCGGCGGTTCGCACTCGATGGCCAGGAAGATGCCCTTGTCCACCGCGTAGGCGGCCGCCGGCCGGATGGAGGCGGCCAGACGTTCGATCATCAGATCCTCCGGCATCCCGCGGGCGGCCCCGCGGCCCGGCGGCCAGATGCCCATGGCATCGCAGCCGAGCTTGACCGACAGGTCCACGTGGCGCTTCAGGTAATGGGTGTAGCGGGCGCGCTCGGCGGCGTCGTTGGAGACCGGGTTGGTACCCCGGCCCGGGTGGACCTGGATAGAGAAAATCTGCAGCCCATAGGATTCCACTTTCTCTCGCATGGCGCGCACGCCGGCCTCGTCGTCGGGGTCCGGATAACCGCCGCGCCAGCGGGCCCACATTTCGATGCCCTGGAAACCCTCGTCCCGGGCGAAGCCGAGGATCTTGTCGTAATCGTATTTCTTGTTGAAGTACTGCTCCGAGGAGCCGAACCCGTTCAGTCCGATGGCCAGTTTCCAGGGCCGCGAGGCTCCCTTGACCAGCGGGGCCGCGGCCACCTGGGCCAGAAACAAGCGTCGAGTCACCATCTCATCATTCTCCTTGCTCCCTTCACCGGCAACCAGGCGGGCGTAGCCGCCCGAACGGATCGTCGGCTGATCTGCATCCGGTGATCACTCCTTCAGCCTCGCGGGCCGGCCACAACAATGGTACGATGGTTCGCGGCTGCCGGCAGACGCGGCTGGTGGCATATTATCATCAAGGTTGTTGCTCCGTCAATGCGGAAACCGCGGCTCGCCGCGGCCGTATTCCGGGCAGGTGAGTTATGGATAGCGCACGACTGAAACTGTTCATCGCCGGTAGATGGCAGGACGCTGACGCCGGCGGAACCATCGACATCAAGAATCCGGCCAACGAAGAAACCGTGGTTACGGTGCCTTACGGAGGCACGGCGGAAACCGAGCGGGCCATCGAGGCGGCCGCCGCCGCGTTTCCCCGATGGGCGGGGCTGTCGGCCTGGGAGCGGTCCCGTTACCTGCGCCGCGTCTCCGAGCTGATCCGCGAGCGGAAGGACGAATACGCGCGGTGGATGACACTGGAGATGGGCAAGCCGGTGGCCGAGGCGCGGGCCGAAGTCAACGCCACGGCGGACTACTTCGAGTGGTTCTCCGAGGAGGCCAAACGGCTCTACGGGGACATCGTGCCGGCGCACACGGTGAACAAGCGGCATTACGTGATCCGGCAGCCGCTGGGCGTGGCGGTGGCCATTTCCCCGTGGAATTTCCCCTCGGTGCTGCCGGGGCGCAAGATTTCCGCCGCCTTGGCCGCCGGTTGCACGGTAGTGGCGCGCCCGGCCACGCAGACCCCGCTGTCGTCAATGGCCATCATGCAGGCGTGCGAGGACGCCGGCCTGCCGCCCGGCGTGGTGAACCTGGTGCTCGGACCTTCCGATCAACTCGGACCCTTGCTGGTGTCCCATCCGGCGGTGCGGAAGGTCAGCCTGACCGGTTCAACCGAGGTCGGGCGGATCATCGCCCGGGACGCTGGCTGGGGGCTCAAGAAGGTGTCGTTAGAGCTCGGCGGCAGTGCTCCGATCCTGATCTTCGAAGACGCCGACATGGAGGTGGCGGCCCGCCAGACCGCACGAACGAAGTTCCGGAACATGGGCCAGGTCTGCATCGCCATCAGCCGCATTTTTGTCCAGGAGTCTATTCGCGAGAAGTTCGAGGAGATTTTCGTGGCGGAAGTGGAAAGCTTGCGTATCGGGAACGGGCTAGACGAATCCACCCAGCTCGGGCCGCTGGGCAACGTGGCGAGCCTGACGAAAACGCGCGAGCTGGTGGCGGACGCACTGGGCAAAGGGGCGTGTCTGCTCAGCGGGGGCGACCGGCCGCAGGGGTTCGAGCGCGGGTACTTCTACCGTCCCACGGTGCTTCGCGATGTGCCCGAATCAGCCCGGATTTACCAGGAGGAGCCGTTCGGCCCGATTGCGCCCATTTCCGGTTTCCAGGATTTCGACGACGCGATCGCCAAGGCCAACAACACGAACTACGGGCTCGCCGGTTACCTGTTCACCAGTAACCTGAAAACGGCGACGCTGGCCGCCGAGAAGCTGGAGTGCGGGATCGTCGGCATCAACGACCTGGTTCCCGCTACAGCTCAGTGCCCCTTC
>CAZXVW010000132.1:0-12484 GCA_964644025.1 uncultured Solibacteraceae bacterium | reverse complement strand
ACTAGCTCGCATGATGAACCTCCTTCTGCTTGGATTGTTTGCCGGGCAGATCCCCGGCCTCAGCCCGGCTTTTAGTCCCGGTTACGGAGTGAGGATAGTATACCCCAATCCCAGGCCGCGTTCGGGCCTGTTGTACGAGTGGGACTGGCGAGCAGGGGTGCACGACGGCAGGCGGAAACTGGGCTCGAATCGCCGGTTTTTGGCGGGTTGCGTAGGCACGCGTGGGCAGTCCCTGGTCACTGGTCGCTGGTCACTGGTCGCTGGCCGGTAGTCCGGGGTCCGTAGCCCATGTGGTCCACTGACGCCGGCGAGGGGCTCAGGGATGGGATGCTCGATTGCCTACTGTTGTGCGGGGGCCACTCGCGCGGTGACTGGGGGCAGACGGCTGCACCGTATCTCTAACCGGTCCCCCGCGGCTACAGGATAGAGGGGAAGCGGGGAACCCGTCAGCACGACCTGGCCACGCCGAATCATCTTCCCGAATCCTTGCAGCCGGTCAACAAGCCATGCCAGGCTCGCCAGCGGCCCCCCGGGTAAAGCGCGGCCGGTCGCCCTACCCAAGGTTTCTCCGTTGCGGATCACCCTGATCCGCTCATCAGCCAGTTCCGCGGCGTTGTCCAACAACGCGTCATCCAGCGGGAAAACGATCCCCGCGTGTATCGCGTTGTTGGCGATCAATTCCGGAGCGCGGAGCGAGTCCGGCGCCCGGAAGACGCAGTTGTGGAGTTCCATGACGGCAAAGCCTCCCGCAACCGCCCGCTGGGGGCCGGCAAGCAGCCAGGCGGCGTCAGGAATGTCTTCCGCGATGCGGAGCGCGAATTCCCCTTCAATGGCAAGCCCTTCGAACCGCGCCGGGTCGAGTAACACACCGGACTGGTGCACTTCGTTCGCGAACAAGTGTCCGAATACGGGCTCGGCCAGCCCTAATTGCGTCTGTACCGCCTTGCTCACACAGCCGACTTTGTAACCCGCGACGCGCTCCCCTCGCTTCTGGCGGAGAGCCGCCACCCGGAACTGTAATTCGTAGGCCTCGGCCACGGTAAGCGCGAAACCCGCTTCACCGAATACCGTTCCGGGCCTGGCCGCATCGTAGTCCGCCAACTGCCTCCTGGCCAGTTGTTCGAGGTCGGCTCTCATATCCCCGCCTTGCCGCCTGGTGATTATACAGCCGGGGGACACCGGCCGGGGGGTGTGGCCGGTGACGCTCCTCAGGGATCACGAGTCCCGGTTGTGCCCCCCGTGGCGCACGCTCCAGATGCCGGAGGCGCCGGTCTGCCCGCCACCCACTTTCAGGCCAGGGAACCGGCAGTCAAAGCCACCGTCCCCCGTTCACGCTGCCGCTCCTCCGGGCAGGAGTACAGGACCGAAGGTCATCCTGCGTTAGCCTCCTTCGACGTCACCATCTCACCGCCGCGAACAGCCATGTCAACCAGGCGCGCGCTTACCACCCGGCCGCTGCGAAGAGCCATGTTGGCCCAGTGCGCGGCAGCCGCAGACTTGACGCCTTCCTCGACCGGGACCGCCGGCCTGCTGCGCGTGCGAATGCACTCCAGCCAGTTGCTGAGATGCAGCCGCTCGCCGTCCGGGTTCGCGTAGAAGTCGGCGCCGCGCGGGCCCTTGCCTAAGACCCATTGGGAAGCTGGTAACGGATTCTTGATTGGCTTCCCCTGCGCGTCGCGCTTGGGTTCCGGAATCACTTCGTAACGCCCGCGGTCGATGTACAAAGTGCCCTCGGTGCCCATCAGCTCCGTCATGGCAGCGTTTCGAGCGTTGCTGAAGGTCCCCTCGAAATAGGCTTGCAAGCGATGATTGCACTGATAATGCAGCAGCGTCTGAACGGTGTCCGGAGTCTGCCACAGGCCTTCGGTCTGGAAGTGATCTCCGATCGAGGCGGCGCTCGACGGCAGATCCAGATCCAGAAACCAGCGAACCGGGTCCACCCAGTGCACCATCAGGTCCGTAAAGATACCTCCGCCAAAGTCCCAGAACCAGCGCCAGTGGCGGAACCGATAGGCGTCAAAGGGCTGTTTCGGGGCGTTGCCCAGAAAGCGGCGCCAATCGACGGTGCGCGGGTCAATGTTGAGCTTTCTGGCGGTCTGCCGGGGGGTATTGCGGTTCCAGGTCATGTGGACTTTGTGGATCTTGCCCAAACGCCCTGATCTGACGATCTCGCGCGCCTTGATGATGTGGGGCATGCTGCGCTGCTGGATGCCCACCTGCACGACGCGATTGTACCGGTTTTGCGCCTCGATTACCGTTGGACCCTCGGAAAGAGTATGCGTCAACGGCTTCTCCACATAGACGTCCTTGCCAGCGGCGCAGGCGTCCACCGTCATCGGCACGTGCCAATGGTCCGGCGTAGCGATCACGACTGCATCCACGTCCTTTCGGCCCAGCAGTTCCTGGTAGTCCTTCGTAGTGAAGGCCCTCGGATCCGCAAGTGTACGCGCCGCCGCCAGACTTTGATCCCATACGTCCGCCACGGCTACGATTCTGACCCCAGCTATCCCGCCGAGCGCCCGCATCAGCGCGCGGCCCCGTCCTCCGGCCCCGATCACGCCAATTTGGATCGTCTCGTTAGCCGGATAGCCAAACACCCCGCCATTGGAACTCTGGCTGATGATCGCCGCCTGCCCCAGAAACTGTCGCCGGTTAAGACTGTGCGCCACCATGTCTCCTTCGAAAATGTTACTCGGGCTGCCGCGGGCACGGATCTGACCGTGAGCTTCAGCCCGAGTCTTAATGACAACTTATAGAAAACACCGCTGGAGCTCGCACTGGTTGATCCACTCCAGAGAATTCCCGACACACGCTCATGGTAGCTCCGCCCGGCCTGGAGCGTGCGGTGGCCGGTGGTCGCTGGTGCTTAGTCGCTGGTGCTTGGTCGCTGGCCGGGGGCGTTTTGATTCGAAGCGGGACAATCCGCCGGTGTCCGCTCCGCTTCGCTCCAGGACACAGGGGAGGAGACCCGGGCGCCTGGCGGTGCAGGCGGGAGCGGGAGTCCGCCTCACGGGCGTGGTTGGTGGCCTGCTGGGCTAGCACTCGGCCAGCGCGGCCACCAGCGCACCTTTGGCAGTGGCGTTCAGTGGGTCCTTGGCCAACCGGACCTCGGAAACCTGGACCGGAACGTCGCTGGCCTGAAGCGCCTTTTCGAACCGGGCGGCGAAACCCTTCGGCATCGCTGTTCCCCCGCTGAGGACGAGCGGGACCGGCCGGTTGAACTTCGGCAAGGCCCCCGTGTCGGCGAAGGCCTGACACAGACCGTCCACCACCGCCCGAATCACCTCGTCGTAGTAGACGGCCAGCGCCTGATGAACCACGGTGGCCGGCTTCCCATTAAAGTGGAAGTGGCTCTCTTTCTCAATCCGGATGCGGGTGGAGGGATCGCCGGTGGCGGCGGCGGCGCGCGAGTCGATGAAGTCGCCGGCCTTCGGCACGCTGAAGCTCAGCACGGGCAGCGACAGGTACGCCAGACAGACATTGCAAAGCCCGCCGCCACAACTGACTCCGATTCCGGTATAGTTGGAGTCCTCCAGTTCCCCGTAGACCACCGCCAGGCCCTCGTTGATACCGCTGGCCTGGAAACCTTTTTCGGTGAGCAGCTCCTGGATGGTGGCCTGGTGGTAGGTCAGATCCTGCTCGACGCCCAGCGGCGGCGCGGGCACGCTGTAGTACAACGGTCCGCGATTTTCGTCCGCCTCGCCCAGCATGGAATCCACCAGGCTGCTGATCGCTTCGGTGCTCTCCTTCTCGGTGGGATTGAGCATACCGGCCATCATCGGCCTGCGGGTTTCGAGCCCCAACAGTTCGGCGAACCTTTCGGATTCGTTGCCGTGAATCACCAGGTGTCCGTCACTGCGCGCGAACGGAATTCCCTCTTTCTGGAGCGCGCGCTCGGTCACCTTGGAGAACGGCACATTGACGAACGCGTTAAGCTGGCTTTGAAACCGGTACTCGTCGCCCTGGCGCCGGGCCATGACAATGCGGCTCGTGCCGATGTCCAGTCCGATCGCCGGACTGAGCTGTCTTTCCTCTGCACTCATGATGTAGTCTCCTCGTCGGAAGCAATCGCTTCCTCAATCACCTTCAAGATTTTCCGGTATCGTTGTTTCCGCGCCGCGCGGAGTTGCGCGACCGTTACGTGGCGGCTGGCGGCCTGGAGGCGGAAGAGGTCCTCGCCGAGCAACGCACCTTTCCACAACGCCGGCCCCGTGGCTTGAAGAAACTCCAGGTCATAGCGGAATCCGAACACGGCCATCGCCGGTACCGGGATGTCGTAGTTGTCGCCCAGGCCCAGCTCGCCGAACGGGAAACTGGCGGCCCAATCGGTGTGGGTGCCCACCCGCATGCTCCACTGATTCACCGACACCTGGGCGTGCGTCACGCAATTCGCCGCAGGAATGTGGTACCGGGACCGGAGCATCTCGGTCAGCACCTTCGCCGCGTGGATCTGAGCCGGCGAGGCCGCCATCGCCGCGCGCCCGACCACGGTCTGCGTCTCCAGCGCCACACCCAGAAAGCTCGGATTGAGGTTGACGTAGACGTGGCGCGCATCGGCCCACACCGAATAGCCGGCATGGTTGGCGGCGCCATTTTCCCGCACCACCCGGTGGACACGGCCGAAGCGGTCGATCACGAAATGGTAGGAGCGGTTCCGACGGACATACTCCAGCAGCCACTTGCCGACGCGCCGCAACCGGCTGTTATATTGCGGGTCGAACGGGGCCAGGTGACTCTCGGTAGTGTGGTACACGATGCCGACCGGTCCGGAGCGCCATTCCACCAGTTCCAAAGTCTGCCGGTCGTAAACCGGGTAGGGGCGCTCATCGCCCGCCACCGCAAAATCGTTTTCTATGCGAAGTCCGTTGCTGTAAACCTCGTAGCCTGGCTCCTTCTCCACGCACCAGACTTTCGGCTCCCGGTTCGCCGGCGCGCCGCTGACAAGAGGGGGGATTTCCCGCACAGCCGAACCCCAGGGGGTGTCAGAAACCGTGGCCACGGGCAGCAAGAACAGCGCCAGGGCCGCGGCTGGCCGGAGGAGCCTCCTCCACCAGCAGATCCGCCCGGCCGGCGCCGGCGCCGGTGACGCCTTCCGGGTCTCGGCCATCTTCCGTTGCAAGTACCGCAGCTTCTTGACCGGGTCACTGATCTTCCGCGCGCGCCGGTCGATCACCCACTGGGCGTCCAGGTCCCTGAGTTCTCTATCCGCTTCCATCGAGAGACCCTATACCTTTGAAGTGAGCGCCGAGGTTAATTCCTCTCGCTCAGGTCTTCATATCGACAGAAACCCGCGGAACCCTTAGGCCGGCCCGACAGCCTTAACAGAAAGATCAGGGACTCCGCTTACCCGCGCGCCGCTGTGCGAGGCGCGCCACGGCCGTGGCAGCCAGCAGTCCATAAACCGGAATGTAGATGAGCCACCGCCACGGGGTAGAACCGTGCCACTGGCCAAGCAGCGCCCAGTCGATCACCACGCGGTAGGCCACCGGCATCAGCAGCGTCCACAACAGCAAGGCCGGCACAGGGAGTACGGCCAGCAAGGGAAGGATCCAGGTCAGGTACCACGGGTGGCAATTCGCCGAGACCATGAGCATCACGGTGATCGTCACCAGAGCCGCCCGCTCCAGGGGCCACCGGAGCAGGGTGACCAGCACCACCGTGAGCCCGATGACCGCGAACGCGGCGCACTTGGCCGCGTACTGGTCCCCGGTGAGCCACAACAGCAGGCCGAACAGGCTGTCGTTGTTCCGCCAGCCGCCTAGGAACCCGGTGACGAAGCGGGCGTTTTCGGCCACGTTGCTCCAGTAGGGCAGGGCCAGCAGGATCGCCACGGGAAAAGCGACCCATGCCTGGCGCCAGCGGAGCGGCCGCCAGCGGTCCCAGCCGATGAAGATGGGAAACAGGGCCAGGGGCCAGATCTTAGCGGCCGCGGCCAGCGTAAGCGCCGCGAAAGCCAGCGTCCAGCGCCGCCGGGTGCCTGCGAGCAAGGCCAGCAGAACGAAGAAGATAGCCACGGAGTCGTTATGTCCCGTGGCCCAGAATTCGACGATTGGGAGCGGCGACCAGGCGTAGATCAGCACGCGGGCCGGGGGCAATCCGAGGGCGGCCAGCAGGGCCCAGAGCGCGGCGATCACTCCGAGGTCGAAAATAGCCGAGGGGAGTTTAAACCAGAACACCTGTTCGTAGGGATCGCTGGTTTGGCCGGCCACCACCTGGTAGGTCCAGCGCTCGATCAACTCCACCAGGGGGCCGTAAGCGGCTCTGGCGTCCGGGCCGGCGATTCGAGGAAAGGTCTCGTCGCGGAGCCGCTCCCAGCCTGGATCGGTGGGACGCGTCTGGTAAGGGTTTCCGCCCTCGGCCTGGAGCATTCCCTCCCAGCGGTAGCGGAACAGGTCATCGGAGAGCGAGGGCATCAGCGGCCAGACGGTCACCCGGAACACCAGCGAGGCAGCCACGACGAGCATCCCTAAACGCCTGGCAGCGGGCGAGTTGGCTTTCCCGGAAATTCGGAGTGTCCAGAACACGGAAACGAGGTAGAATATACTGGTCAGCAACAATAGACCGACGGTTTCGGGCACACGGAGGCGAAGGTCGCCTTGTGCGGACAGCAGCAGAAGCAGCGCCTCGATTGAGAAGGAGAGCGCGGCCAACTGAACGGGGACGCACCTGGCGAATTTTCTCATGACGCCCACTCCCTCGCTGGCCCGCGCCCGGAGGGCCGCTTGCCGGGAGAGGGCGCTGTGGTTCGGCAAATCAGGATCAGGAGCGGTAGAGTGTCCCGGCGCCTGACGGCCGGGCGAAGCTTATGGTAGCAATGATGCAGCCGGTGGCGCTTTTGCTGGTGGAGGCGGTGGCGGATCGCCTCTATCCCTACTTTTTCGACGACACTTTCGCTGGCCTGTACCAACCCGACTGGTTCGACCTTTCGCTGCTGGTGCCCTATTTCATTCTGCTGGGCATTCTGGCCGTTTACGGGCTGCATCGCTATATCACCATAGCGCGATACTGGAGGCACCGAGGCCGGGTGGCGCCCAAGCCCGCGCGGCGGTTTGCCGAGTTGCCCCGCGTGACGATTCAGCTCCCGTTATACAACGAGCGCTTCGTCGTCGACCGGCTCCTGGAAGCGGTCGCGGCCATTCGCTACCCGCGCGACCGGCTTCAGATCCAGGTTCTGGATGATTCCACCGACGAGACGCACGCCCATGCCGAGCGCCTGGTGGGAGAGTACCGCGCACAGGGCTTGCCCATCGAATACCACCATCGCGACAGCCGGCATGGCTTCAAGGCGGGAGCGCTGGCCGAGGGACTAAGGTCAGCCACCGGTGAGCTGATCGCGATTTTCGACGCCGATTTCGTACCCTCGCCGGATTTCCTGGAACGAACCGTGCACTATTTCACCGACCCGGCCGTCGGCGTGGTACAGACCCGTTGGACATACCTGAACCGCGGCTACAGCCTGCTCACCGAAGTCCAGGCCATGCTTTTGGACGGCCATTTCATCCTTGAGCACGGGGCCCGGAGCGGTTGCGGGTTGTTCTTCAATTTCAACGGCACCGCCGGCCTGCTGCGCCGCCGCATGATCGAGGACGCCGGCGGCTGGGAGCACGACACGCTCACCGAAGATTGTGATCTCAGCTACCGCGCCCAGCTCCGCGGCTGGAAGTTTCTCTACCTGCCGGAGGTGGAAAGCCCGTCGGAGCTGCCGGTGGACATCTACGGCTTCCAGCTCCAGCAGTCGCGCTGGGCCAAGGGTCTCACGCAGGTGGCGGTGAAGCTGCTGCCGCGGATATTCCGTTCCCCGATCCCGCTCCGGCACAAGATCGAGGCCTTCTTTCATCTGACGCCGAATATCACCTACCCGGTCATGCTGCTGGTGTGCGCGCTGCTGCTGCCGGTGACAATCGTCCGCTTCTACATGGGCTGGTTTCAGATGCTGCTGCTGGACGTGCCGGTCATGCTGGCGGCGTTCTTTTCGGTGGTCTTGTTTTACATCGTGGCCCAAAGGGAGCGGGACCGCCGAAGCTGGAAGCGGGCCGTGATCCTGGCGCCGATGCTGGTGGCCGCCGGGGTCGGGCTGATCGTCATCAACTGCCGCGCCGTCATCGAGGCCCTGCTCCGGATTCCGTCAGGTTTCGTGCGGACGGCGAAATACGGCATCAGCGGAAACCCGAGGGCGGTGCGCCGGAGTGTCTATCGCCGGCGGAGCGGACTGCTGCCTTACGTCGAAATCGCCCTGGGCGCGTGTTTCGTGGCCATGGTGACCTACGCCATCGAAACGTTCAACTTGCTGGCGGTTCCCTTCCTGCTGCTGTTTGTCGGCGGGTTTTTCTGGACAGGCTTCGCCACGCTGTACGAGGAGCACCGGAGCCGTCTCCGCTGGCAGCGCCAGAGGCAAGTTGGGATGGAAACGCCGCGTTGAGGCGGTTGCGGCGTAGCGGAACTGAAGTGAGGCGCGAGGGGCTGGATGGCCGATTCCGGTGAAGAAATGGCGGAACGGTCACCCGCCCCTGCATGGATGGCCTGGAGCCTGGCCGGCCTGCTGGCGTTCGGCATTTTGACTCTTTGGGTGGCCGGGCTTTGGGCGCTCAGCGCGGTCCAAGCGGGGATCTGCCTGCTGGGAATCGCGTACCTGCTGGGCGTGCTGGTTCGCGGTTTTCCGCTGCGCGCCCACCCGCTTTTGCTCCCCCTCGCCGGAGCAGTCCTGTGGGGCTGCCTTCAGCTCGGTGCGGGCCGGACGCTGTATGGCTGGGCCACCGCGAACGCGGTCCAGGACTGGTTCATCCGGCTGGCGGCGTTTTTCCTGGGGCTGCAGGTTTATTCAACGGCCGTGAGACGGCGGCGCGTGCTCCGGGCCTGGGTGTGGTTCGGTTTTCTCCTAGGCGTGGCGGCCGTGCTGCAGAAATTCACCTCGCCCGGCCGCGTCTTCTGGTTGTTCGAAACCCCGGCGGCCGGTGGAATGGGGCCGTTCGTCTATCACAACCAGTTCGCGGCGTTCATCGAAACGCTGCTGCCGCTGGCGCTGGTGGCGGCGTTAACGGAAAGGGAAGGCCGGTGGTGGTACCCGGTGATGGGCGGGGCACTGTTCGCCTCGGTGGTGGCTGCGGCTTCCCGCGCGGGGGTGGCGATGCTGGCGGCCGAATCGGTGGCCGTGTTTCTGCTGGCGCGGCGGCGCCGTCCTGTTTCCCGGCGCGGGGTGCTGGCCGTGGCGGCGAGCTCGCTGGTGCTGGTGGCGATCTTCATCGCGGCGGTGGGCTGGGAACCGTTGTGGCGGAAGTTTCAGCGGGAAGATCAGTACGGGCACCGCCGGGACCTGCTGTATTCCTCGCTGGAGATGGCCCGCGACCGCCCGCTGACCGGCTTTGGCCTGGGAACCTGGTCTCTCGCCTACCCGGCCTACGCGCGGTTCGACGACGGCCGGTTCGACAACCAGGCGCACAACGACTGGGTGCAGTGGGCCGCCGAGGGAGGGTTGCCGTTCTTCGCCCTGATGGCGCTACTGGCGGGGCTGCTGGTGCGGCCGGCGGTGCGGTCGGTGTGGGGGGTGGGGTTGCTGGCGGTGCTGGTACACTGCCTGGTGGACTACCATTTCCAGCAGCGGCCGGCGTTCGGCTACTACTACTTCGCCCTGGCGGGGCTGATGGTGAGGGAAGCCGGGGAGGGGCGGCAGCGCCTTCCGCAGCGGCTATGAGCTTTCGCCAACGGCCAGGGGACGGGAGCTGGTTTTTACCGGCAGACGCGGTGCGGCTACCGCCCCGAAATCTTCCCACTCCCGCAATCTTCGGCTCAAGCCGTCCTGCAGGGCGGTAAGGAACAGCGCGGCGGCGGCTTCGTTGGCGGACCGGTGAGTCCGGCCGAGCGTTGCCGAACAGCGGGGGGCGAGGGGGATGAGCACCGTCCAGGCCTGGGGCGACCGGGGAGCCGGTGACCGGGATTCGTAAGTGCGATCCCCGGCGTCGACCCTGACGTGGTGAAAACCGAACTCGGCGCAGGCGTCGCGCACGACCGGCCAGGCGTCTTCGAGGCTCCGGCATCCTTCCAGATCCCGCTGGAATTTCTGCAAGCTGAGCTGGGCGCTGACCAGACCTTGGAACGACCGGCGGGTCAATATGCGGCGCGCCGCCCCGAATTCCGCGTAGCCGAGCTGCTGGATGCCCATCCACGCCACCCCGCAAAACGCCACGATGATCAAGCCGCTGAAGCGGTTGCTGAAGTACGTTTGCAGGAGTGAGAAGGCGGCCGCCAGTCCGGTCACGCCGTAGAGCGCGAGCGCCACACCCCGGGGCGTCAGTCCGCGTTCCAGAAGCCGGTGGTGGATGTGGCCGCGATCGGCTCCGAAGATGGGCCGTCCTCTCAGAAACCGCCGGGTCACGGAAAGACCGACATCCAGCAGCGGAATGGAGAGGGCCATGAGCGGGGCCGTCATGCCGAGCAGCGTGGCCGATTTCTGGCTCCAGATGGCGCCGTAGCAGCCCAGCAGAAAGCCGATGAACAAACTGCCGGAGTCGCCCAGAAAGATTGACGCCGGGTTGAAATTGTACCGGAGGAAACCCAGGAGGCAGCCAGCGAGCGGGGCGGTGGCGAACGCCAGGAAAACGTTGTCCATCAGCAATCCCGATAAGAAAATCGTCACCGTAGCGAACAGCCCCACGCCGGAAGCGAGCCCGTCGATCCCGTCAATCAGGTTGAATGCGTTCGTGCACGCCACCAGCCAAATGACGGTAATCGGGAGGCTGCCCCACTCCGGGATCGGATGCGCCGCGATGGAATCGACCTGGACCCCGCTCCAATAAGCCAGCGCCGCCGCCCCGGTCTGTCCCGCCAGTTTCATCCATGGCTTCAGTTCGATGAGATCGTCGGCCAGGCCGGTCGCGAAGATCAATCCCACGGCCGGAAGCAGCGTCCACACCTGCGACAATTGGCCCTGGATCACCTGGCCACCTTTGAGGGGGGAGAGCAGCAGTATGGCAAAAGCGCCGAGGTAAGCAGTGGCGATGGGTACGCCCCCGATGCGCGGAGTCGGGCGCGCGTGCAGCTTGCGGACCCGGTCCGGAAGATCAAGGACCCCGATCCGCAAGAAGCCATCGCGGACCACGGGCGTGAGGATTAGGGAAAGCGTGAACGCCGTGAGCGTCAGGAATATCAGTGAGTACACGGGTTGCCTCTCACGAACCGCCACCTACCGCCGCGGGCCTGGGCACCGTGCTGAGCGGCACTTTCCGGGCCAGCAGATCCGAGTAGAGCAAATCCAGGTTGCGGATCAGCACGCCGAAGCGGTATCGCGGCATCGCGAACCGCCGCGCCTGCTCACCCATCGTGCGAGCGAGCCGGCGACGGCGCGAAAGCTCCTCCAGGACCCGGGCGAACGCCCGGGGTTCCGGGTTTACCAGAACTCCGTTTCCGTGCCAGCGGGCGCTGTCTTGCCGCCGGCGTGGGATGCCGTCCACCATGTCCACCACTCCGCCGACCGGAGTTGAGACAAACGACCTTCCCGCTGCCATGCCCTGGATGAGGGCGGTGGGTGTGCCCTCGTTCCGGGATGTCTGGATCAGCACATCGCACGCCTCGATGACCGGCCGGACGTCCCGGCGCCATCCGAGAAAGGTAACGCGGTCTTCGCCCAGTGCGTGAGCAGCGCGCCGGACCGTCTCCCGCTCCGGGCCGTCGCCGGCGATCAGGAACCGGACGCGGTCCGTACGCCGGAGCGTCGCCTCCATCACGGCCACCAGCAACGGCACATTTTTCACCGGCACCAGCCGGCCCAGCCAGCCGGCAGTCAGCCAGCCGGGTTTGCGCGGTGGCAGCGGCAGTTGCGTAAACGGTTCCAGCTCGAGCCCCAGCGGGATGACATGCGTCTTCTGTTTCGGCGCGATGGAGTAAGTAGAGGTGATCTCGGTCGCCTGCTGGGGGGAAAGAACGCAGATGGCGTCGGTCAGCACGGCGAGGCATCGCTCCACCTGGCGAACCAGGGCGCTCACCGGCGGTGAGAAATACTCGCGGAACACGTTGCCGTGGTAGGTGTGAACGACCACCGGGACCCCGGCGAGCCGGGCGGCAATCCGGCCCAGCACGCCCGCCTTTGCCGTGTGAGTATGAACGATGGCAGGCTTGAGCCTGCGCATCAGGCGCCACAATTTCCAGAGTGCGGCCAGGTCGGCGGCCGGATTCACCGCGCGGGACATCCTTTGAATCCAGTACACTTGATCTCCGGCGTCCAGCAGGTAGCTCATGTCACCGTCCTGGGAATCACAGGCGCCAGTAGCGAGTGCCGCCGCATAGCCCCGGCGCCGCATCTCCCGGTTGACGGCCACCACGTGAATTGGCGGCCCGCCAGCGCCGAGGCGGGTAAGAATGCGGAGAATAGTTGGTTCGGTACCGTGCGTGATTGGGACCCTCTCACACCGTTCACTAATTGTCGTGTTCATACCGGTCAGAATGTGAGCCCTACACGCGATCACACACCCAATGCTCTAGTACCTACCTGCAT